>CAYOKH010000050.1:0-12629 GCA_964404505.1 uncultured Azoarcus sp.
GGGGTGCCGAACATCATGTACATGAAGTTCGCCGCGTAATCCAGATCGTTGCGCGGGTACATGAACGGCTGCCCGATGTTGTACTTGTACGCCATCGCGACGATCGTCGGCAGCTTGGCGATCAGGCGATTGATGGAGATGCCGCGATGCTCGGCATCGGAGACATCCATCGCGTCGTGGTAGAACGCCGACAGGGCGCCCACCACACCGACCATCACCGCCATCGGATGCGCGTCACGCCGGAAGCCCGAGTAGAACTTGTTGATCTGATCATGAAGCATGCTGTGGTTCTTGATCGTGTGTTCGAAGTCGGCCTTCTGGGACGCATTGGGCAGCTCCCCGTTTTTGAGCAGATACGCCACTTCCAGGAAGCTGCATTTTTCGGCGAGCTGCTCGATGGGATAACCCCGATACAGCAATTCCCCCTTGTCGCCGTCGATGAAGGTGATCTGGGACTTGCAGCTCGCGGTCGACAGGAATCCCGAATCGTATGTGAACAGTCCGGTCTTGGCGCCCAGAGTGCGGATGTCGATGACATCGTTGCCGTGTGTGCCGGTCATCACCGGGAAATCGAAGGTCTTGCCGTCGATCGTCAGCGTTGCGGTGCGTTCAGTGCTCATAGGTCATCCCTCTTATGCTCGCCCGTAGGCGCTATTTTCACTGTGATGATTGCGCAGATACGTCAGGACTGCCGCAGCAGCGCAATGATTTCGTTCCAGCGTTCCCGGGTGCATGGCTTGCTGCCGTTGATCAGGGCCCACAGTTCATGATCCTCGCACAACAGCAGGTCGTCCAGTTCGGCCAGCTGATCGTCGCTGAGTCGGTCGAAATGTCTTTCCAGAAAGCGCGCGAAGACAAGGTCGAGCTCGAGCAGAGCCCGACGGCATTGCCAGCGAATGCGCTTTCTGTCGACGTTCATACCGCGCGTGCCACCATCATGTCCTTGATCTTGCCGATCGCCCGCGTCGGATTGAGGCCCTTCGGACACACGTCGACGCAGTTCATTATCGAGTGACAACGGAAGAGCCGGTACGGATCCTCGAGGTTGTCCAGTCGCTCGTTCGTAGCTTCGTCGCGCGTGTCGGCCAGGAAACGATAGGCGGCAAGCAGCCCGGCAGGCCCGACGAACTTGTCCGGATTCCACCAGAATGACGGGCAGGCGGTCGAGCAGCACGCACACAGGATGCACTCGTACAATCCGTTCAGTTCATCGCGATCTTCCGGCGACTGGAGGCGCTCGCGTTCGGGTGGCGGGTCGTCATTGATCAGGTAAGGCTTGATCGAGTGGTACTGCTTGAAGAACTGCGTCATGTCCACGATCAGGTCGCGGATCACCGGCAACCCGGGCAGCGGGCGCAGGACGATCGGCTGCGGCAGACCCTCGATGGCGGTCAGACAGGCGAGTCCATTCCTGCCGTTGATATTCATCGCGTCGGAGCCGCACACACCCTCGCGGCAGGAGCGTCGGAACGAGAGCGAATCGTCCTTGCCCTTCAGGCGCACCAACGCATCGAGGAGCTTCTTGTCGGCGGGCTCCAGTTCGACGGTGATGTCCTGCATGTACGGTTTCTCATCCTTGTCCGGATCGTAACGGTAGATCTTGAATTGAACGCTGCGCTTGGTCATGTCCCTAATTCTCCGACGCTCAGTAGGTGCGCTTGGCGAGCGCGATCGGCTCGGTGCCTTCGTTCAGCGGGTTCAGGTTGACCGGTTTGTAGTCGAGCCGGTTACCCTCGCTGTACCACAGGGTGTGCTTGAGCCATTCGTCGTCATTGCGGCCGTTCGGGAACTCCGGTGTATCCGGGGCGTCGTCGCGCACATGTGCGCCGCGCGATTCCTTGCGCGCCTCCGCCGAGACCATGGTCGCCCTCGCAACCTCGACGAGATTGTCCAGTTCCAGCGCTTCGACGCGGGCGGTGTTCCACACCTTCGACTTGTCGCCGATCTCCGTCCGCTTGGCGCGTTCAGCAATCTCGAGAATGCTAGCGACGCCCTCCTTAAGTAGCGCGTCGAAACGGAACACGCCTGCGTGCTTCTGCATCGAGCGGCGCATGTCCAGACCGACGTCGAATACGCTCTCGCCGTTCGTCTGCGAATCGAGACGGGCGATGCGCGCAAGCGAGTCGTCCCCCGCATCCGCAGGAAGCGGGCGCAGCGAGAGATCGCCGCTCCTGAGGTCCTCGACCGCCGTTTCTCCGGCCGACTTGCCGAAGACCAGCAGATCGAGCAGCGAGTTCGTGCCCAGGCGGTTGGCCCCGTGCACCGAGGCACATGCGCATTCGCCTGCAGCGTAGAAACCGACCACCGACGTGCTCGGATCGCCGTCCTTTGGCACCACGACCTGGCCCTTGTAGTTGGTCGGAATTCCGCCCATCTGGTAGTGGCAGGTCGGCACCACCGGGATCGGCTCCTTGATCGGATCGACGCCCGCAAACTGGATCGCGATCTCGTGAATGCCCGGCAGGCGTTTCATGATCGTTTCGGGTGCCAGATGCGTGATGTCGAGCAGCACATAGTCCTTGTCCGGACCGCAGCCACGCCCCTCGTTGATCTCCGTGGTCATCGCGCGCGACACGACGTCCCGCGAAGCCAGATCCTTGAGGTTGGGCGCATAGCGTTCCATGAAGCGCTCGCCACCGGCGTTGCGCAGAATGCCGCCCTCACCGCGCACTCCTTCGGTGATCAGCACGCCGGCGCCGGCCACGCCGGTCGGGTGGAACTGCCAGAACTCCATGTCCTCGAGGGGAATGCGTGCCCGCGCGGCCATTCCCACGCCGTCACCGGTGTTGATGAAGGCGTTGGTCGAACTGTGGTAGATACGCCCCGCCCCGCCCGTGGCAAAGATCGTCGCCTTGGCGTGAAAGATGCTGACCTCGCCGGTCTCCATCTCGAGCGCGGTCACGCCGAGCACGTGGCCCTCGGCATCGCGGATCAGGTCGAGCGCCATCCACTCGACGAAGAACTGGGTGTTGGCGCGCACGTTGCGCTGATACAGCGCATGCAGCATTGCATGGCCGGTGCGGTCGGCAGCAGCGCACGAACGCGACACCGGCATCTGTCCGTAGTTCTGGGAATGGCCACCGAAGGGTCGCTGGTAGATCTTGCCGCTGTCCGTGCGATCGAACGGCATGCCGTAATGCTCGAGTTCGACCACCACCTCGTTCGCCTTGCGGCACATGAACTCGATCGCATCCTGGTCACCCAGCCAGTCCGACCCCTTTACGGTGTCGTACATGTGCCAATGCCAGTTGTCCTCGGTCGAATTGCCGAGCGAAGCGGCCACACCGCCCTGCGCCGCCACCGTGTGCGAGCGGGTCGGAAAGACCTTGGTCACTACGGCCGTCTTCATGCCGGCCTCGGCCAGTTGCAGTGCGGCGCGCAGACCCGCCCCGCCGGCGCCGACGATCACTGCATCATAGGTACGCTTGGCTACGCTCACGCTCAAAGTCTCCAAAGAATCTGGGTAGCCCAGCCGACATAGCCGATGAGCAGGAATAGAACGACCACGTGCAGCCCGAGGCGAATGCCGGTCGGCTTGATGTAGTCCATGAAGATGTCACGCACACCGACCCAGGCGTGATAGAAGAGCGCCAGGAAGAACAGAAAGGTAGCGAAGCGCATGAAACCGCCGGAGAACATCGCCGACCAGGCCTCATGACTCATCTCCGGAAGCGCCAGCGCGTACAGTGCGAAGATGATCGTGTAGAGCGCCATATACACGGCCGTGGCGCGCTGTCCGATCCAGTCGCGCAGGCCGTAGTGGGCCCCGACAACGATACGATTCACCATAGCATCACCCCGATCACGACGGTCAGGACGATACTGACGACGAGCACGATGCGCGAACTGTTACGCGCGGCCTCGAGGTCGCCGGCGATGTGCAGGTCCAGCAGGAGGAAGCGGATGCCGGCGCAGAAGTGGTGCAGGTACGCCCAAAGCAATCCGAAAAGGACCAGCTTGACGAGCGGATTGGAAACGACGCTCTGGTAGTCGGCAAAAGTCTCGGGCGATCCGAGACTGCGGTCGAAAAGGAAGAGCAGAAACGGCAACAAAAGGAACAGACCAGCCCCGCTGACACGGTGAAGGATCGACACGATCCCGGGCAGGGGCAAGCGAATCTCATGCAGCGCCAGGAACTTTGGCCGCTGTTTGCGCGCTGTCGCATCAGACATGTTTTTCCGTACCCCTCAAATTGCGGCACCGACATCGCCGCGGTTCTCCCAAAGCAAACCAACCCGTAATTATATGCGCGCGTCGGATCCGCCATCCGGCCCAAGCGTCGGCCCTGCGCTCAGTTCAATTCGTTCAGATAGAAGTGTTCGTCGGTCAGATAAAGGCCGCGCCGCCATTCGACCGGTCTGTCGCCATACGTGTACGTGACCCGCTCGACGGACAGCAATGGCTTGCCTTCCGGCACCTTCAGCGCCTCGCTTACCGAGCGATCGGCCGCTACTGCGCGAATCCGTTCCTGTGCGCGAATCATGCGAAGGCCGAACTGCGTTTCGAACAGGCTGTACAGCGATCCGCTCCAGGATTGCAGCATTTCCAGGGTCAAACCCTTGAAAATCTCGCCCGGCAGATAGATCTCGTCTACAACCACCGGCTTCCGGGCGAATCGCAGCAGTCGCCTGACGATGATGATCGGGTCACCCTGGCGGATTCCGAGCATGCGCGACG
This sequence comes from uncultured Azoarcus sp., assembly GCA_964404505.1. Classification (GTDB taxonomy): domain Bacteria; phylum Pseudomonadota; class Gammaproteobacteria; order Burkholderiales; family Rhodocyclaceae; genus DAOMNN01. Next base: position 4,678 of record CAYOKH010000050.1, read on the forward strand.
CCTCCTGACCCGCCTTCGCACGCCAGCATTCGAGGGGCAGGCTCTCCGGCTGGACGAGCTCGCCGTCGATCGGCACCAGGCGCAGAAAACGGAACATGGCACGCGGGTCATTGTGCGATGCGACATAAGTACCCTTACCCTGCTTGCGCACCAGCAGATTGTCAGCCGCCATTTCGTCGACCGCCTTCCGCACGGTGCCCTGCGAGACGTTGAATCTTGCGGCCAGTTCCTGCTCGCTTGGAATCACCTGCCCGGGCAGCCACTCGCCAGCCTCAAGTGCCTGAATCATCAGGCCCTTGATCTGCCGGTACAACGGACTGAAAGTCGGTGAATCCTGTATCATGGCGCTATTTCAGCACAAAACTTCGGGATCGTCCATAAGTCGTCTAGTGTCTTATATAAGACCAATGATGTGATTTGACATGGAAGATGCTTGCTTCTAACATTTTCCCGCCCCAGCCGTCAGTTCCCGACGGTATCATGCCGCGCTGCCGCATGGGAGGAGCACTCGGATCCAGTTCAACCGCGTGTCCCGCACGAACATCGACGTGCGTGCCGGCGACCAGCGGAAGCGTCGTTTCAGAACAGGGCGCCCCCAGCGTCCGCTCTGACCAGTGGCAGTGCTTCGGTTGCAAGACCGGAGTTCATTAGTTTGCTTTTCGCTTTTGAGGGAGTATTCACATGAGCAAGTCCCCCGTACGCGTAGCCGTCACCGGCGCGGCCGGCCAGATCGGTTACAGCCTGCTGTTCCGCATTGCCAGCGGCGAGATGCTCGGCAAGGATCAACCCGTCATCCTCCAGCTTCTGGACCTGCCCCAGGCCCAGAAGGCGGTCAACGGAGTGATGATGGAACTCCAGGACTGCGCGTTCCCGCTGCTGGCGGGCATGATCGCTACTGACGACCCGAACGTCGCCTTCAAGGATGCACAGGCCGCGCTTCTTGTCGGCGCCCGCCCGCGCGGCCCCGGTATGGAACGAAAGGATCTGCTGACCGAGAATGCCAAGATATTCACGGTACAGGGCGCAGCGATCGGCCAGCATGCCGACCCCGACTGCAAGGTCCTGGTTGTCGGCAATCCGTGCAATACCAATGCGCTGATCGCTCGTGAAATGGCCTCGAAGTATGGACGGGTCCCCGCACGCAACTTCACCGCGATGTTGCGCCTCGACCACAACCGCGCACTGTCCCAGCTTGCCGCCAAGTGCGGTCGCGACGTCTCCAGCCTCAGCAAACTGGTCGTCTGGGGCAACCACTCCCCGACCATGTACGCCGACTATCGCTTCTGCGAGTCGAACGGGGACAAGGTCAAGGACCTGATCAACGACGACGACTGGAACCGCGACGTCTTCCTGCCCACCGTCGGCAAGCGCGGCGCGGCCATCATCGAGGCACGCGGGCTGTCCTCTGCCGCTTCGGCGGCCAACGCTGCAATCGATCATGTGCGTGACTGGTGGCTGGGGTCCGACGGTGAGTGGGTCACGATGGGCATTCCGTCCGACGGCTCCTACGGCATTCCGGAAGGGATCACGTACGGCTTCCCCTGCGTCACCGAGAATGGCGACTACAAGATGATCCAGGGCCTGGAGATCGACGAATTCTCGCGTGAGCGCATGACGCATACGCTGAACGAGTTGCTCGAGGAGCGCGACGGTGTGAAAGACCTGCTGGGCTGATCTGCAGGATTCGCAGATCGGGCGCGCGGTTCATGCCGTGCGCCCTTTTTTCGCCCGCAACCGCAGTTCACCGGCCGTTGCGATCCTTTTCCGGCCATACTCGGCATTACAGCGAGCGCGCGCCCATGAACTCACCCCTCCACCCTGACAGCGTCCTGTTCGAGGGCGAAAAGCCATTTCCGGCCATTCCTCCGGTCGATCACTATGCCGGATCCGAAAAGCTCATGCGCAAAGCGCTGTTGCTGCAAGCCGAACTCGGTCCGATCTTCGATCTCACCTGCGACTGTGAGGACGGCGCCCGCACCGGCGTGGAGGGTGAACACGCGGTGATGGTGGCGGCGATCATCAACGGCCCGGACAACCGCTTTTGCCGCGTAGGCGCCCGCATTCACGACATCACCCACCCCCACTGGGAGCGCGATCTGGAGATCATCGCCGGCCGCGCAGGTGCCCGCCTCGCCTTCGTGACCTTGCCCAAGGTGCGCTCCCTCGCCGACGTACGCATTCAGATCGAAGCCCTCAGAGCGATCGAGACCGCCGGCGACCTCGACCACGCGATCCCGGTGCACGTTCTCATCGAAACCCACGGAGCACTGCACGAAGTGTGGGACATCGCAGCACTGGACGGGGTCGAATCACTCGATTTCGGATTGATGGATTTCGTGTCCGCGCATCACGGGGCGATACCCGGCGCGGCGATGAGGAGCCCGGGCCAGTTCCTTCATCCGCTGATCGCGCGCGCCAAGTCCGAGATCGCCGCGGCGGCTCTGGGCAATGGCATCGTCCCATCCCACAACGTCACGACGGAGCTGAGTGATCGCGACGTGATCCGGAGCGATGCCGAACGTGCCCGCCGCGAGTTCGGCTTCCTCAGGATGTGGAGCATTCACCCCAATCAGATCGGTCCGATCGTGGAGGCGATGCGCCCGGACTTCTCGGAAGTCAGCGTGGCAGCGGAGATTCTCGTGTCCGCACAGGATGCCGACTGGGGGCCCGTGCGCCATGGGGGCCGTCTGCACGACCGCGCTTCGTACCGCTATTACTGGGAACTGCTCAACAGGGCGCGAACGACAGGAATGAATCTGCCGGACGAGGCGGAAGAGCGATTTTTCGCGAGCGATCGATGAGTCGGGTCGCGGACGAAAGGACGACGTCGCGCTTCGAGGAATGAATTCCGGCGATAGCGGCAGGCGATCGCATGCTGCGGACTCCGCTTACTTGTGGCGGAAGCGAATGCGCGCCTTGGTCAGATCGTAGGGTGACAGTTCCACACTGACGCGATCGCCCGCGAGCACGCGAATACGATGCTTGCGCATCTTCCCCGACGCATATGCTGCGACCTGCACGCCGTTCTCCAGCGTGACCTTGAAGCGCGTGTCGGGAAGAACCTCGTTGACTACGCCTTCCATTTCCAGAAGTTCCTCTTTTGCCATGTTCGTCATTCTCCAGATCGATGTAAAGGCCTGCCGACCGACAGGCCGTGCAATTTGGTCGTGGTGGTGAGCCATCGCCGTGGCAAAGGGTCGCAAGACCCATAAGTACCGGCAATCGGCTTGCATCGGGCCAGTCTCGTACCCTGCTCGGCGAGACTCGGGAAATTGCGTCTATCCCTTCAGGGGGCACAGTCGCATGAGTGAAATGTCTGCTGTACCGCGGCAACGCCGTGCCGGGCGGAGGCAGGGCAAGGACTTCGAACCGATACACAACACCGGAATGTCCGCGCCGTTTCAGATAAAACACATTTATAATTATACACTAGCATGAGGGTCATTGGACCAACCCGGAATTGACCACAGTCAGATCATCCACACGCCGATCAATTCCTTATAATCCGCCCATGATAGATACTTCCCCGCTGCCACCCGAATGCACCGTCCTGTTTGCCGACCTCGTCGGCAGCACGCAATTGTACGAGCGCGTGGGCGACACGTCGGCATTCGCGCTCGTGGATCGCTGTCTCAAGGAATTGCAGAAGGCGATCGAAGTCCGGGGTGGCAAGGTCGTCAAGCACACGGGCGATGGCCTGATGGCGATTTTCGCCGATGCCGACAGTGCAGCAGACGCTGCGGTCGGCATGCACCAGTCGCTGCGCGAACTGCCGCCGCTGTCCGGACAGAGACTCGCCGTGCGCATCGGCTTCCATTATGGATCGGTGATCGCGAGCGGCGACGACGTCTTCGGGGAGACGGTGAATTTCGCCGCACGTCTCATGGAACTGGCCTCGCCGGGGCGAGCGCTGACAACAGCCGAAACATTCCAGCATCTGACTTCCGACTGGCAGGATGTGATGTATCCGCTGCAATCGCGGGTACTCAGGGGCGCATCGCGCCCGATGGAGATCTTCGAACTGAAATGCGAGGCCCTGGGCGACGTCACGGTTCTCCAGACCGGGCAGTTCGTAGTCGAGGGGGAACACGAACTCAAGCTGTACCTCAACGAGCAGACGGTAGTGCTGAATGAGAACTGCCCGGTTGCCAGAATCGGGCGCGACGCCGTGGCCGACATGCGTGTCGGCGACAGTCGTGCTTCGCGCCGGCACGCCGAAGTCGAACTCAGGGGCGACAAGTTCGTACTCGTCGACCGCAGCAGCAACGGCACGTACGTGTCGATCGTCGGGGAGAAGGAGTTCGTGCTGTGTCGCGAGGAAGCCGTCCTTCGAGGCCAGGGTCACATTGCGCTCGGCGGAAGCTGCAGCGGCAACCCGTTCGCAATCAGTTTCATCTGCGCCTGAGCGGATGAAGCACCACGCCTCCCCGCGCGACTGACCGGCGCTGCCGTTCCGATCGGACAGGGCGAGGAAGACGCCCCAACCGCGAGGCAGGCGGGGCGCTGTCGTGATCCGCGCACAAGCTGCGCGGGCAACCCTTTCCGTTGCGTCAGACCTCGACAGTGTCGGCCACGCTGCGGAACTCCTCGATCTGGTCGAAGTTCATGTAGCGATAGACTTCACCGGCCTTGGCGTCGAGCGAGCGGACCTGCTCGAGGTACTCTGCGACGGTTGGAATCCGCCCCATCAACGCGCACACCGCGGCAAGTTCGGCGGAGCCAAGATACACGCGCGTGTCGATACCCAGCCGGTTCGGGAAGTTGCGCGTCGAAGTCGACATCGCGGTACTGCCCTTGCGGATTTGCGCCTGGTTGCCCATGCAGAGCGAACACCCCGGCATTTCCATGCGGGCCCCGGACTTGCCGAGCACGCCGTAATAGCCTTCCTCGTTGAGAATCATCGCGTCCATCTTGGTCGGCGGCGCGATCCACAGACGGGTCGGGATGTCGGACTTGCCCTCCAGCACCTTGCCCGCGGCACGGAAGTGACCGATATTGGTCATGCATGAACCGATGAAGACCTCGTCGATCTTGTCGCCGGCAACTTCGGACAGCGGCTTGACGTCGTCAGGGTCGTTCGGGCACGCCACCAGCGGCTCCTTGACGTCCGCGAGGTCGATCTCGATCACCGCGGCGTACTCCGCGTCGGGATCGGCCTCGAGCAGCTCGCCACTGGCAATCCACTCTTCCATGGCCTTGATGCGCCGCCTGAGCGTGCGCGCATCCTCGTAGCCGTTGGCGATCATCCATTTCATCAGCGTGATGTTCGAGTTCATGTACTCGACGATCGGGGCCTTGTCCAGATGTACCGTGCACCCCGCGGCAGAGCGCTCGGCCGATGCATCGGACAATTCGAACGCCTGTTCGACCTTCAGATCCGGCAGGCCTTCGATTTCGAGGATGCGACCGGAGAAGATGTTCTTCTTGCCCTTCTTCTCGACCGTCAGAAGGCCCTGGTTGATCGCGTAATAGGGAATCGCGTTCACCAGATCGCGCAGGGTCACTCCAGGCTGCAATTTGCCCCTGAAGCGCACCAGCACCGATTCGGGCATGTCGAGGGGCATCACGCCGGCCGCTGCGGCAAACGCCACCAGGCCAGACCCCGCCGGGAAGGAAATTCCGATCGGGAAGCGCGTATGACTGTCGCCCCCCGTCCCGACCGTATCCGGCAACAGCAGGCGATTGAGCCAGGAATGGATCACGCCGTCGCCCGGGCGCAGGCTGACGCCGCCGCGGGTGCTGATGAAGCTCGGCAGTTCGCGATGCATGCGCACGTCGATGAGCTTCGGATAGGCAGCGGTGTGGCAGAAGGACTGCATCACCAGGTCGGCGGAAAAGCCGAGGCAGGCCAGGTCCTTCAGCTCGTCGCGGGTCATCGGACCGGTGGTGTCCTGCGAGCCGACCGTGGTCATCTTCGGTTCGCAGTACGTGCCCGGGCGGATGCCCTGCTGATTTCCGCCAACGAGCGGCAGACCGCAGGCGCGACCAACCATCTTCTGCGCCAGCGAAAAACCCCTCCCGGAGTCGGCCGGATTCTGCGGCAGCCGAAACAGCGTGCTGACCGGCAGGCCCAGCGCATCGCGCGCCTTGGCGGTCAGGCCCCGCCCGATGATCAGCGGAATGCGCCCGCCGGCACGCACCTCGTCGAGGATCACCGGGGTCTTGAGCCGGGACTCGGCGATCACCTCGCCGTTCTTCAGAGCGGTCACCGCAGCGGTCGTGTGGTCGATCCTGAGTTCGACCTCATCACCCATCTCCATCCGGCCCACGTCGAGTTCGATCGGCAACGCGCCGGCGTCCTCCATGGTGTTGAAGAAGATCGGCGCGATCTTGGAGCCAAGACACACGCCGCCGAAGCGCTTGTTCGGCACGAAGGGAATGTCCTCCCCGGTGAACCACAGCACCGAGTTGGTCGCGGACTTGCGCGAGGAGCCCGTGCCGACCACGTCACCGACATAGGCGACCAGATTGCCCCTGGCGCGCAAGTCCTCGAGGAACTTCACCGGACCCCGCACGCCCGCCTCTTCCGGTTCGATCCCCGGGCGGGGGTTTTTCAGCATGGCCAGCGCATGCAACGGTATGTCGGGGCGCGACCACGCGTCCGGAGCGGGCGACAGATCGTCGGTATTGGTTTCGCCGGACACCTTGAATATCGTTACCTTCGTCGAGGCGGGCACTTCCGGGCGGCTGGTGAACCATTCGGCGTCGGCCCAGGACTGCATCACCGACTTCGCGTTGGCGACGCCCTTCTCGGCCAGTTCCTTCACGTCATGGAAGTAGTCGAACATCAGCAGGGTCTTCTTCAGCCCTGCTGCGGCAATCGCACCGACTTCACCGTCGCCGAGGACGTCGATCAGGGGTTTGATGTTGAATCCACCCAGCATGGTGCCGAGCAGTTCGGTCGCCTTGGCGCGGGAAACCAGGCCACAAGTCTCCTCGTCCCTTGCGATCCTGGCGAGAAATTCGGCCTTGACCCCTGCGGCATCGTCCACGCCGGCCGGAACGCGGTAGGTCAAGAGCTCGACCAGGAAACCCTCTTCGCCGGCAGGCGGATTGCGCAGAAGCTCCACGAGTTCGACGGTCTGCTGCTTCGACAGGGGCAGCGGCGGGATGCCGAGGGCGGCACGCTCGGCGGCATGGGCACGGTAGGCTTCAAGCACGGCGGTTTCCTTCCATCGTTGAAGTGGCTGGGCGCCCGGACCGATTTCCGAGCGATACTTTCGTATTATATGTCTTTTATAAGACTCGTGGTGCAATGCATCACCGAGTGGTCAGCGGGATTCTGTCGAAGGCGAATATCTTACCCCCGGTTCGTATCACGGTGCGGCGAACAAACCCATGAACGGCCGGTGACGCCTGCGGTCTCATTAGCGTCGCCTGCGCCGCACCGCTCTCCGGCAGCAATCCGTGATTCATTCAAGGAGCCAGGAACCATGCCCAACGCCTTGTTCGACACCCTTCGCCAATTCTCCACTCGCGGCGGAGCACGCGCAAACCTGCATTCCCTCTCCAGCCTCGAAGCTGCGGGCCTCGGACGGGTGTCCCGGCTCCCGGTTTGCTTGCGCATTGTGCTGGAAGCCGTCCTGCGCAACTGCGACGGCAAGAAGGTCACGGCGGAGCACGTTCGCCAGCTCGCAGGCTGGAAACCCAATGCGCCGCGCACCGACGAGATTCCGTTCGTGGTCGCGCGCGTCGTGCTGCAGGATTTCACCGGTGTTCCGCTGCTATGCGACCTGGCTGCAATGCGCAACGTCGCGGCGAAGATGGGTCGCGACCCCAAGCTGATCGAACCGCTCGTTGCGGTTGACCTGGTGGTGGACCATTCGGTGCAGGTCGACGAATACGGCACTCCCGACGCAATGCGCCGGAACATGGAACTCGAGTTCCAGCGCAATCGCGAGCGCTACCAGTTCATGAAGTGGGGCATGCAGGCCTTCGACACTTTCAAGGTC
>CAYOKH010000051.1:0-12416 GCA_964404505.1 uncultured Azoarcus sp.
CCGGTCCGGGCTGGAAGCACGCACCTGCGAGTGCTACGAGGTGGTCAGGCAGGAGTACGATCGCCTGCTACCGAGACCTTTTTCTGCCGGCCAGCGGCAGGTATCCGTCGAATTGCCTGACCAGATCATCGGATGACCGGTGTGCGGCAACCCACGCAGCCGAGCTTCAGCAGTTGGCTTCATCGCGGCGGAGGCGTCGTTGTCGCGATAGCCCTCCCGGTTGGCCTGCCGGCGTTGTCAAACAAAACCTGAAATGCGCGGATGGCCGAAGGGCGGATCAAGGAAACGAGCGGTGCCGTCAACCGCCGACGTTTTCAAGCCGGCTCGAGCCCCGGTTCAGGCCCCGGCGGGGGCCAGGCGCGTATACGCGTCGAGCCCGCCGGCCGAGCCGCCCACGCAGACGACAGGAAAATCTCTGGCGACACCCGGGTCCTTCATTGCCAATCACTCCGTTCGGCATTGTCGATCCTTCCGGATCATTCGCGGCGCACCGCGACGCGTTCATCCCGCGCACGGCCGGCATCGGCGTCCTGGTCCTCAGCTTTCGCATCGGTCGCCGCCCCGAATGCGGCGACCGAATGTCGCGTCGCTGCGTTTCACCGGAACGGATCAACACCAGCTGACCCGTTCACCGGGGTCGGCGAGCAGTTCCTCGATATTTGCCTCGATGACTCGATAGCCGACATTGCCATAGAGCTTCTGCCGCCCTTCGTCGAGCAGGAAGGTGGGGCTGCCCTCGACAAGATGTTTGTCCTTCGCATCGAAGTCCGCACAAAGTGCCGCGTGGGCGGCGCCGCTGTCGATCTGCGTGCGGATGCCGGCAAGGGGCAGCGCCAGGTCCGCGGCGATTGCTTCCTGAACGGCACGATCGGCGATGTCCTGCAAGTCCCGGAAGAAGCCGAGACGGCAACGCCACAGGGTCTCTTCGAACACGCTCTTGCCGCCAAACCGCTCCTGGGGCGCCACCGGGATCTCGCCGGACTTCTCCATCAGCTGGATGGCCTTGAGAAACAGGTGGCAGCTTGCCGACGTGGGCGGAACATTCCGTGTCCAGATCTCCGCATGAATCTCGATGTGATCGAAGCGCGCCGTCATCTCCTGCACATGCCGCGAATAGCCCGCCGCGCCGCCCCGGTCGGCCCAGCCGGCATCGACGCGCGCGGAAGTATCGCCGAACAGGCGGAGAAAGCGATATTCCAGGCGGATCCGGTCGCCGAACTGCCGCCGCAGTTCGTCCAGCCTGATCTGCGCCGCGTAGGCCCACACGCAGAGGACATCGGAAAAATAGGAAATCGCTGCAACCGCCTGCTTGTCCATATCCGCAATCCCCTGTTCGCCCTTGCTCGACATTGCCCGCGTATAGGCAGTATAAGCGGCCTTCTCGACGGTCGGCAGTCGCATCTGATCGGTAACGGCGCCAACGATCGCCGGTCGCTCCACCTCGCGAGCGCTGCTGACTGTTCGGGGCGAAGACACCGTGGAAGCGCGTGACGTTGACCTGCGGCTCGGGCACCAGGGCCGCCAACGCCACTGATGCCATGCGATAGCAACTGCGCGCGGGTATCTTTGGAGACGCGGAGTCCCGCAAGCATGGTTTCCGCCGTGCGGCGGACATCACGCACCGTGAATGGCACACCTCCCATGTGGGCACTGATGTCCGCCACACGGTTGCACACTGTTTCCAGTGTCATGGGCACTCGACCATGCGTTGAGAACAACCATCGGCTGACCAATTCAGGCATTCCGTTATTTTCTGAACCGCCAGCTGGCGCGTTATGTGATGGCGATGTACCCCGTCGGCCGTGGCGCCGTCAATCCAGGACCGGGCAACGGTTGCGTATTCTGCTCATGCGCCACGGTGTCCCGGCCACCGATCCAGCAGCAGGGCAAGGACCGCACTTGCTGCAACTGAAGTGTGCAAGCAACCTCTACACAAGCGACCTCTGCCGGTCGACAAGTCACGGGAAGCGACTCATAATCGGCGCCGTCATTGGGGAGTAGCCGTCCTTCCTCCGGAAGGAGCTTGCGTCAACATACTTGCCGGATCCGGCATGGTGCAAGCGGTTCCCGAGCCTGGCAAGACCTTTGACCACTTGACCTCCCGAAGGGCCGGAGAGGTTTTGTGGTCAATCGTTTCTTCCGGCCTGCGGAATCCCCAGTGGATGCTTTCCTCATCGCTACGGGCATCGTTGCCCTTGCGGAGATCGGCGACAAGACGCAGCTTCTCGCCTTTCTCCTTGCTGCCAAGTTCCGTAAGCCGCTTCCGATCATCATCGGCATCTTGATTGCCACAATCGCAAATCACGCCTTTGCCGGCGCGCTGGGAACCGGGCTCACGTCATTGTTGGCGCCGGACACGATGCGCTGGATCCTGGGACTGTCGTTCATCGGCATGGCCGTGTGGACGCTCACTCCGGACAGGCTTGAGGAAAATGACGCCAGTCTGGCTCGATATGGCGTCTTCGGCACAACGCTCGTCGCCTTTTTCCTCGCCGAGATGGGGGACAAGACCCAGTTCGCGACGGTCGCGCTCGCGGCACAATACCAAGCCTTCTTCGCGGTGGTGGCTGGAACGACATTCGGGATGATGATCGCCAATGTTCCTGCCGTGCTGTTGGGTGACCGAATTGCACACCGGATGCCGGTGCGTCTTGTGCATGTGCTTGCCGCGATTATCTTCGCCGTGCTCGGCATTGCGACATTGGCCGGGGCTGGCAGGCAACTGGGATTTTGACTGTGCCAGGTCCGCAGGCCGCTACGGATTTGGGTCGGGTTGCGCCTCCGGACCGCAAGTCGTCGTGTGCGGCAATTCGATGATCAGGCTGGACGAACATGATCGCAAGGTAGCTCACTCCCGCAGCAACTCCCGAATCACTCCTCTCAGCCACCGGTTCCCCAGGTCATGATGGTAGCGCTCGTGCCAGTGCTGCTTCACCGCATAAGCGGGCAATGGGAACGGCACGGCGTAGGAGGTGAAACGCCCGCGCCCTGCCAGCATCTCGCCCAGCCGCGTGGGGATCATGACGAGCAGGTCGGTGTGTTCGATGACGAAGGCTACGCCGAGAAAGCTCGGAACGCGTACCGCCACCCTGCGGGTGATGTTCTGTCGTGCCAGCTCGCGGTCAACGAACAGGTGGCCGGTGCCCGAGGTCGTCACCACCGCATGTTCCTCTGCTTCGAACTGCGCCAGACTCAGCCCACCCTGCACACGAGGATGGTTCATGCTCGCCAAGCAAACATAATGCTGCCTGAACAGGGTCTGCTGATAGAAACCCGCATCGAGCTGCGGCATGAAGCCCAGCGCGAGATCCACCTCGCCAGCCTCGAGCATATGGGCGGTTTCGGCCGACAAATTGGCGACGTCGATATGCACGCCGGGCGCCACCTTGCGCAGACGTGCCCACAATCCGGGTAGCAGCACGAGCTGGGAGATGTCGGTCATCGCGATGCGGAAGGTGCGCTCCACGGTGGCCGGATCGAAGGCAGTGCGGTAACCCAGCGCCTCCTGCAGGGCATCAATCGCAAGCCGGATCGGCTGCACCAGTTCCTCACCGAGCGGCGTCGGATCCATCCCGGAAGATGTGCGCACGAACAGCGGATCATCGTAGTGCCGGCGCAATTTGCCCAGTGCGATGCTTACGGCCGGCTGGCCGAGGTCCAGCTGATCGGCGGCGCGGCTCACGCTGCGCGTCTTGTAGATCTCGTCGAAGACCTGCAGCAGGCGGATGTCAGGGGTCTGTCCGGAAGCCATGAACTATATTCGATTATCGAATCGCGGTTATTCGACTCATTGCATGGATTGAGTTCTGCTTGATTGCTAATGTTCGCGCCACAGAAAAATTTCTGATCCGAGGCAGGACGAAACTGATTGCACGGATCACCCACCCGCAGGAGACACGGACACCATGCGCCAGCTCGGAACCCTCGACGATCTGCCCCTCGAATACCGTGAGGCCCTCACCGCCCAGAACCTCGTGCCACTGTGGCCCAGCCTGCGTGCAGTGTTGCCGCCGGGCAAGCCCGGCCCGCGCACGAGGCCGACGTGCTGGTCCTACGCTGCATTGCGCCCGCTGCTGTTGCAGGCCGGTGCGCTCACCCCGATCGAAAAAGCCGAGCGTCGCGTGCTGGTGCTGGCCAACCCTGGCCACGGTCTGGAAAAGATGCAGGCCAGCGCCTCGATCTACCTCGGCATGCAGTTGCTGCTGCCGGGCGAATGGGCTCCGGCGCACAAGCACACCCCCAACGCGGTGCGCATGATCGTCGAAGGTGAAGGCGCCTACACCACGGTGGACGGCGAAAAATGCCCGATGAGCCGCGGCGACCTGATCCTGACGCCGACCGGCCTGTGGCATGAACACGGGCACGACGGAACCGAGCCGGTGGTGTGGCTCGACGTCCTCGATCTGCCGCTGATCTATTACACCGAAACCTCCTACGCAACCGAAGGCGAGGTGCAGCACGTCAGCGCGACGCGGGTCGAGCGCAACTACGCTCGCGGCGGCGTCGTGCCGTCCCCGCTTTTCACCCGCGGCAGCGGGCGTCGCTATCCGATGCTGCGCTACCCTTGGGCCGACGTGCGCGCCACGCTGCTGAGCCTGGCTGAGAATCAACCGCAGATCGAAGCGGTGCAGGTGGCCTACATCAACCCGGAAACCGGCGCGGATTGCCAGAACATCCTCGGATTCTCGGCACTGATGCTGCGTCCGGGTGAAACGCTGCGTCTGCCCGCGCGCTCGCCGGCGATGGTGTTTCACCTCATCGAAGGCGGTGCAGACATCAGCATCGACGGCAACGACTTCAGCCTTGCTGCCGCCGACACTTGCTGTGCCCCCGGCTATGCACCGGTCACGCTCAAGAACGGCTCCGCAAGCGAGCCAAGCTTCGTCTTCATCGCCGACGAAAGCCCGCTGCACAAGAAGCTCGGTGTCTACGAAGTCCGTGCCTGAGCCCGACCGAAATCGCACCTCCATCGCCATCCAGAGAGAAACGACATGAGCCAGACCAACTTCCTGTGGAATCCCGCCCCGGTTTTCTCGCTGCCGGTGCGCGGCAGCGACCTCAGACTGCCGGTGAAGCGCATCTTCTGCGTCGGCCGCAACTATCAAGCCCACGCGGTCGAGATGGACCGTCCGGTCGACAAGGCCACGATGCGCCCCTTCTACTTCCTGAAGGACGCATCCACCCTTGTCGAGTCCGGGGCCACCGTGCCCTACCCGACCGGCACGTCCAACTACCACTATGAGATGGAACTGGTAGTTGCGATCGGCAAGGTCGGCTTCCGCGTCGCCGAAGCCGATGCGCATGAACTGATCTACGGCTATGCCGCCGGTCTCGACATGACCCGCCGCGACCTGCAGCTGGTTGCCCGGGAGCAAGGCCGTCCGTGGGACCTGGGCAAGAATTTCGAGAGCTCCGCGGTGTGCACCGAAGTCGTCCCGGCGGGCGGACTGGGCGTGCTCGAAAAGGGCGCGATCAACCTGCAGGTCAATGGCGAGACCAGGCAGTCCTCCGACCTGTCGATGCTGATCTGGAACATTCGCGAAATCATCGCCGACCTGTCGAGGTTCTATCACCTCGAGCCGGGGGACCTCATCTACACCGGCACCCCCGAAGGCGTCGGCGCGGTGAAGCCGGGCGACAGGATCACCGGCCATGTGGACGGTGTCGGCGATGTCGCACTGGACATCGGCGAGCCCGAATAGGGCTTGCCTGACCGGCCGTCGGAAACGACCGTCCGATCCGTAAATCGTAATGCGCGCCCCGTCTGGCAGCTACGGCCGAGTCACTCGCATCGGCGTGTGCCCGCGCATTCGGTAACCACCTCAGATGGAGGAGACAGACATGACTCAGCAACTTACCGCCCGGCCACTTCCGGTGCTCGTCGTTCAGGCCGACATCCGCATGGGCCCGCTGTTTTTTGCCATCGCTCCGTTCCTCGCGGTGGTGATGCTGGTGCTGGTGTTGATCGCAGCCGTTCCCGAGGTCTCGATCTGGTTGCCGGCACTGATGAGTGCCAAATGAGCGGCAGGCGTGGGCCATGGGTGTTTCTGCATATCCCTTATCTTGAACTTTCGTGAAGACCATCATCACCGAATCATCTCCTTCGACAGACAAAACCGAGCCCATTCAGGATTTTTCCCATTGCCATGAGGGCATCCTGGAGAAGCTGGACATGCTGGGCGAGCTGCCGGCCCTGCTCGAGCCGGCTGCGCGTGCCCGGGAAATTGCGGTGAATGCACTGGAATTCTTTCGGGAGTTCATATTCGAGCATCACCTCGATGAGGAGCGTGAGCTCTTTCCGGCGGTGCTGGCGAGTGCCGAAGATGGCGCCGAGTTCGACAGGGTGCAGACGATGATCAAGCGACTCACCGATGAACACCGCGAACTCGAAGCCACCTGGAAGCGCATGGAGTCCGGGCTCAAGAAGGTGGCGCAGGGCCGGATCAGTCACATCGACGTAGCCGAGATCGAGCGCCTGGTGACCCGCTATCGTGCTCATGCCCAATTCGAGGAGTCCGAGTTTCTGCCCTTGGCGCAAACGATTCCGGGCCGCAACTCGAGCCACATGGCTGCGTTGGGCTTATCGCTGCACATGCGGCATGCCCCGAAAAAGGCCTTTACACCAATCTGAGGTCCCTACCACCCCCGGATCGAACAGTGCGGGCAGCAAGGATTCGCGGAGCTGCCGGCGCTCCCCGTCTGCGTCCGGGGTGCGAGCCTCATCGCGAGCGTTGGTGAAGTCACGGCGCAACTTGTTCAGGCGCAACGTTTCAAGCGCGGCGCCGCGCGGATTCCGCTCGCCTCCCCATGGCGCGCCGGCATGCGCACGCAAGGCCCGGTAATGTGCTCGCGCGGCGGCTATCGATCGCCCTTCGTTTCTCCATGCAGCGCATCATCCGTGTCGAGAAAATCGCCGGGCGTGGGCAGTGGCGTCGAGGGCAGGACCATGTCCTGGGGACGCAACTGCTCGGTGAAGCCTTCGAGCGATCCCATGCACAGGCGGTCCCGCTGGGTCACCGGTTCGCTCATCATGTAGGCGACGACCAACCGCGCCAGGGCCTCCAGTGCATCCCGATGGGTGCGTTCCTGCGCGTGCGAGGCATCCCCGCCGAAGCCGATCAGCGCGGTGCGGATGTCATTGCCGGCTTCCACCGCGGCGGCCGAGTCGGAGCGGTAGTACTTGAACACGTCACGTCGATGGGGGATGTCGTGTTCCTTCGCGAGCGCGATGAGCTTGTGCGTGAGGTGATAGTCGAAGGGGCCGGACATGTCCTGGACGCATATCGTCGCCGCGTGTTCGGAGGTATTCTGGCCCGGTGCGGCAATGGAGATGTCGAGGCTCACCATCTCGGCGATCTCGCCATGAAGCGCCGCCGAGGCTCCGGAGCCGACCTCCTCGGTCAGCGTCAGCAGCGGATGGACATCCACGGGCAGGAGCAGACTGTGGTCACGCACCGCCTTGCATGCCGCAAGCAGCGCCGCCACGGCGGCCTTGTCATCGAGGTAGCGCGAGTTGATATAGCCATTGGGCTGGATCTCCGGCTGCGGATCGAATGCAATCCAGTCGCCGACATTGATTCCGGCCGCCTCGAGGTCGGAACGATTGCGCGTCGGAACGTCCACGCGCACCTCCACGTGATCCCAGCCCACCGGCTGGGAATCGACTTCCTCGCCAAAGGCATGGCCCGACGTCTTGAGCGGAAGACAGGTGCCACGCAAGTGCCCGTCGTCGGTAAATATCGTCAGGCGCGCGCCTTCGGCGAAGCGCGCGGACCAGTGGCCGATCGGCATGATGCCGAGGCGGCCGTTTTCCTTGAGGTAGCGAACCATTCCGCCGAGCGTGTCGAGATGCGCCACGACCGCGCGCGCCGGCTGTTTCTCGCGTCCGGAAAGGGTCGCGCGAATGGCCCCGCGGCGGGTCAGTTCGTATGGGATGCCGAGGGTTTCGAGGCGTCCGGCCGTATAGCGCACGGCCGCGTCGGTGAGGCCGACCGGGCTTGGGATCGCGAGCAACTGAAGCAGGGTTTCCTCGAGGAAGTCGTAGTCGATCAGGGGCAGTACGGCCGGAACCGGAATCATCGGACAGATCCTTTTTGCGTGAACCTGGTGCTGGGAAACAGAAGGTCGACGAAACGTTCCGCAGTCGGTTGCGGTTCGTGGTTGGCAAGTCCCGGGCGTTCATTTGCCTCGATGATGACGTATTCGGGTTCGTCCACCGCGGGCACCAGAAAATCCAGTCCGGTTACCGGGATGTCGATTTGGCGTGCGGCACGCTCGGCCGCTTCGCACAGCACCGGATGCAGACTCGAAGTGACGTCGTGAATCGTGCCCCCCGTATGGAGATTGGCTGTATTGCGAACGGTGAGTTGAACGTCGTATTCGAGCACGTCCTCCAGTTCATGGCCTTGCGCGCGCACGCAACGCTGCGTTTCGTCGTCGATCGGAATGCGCGACTCCCCGCCGGTGGCGGCCTGGCGCCGCCGACTCTGCTTCGCGATAAGCTCCAGAACCGTGGTCCGCCCGTCGCCGATCACGACGGGCGGACGGCGCACGGCGGCGGCAACCACCCGGTAGTCGATCACCACGATGCGCAGATCCTGACCCGCGCAATATTGCTCGAGAATGACCTTGTCGCAGGTCGTGCGCGCCCGTGCGACGGCAGACTCGACCTCTTCCGGGGTCGTGAGATTGACGCTGATCCCCTTCCCCTGCTCGCCTTCGACCGGCTTGACGACGACCGCGCCGTGCCTCGCGAGAAAGGCCGCATTGGCGTCTGCATCCGCCGCATCCTGCTGGCCGGGCACGCTCAGGCCGGCCTTCGCAAGTAGCGCGAGAGTGACGCGCTTGTCCTGGCAACGACTCATCGCAATCGCGGTGGTGAGTTCGGACAGCGACTCGCGGCACACGATGCTGCGCCCACCCAGAGTGAGCCGGAAATAGCCGTGCGCGGCATCGATGACCTCGACAAGGATGCCGCGCAGGCGCGCTTCATCCACGATCAGCCGCGCGTACGGATTCAATGTATCGATGCCGTCCCCGGGACCGGTGTACAAGGGCTCGTTGATCGCATTGCGGCGCTTCACCGCGAATGCCGGAATTCGTTGAAAGCCGAGCTTCTCGTAAAGCGCGATGGCCTGCGCGTTGTCGTGCATGACGGAGACGTCCATCCAGGCCCTTCCGCGCGCCTGATAATGCTCGGCGAGGTAACGCACCAGCGCCTCGCCGATCCCGGGATGCGCCGCCTGCGGTGCCACAGCCAGGGCCCAGAGGCTGGAGCCGTGCTGCGGGTCGGCGAAGGCCTGCACGTGATCGAGGCCCATCGCGACACCGACGATCTCGCCGCTGGCCTTGTCCTCGGCCAGCGCGTACGTGATCACGCGGCTCGCGTGAGCCTTCCACACCTGCTGCGCATCGACCGCCACCATGTTGCGCGCACGATACATGGTGTTGATCGCAGCGACGTCGCTGCGGGTCCTGAGCCTGCGCAGGGTGAACCCGCGACGCGCGGCGGCGCGGGGCCGATAGGCGGAGAGCTGGAGACGGAACGCATCCGACGGGTCGAGAAAGAGCTGCTGCGGCGCGCTCGCGACGACGATCTGGGGTTTCTCGACGTAGAAGGCAATATCCCGCTGGCCCGGGCGCTCGCGCAGCAGCGCCTCTGCAAGGCGCGCCGGATCGCGCCACGTCTGGGCGGGAAACCACCGTCCCCAACCGCACTCGACCACCGCCTCGTCCGGCATCGCCTCCATTTCCGGCTGCCCCGCGGGCCAGTGGAAGGGTTGTCTACCCGCACGCAGGGCGCGCTCCAGGCTCTTTCGCATCATCCCGATTCATCCTCGCGGAACGTCGCATCGCGGGTACGGCCGACGCGCCACAACATCATCTCTGCACACCCACATGGGTCTGCAGCCACCATTCGAGCAGCCCGAGTTGCCACAGTTTGGAACCGCGCAGCGGCGTGATGTGCGCCCCGGGATCGGCGAGAAGCATGTCGACGTAGTCCTTGCGGAACAGGCCGCGCTCGCGCGCCGCACGGCTGGACAGCGAATCGCGGACCCGTTCGAGCACGGATCCTTGCAGATACTTCAGCGCCGGGACCGGGAAATATCCCTTGGGACGATCGATCACCTCGGACGGAATGACCTTGCGCGCGGCCTCCTTCAATACACCCTTGCCCCCGTGCGCGAGTTTGTGGCGCGCCGGGATGCGCGCCGCGAGTTCGACCAGTTCGTGATCCAGGAACGGCACCCGGGCCTCCAGCCCGAACGCCATGGTCATGTTGTCGACGCGCTTTACCGGATCGTCGACGAGCATCACGGTCGTATCGAGTCGCAGCGCCTTGTCCACCGGATCGGCCGCCCCCGGCGCGTTGAAGCGCTCGGCGACGAAAGCCGCCGACTCGTCGCCTGCGAGCGATCCGGGCGACACCACCCCGGTGTACTCATCGAAATCACGGTCACGGAATGCGTCGAGATAGTCCGCCACCGGTTGCGTGCTGCCCTCGAGCTTCGGATACCAGTGGTATCCGCCGAAGACCTCGTCCGCACCCTGTCCGCTCTGGACCACCTTGCTGTGCCGGGAGACCGCCTCGGAAAGGAGGTAGAAACCGATGCAATCGTGGCTCACCATCGGCTCGCTCATCGCCGTCACCGCTTCGGGCAGGCGCGCAAGCAGTTCCGATTCAGGGACGAAGATGCGCTCGTGGATCGTTCCGAAACGCCGCGCCACGATGTCGGCGTACTCGAACTCGTTGCCCTTCTCTCCGCCGACATCCTCGAATCCGACGTTGTAGGTCCGCAGTTCGGACACACCCGCCTCTGCCATCAGTCCGACGATCAGGCTGGAGTCGACCCCTCCCGACAGCAGTGCTCCGACCGGAACGTCGGCAACGAGACGACGCTTCACCGCGCCGCGCAATCCCTCCAGCAGAATCTCCGTCCACTCCTCGAAACCGCGCAACTCGTCACCCGCATCACGCGGGTACGCGAGCGACCAGAAGCTGCGCCCGGAGCGGCGCCCGTCGGCTTCGATGGTCATCAACGAGCCCGGGGCCAGTTTGCGCACCCCGGCGAGCATGGTCCACGGCGCCGGAACGACGGCGTGAAAAGACAGATAGAAGTTCAGCGCAACCGGATCGATGGTCGTGTCCACTCCGCCCGCATCGAGCAGCGCGGGCAGCGACGACGCGAAGCGCATGCCGCCCTCGATATCGGCATAGTAGAGGGGCTTGATCCCGAGCCGATCGCGACCGAGCAACACGCGCCCGCTGTCGCGCTCCCAGATCGCGAACGCAAACATGCCGTTGAGGCGGTGCACGAAGTCGGGCCCCCAAGCGTGGCAGGCCTTGAGCAGCACCTCCGTGTCGCCGTGCGAGTAGAAGCGATATCCAAGCCCCTCGAGCTCACGCCGCAGCTCGGGATGGTTGTACACGGCACCATTGAAGACGATACCCATTCCCAGGGCCGGGTCGAACATGGGCTGCTGCGCAGATTCTGACAGATCCATGATCTTCAGCCGGCGGTGACCGAAGCCGTAGCCGCCCTGGGCGAACGCCCCACCGCCATCGGGCCCCCGGCTGCGCTGCCGCTCGTTCATCCGTGCAAGCGCCGCGAGGTCCGGCCCACTCCCGTCGAATCGCAACTCACCCGCAATGCCGCACATACCGCAAGTTCTCCTGTTCCTCGGGCACCATCGACCGACTCCTGCCAGACCGGACGCGGCGATCGGTGCAAGAAGGGCAGTTGCCCCATGAAACCCGGTGGCGACGAACCCGTTTTGCCCGCGGCGAACTCCGGAGCAAACTGAGCTACCATTATACCAAATGCCTTTGTGCAGATATTTCAGAGGCTTGCCCGGGTTAAGCTCCCGGACGCTTCGAAACCTCCCTGGTCGTTCCATGCCCTCCGAGTTCGATCTCATTCGTCGCCACTTCACGCGCAGCGCGCTCCATACCGATCTGGCGGTCGGGGACGACGCCGCGCTCCTCACGCCCGCGGCCGGAATGCAGCTTGTCGTGTCCACCGACATGCTCGTAGGCGGCACCCATTTCCTGCCGGATGCGGAGCCCGAGGGGCTGGGATGGAAGGCGCTCGCGGTGAACCTGTCCGACCTCGCCGCAATGGGCGCAGCACCTCGCTGGGCGTTTTTGGCGGTGGCGCTGCCGGCAGCGGACGAAGCGTGGATCGGCGCGTTCGCAAGAGGTTTCTTTGCCTGTGCCAGCGCCTTCGGCGTGGATCTCGCCGGCGGCGACACGACTCGGGGAACACTGAATATTTGCGTGACCGTCGTCGGCGAAGTGCCGTCGGGCAAGGCCGTCACGCGTGCCGGGGCACGTCCCGGCGACGATCTGTGGGTGACGGGCTCGCCGGGCCGGGCCGCGCTCGTCGGGCTCATGGACCGCTACCTTCGCGGGTTGC
>CAYOKH010000052.1:0-12022 GCA_964404505.1 uncultured Azoarcus sp.
GGCGTCGAACACCGACAGCAGGGTCCACCAGTACGCGATGGATTCGCGTTCCTCCCAAGTGTAGGACTCGAGATCGAGGGTGTCCCAGGGGAGTTTCTTCGGGTCCCAGGTTTCGCGCTGCGCGGCGTCCCACACTTCCTCCATCTTCGTCGTCTGCGCGTTCCACGACAGGGGATAGATGTTGGGTTGTTCGGTTTCCGGCGGGAATTCCTGAGCAAGTGCCAGTTTTTCGTTCTTCGCCATTCGTTTCTCCTCGTCTCTGTTGAGGGTGGGGGTGGGGTATGCCGTCCCGGCTGGGTCTGGGCCGGATGACGGGTCGAGCCTTTGATGTATATCAAAAATATATCTTTGACTGACCGGGCGGTCAAGTATACTTTTCGAGGTCTGCATTGACTATGCCATCGGTATTGTCTAAAGTATGCGGATAGCATTTCCGGAAATGTGTCCCACACGCCTGCTGACAAACGCATGCCCGCATCCGGGGCATGACCGGAAAGTCCCTTGCCATGACGATTCGAACCGAAACCGGCGTAACGCTCATCGAACTACTGGTCACCCTCGCGGTTCTGGCGGTGTTGCTCGGGGTCGGGATCCCGTCCCTTGCCGGCCTGATCCGTGACAGCCGCCTGACGACATCGATCAACTCGATCCATGCGGCGCTGTTCTACGCGCGCTCAGAGTCGATCAAGCGCGGCCGGCGGGTGACGATCTGTACCAGTGCGAACCAGGTCGCATGCGCAGCCGGCATCGGCTGGCACAGCGGATGGATCGTCTTCGACGACCCCAACGGCAACGGTGTGCGCGATGCGGGTGAGACAGTCCTGCGGGTGGGGGATGCGCTGCCGCCACCCATTGCGATCACCGGCAATACGCCGGTCCGCAACTACGTCTCCTACGTGCCGTCAGGCACGACGCGCGCGGTCGGCGGCGCGCTGCAGATGGGCACGATCACCGCGTGCGACGGCGGCAGTGCCCGGCAGATCGTCATCAGTGCAAGCGGCCGTCCAAGGGCGGTGCGCAGGGGGAGTTGCTGACGAGGGCACGGACCACCGGCTTGACGATGAACCATCGACCGGAGGCTCGCGCCCGGTTCGGCACGCGACGGACGGCCCGGCCTTCCTTGTCCCTCACTCGGGGGTTGTCCATGATCTGTCCGGACAATAAGGCAGCGAAACAGGAGTCCGGGCGGCTTCGGAGAGTTCTGCCGCCTGGACTCCCAGTCGCCGCGACATCGCTCCGTCGATGCTCCCGGGGCGGTCAGTACTTCTTGCGCAGGATCAGCCGGTTTTCCTCGCGCAGCATCTCCGTCCGGTTCAGAAAGCTCATGCCCAGCAGGACGAACGGCAGTTCGTTCTCGAAGACGAGGGCGTCGACGCCATGCAGCGTCAGATCCCCGATCCGGACCGAATCGAGGCGGACCCGCCAGACCGTCGCACGACCGCTTGCGGTCTGTGCCTGCACGGGTACGCCGCTGAGGTGATTTATTCCTGCGCGCCTGGCATCCGAAAGACCGATCGAAACCATGCTCGCGCCGGTATCGACGAGAAAGCGTACTGCCCTGCCATTGACGGTGCCATTTGTGAAGTGGTGTCCGCGTCCATCGGCAAACAGCGTGGCGGTCTGCGCTGCGGCTTCCTCGCCCATGCGCACCGGTCCGCCGCCCAGCACGAGCCGGCGCGAGACGCCATCGACTTCGATCACGGCGGAACCGCTCGATTGCGAGACCTCGACGAGCTTCACCCCTTCCGGCGTTCGCTGCCCGACCGCAAGCGTTCGTGGCGCTCCGCCATCCACGACGAGAACGGCCTTGTCCGCGAACAATCCGGCCAGGACGACATCCGCGGAACTGGCAGGAGAGGGAAAAACTGCGAACGACAGCACGATGATGCAGGCCTTCCACAGCCACTGGTACGGGTTTGTCACGGTGAACTTCCTTCGTCCATCGCCCTCCGGGCAGGCTGCATTGTGTCACGCAGTGCTGTTCGCACCGGGCTCCGGGTGGGTGAGCAACGACTGGCCAGTGGCGACGTAACGAAGCGAGTCCCCCGCTTGGTGGGGGGCTCGCCAGGGTTCAGCCTTTGCGCCAATCACTCATCAACGATACGGTAGCGATATTCCTTGATACGGTTGAGTGGAACAGGGATCTCGACCCTCCCCACCTCGAGCGGGGACCCGCCAACAGCTCCCTCAACTCCGACACCTCTGCAGCCAACACAGAAAGGCACCCTGAGGCCGTCGTCCAGCGCAACCACTCCTGCCACCGGTGAGGGGGGAATCCCTCCGCCGGCGAACGCGGTCGAGCGGTCCACGGTCGTACCTTGCGGAAGCTCGCAAAGGCTTCCACCGTGCAGGAAGCATGCGTGATAGCCGCGAGCATTACCCAGGGCGCCGCACTGACCGCCCGAGGCATTCGGGGCGGTGGCCTGGAAGGTATTGAAGAAGACCAGTCCACCGATCACCGCGGGCTGGGTTACGACCTGCTCACGTGGGCCGGTCGTCATGTCAAGGTCGATGACCCAGCCACGCGGGCGGGTGAGTGCGCTCGCGAACACCGGATTATAGTCGAGCGAGGGGTCGGTGGTGTTCATGACCTGGCAGCCCGCGTCCAGGTCCAGGTCGCCCGGGTCATCGCAGTCGCTGCTGTCATTGATCAGGTCAAATGCGTTGCCGGTCGTCGCGTGGAAATCCCAGAAGCCGTAGAAGCGGTTCTTGATGCCGGCCGCCTCCTGGCTTGCAAGCGGCTTTTCGCGGTCCCCAGTGCCGGCCAGCACGACATTGTAACTGCCGAGTTTGACCACCGACGGAGCAGTCAGAAACTTGCGGTTCCGCTCGTTGCTGTCGCTCCAGTCCCCGACTCCCGCCACGCGGGTCAGGACCCAGTCCGACGGGGCAAGATCCGAAATGTTGAGGCGCCA
This sequence comes from uncultured Azoarcus sp., assembly GCA_964404505.1. Taxonomy (GTDB): domain Bacteria; phylum Pseudomonadota; class Gammaproteobacteria; order Burkholderiales; family Rhodocyclaceae; genus DAOMNN01. Next base: position 2,916 of record CAYOKH010000052.1, read on the forward strand.
CAGATTGCCGGACGTATCCACCGCGTAGATCAGGTCGTGGAAGCCATCGTTCGTTGTATCGACCGCCACCACGTCTGCCACTACCCGGCCAGCTGCGCTGCCGAGGTCGATGTATCGGGCCAGGTTGCCCGTCTTGGCATCGAGCACGAATATGCCCCGCCCAAGTGAGGTTCCGTCGCAGGAGCGGGGTGCGTCGTCTTCGCACCGGTCGTAACCCCCGCCGAACACCGTGTACAGGCGTGTGACCATGGCGGTGGAAGGTTCCGGCTCGGGCATCCGGGTCCGGATCACGCGAGGTGCGGACCAGGTTTGCCCGAGCTTGGCCGCGTCCGCGCCACCCACACAGTTGCTGCCGTCCGGTTCGCAACCGAAACGCCACATCGGCAACGGTGTGCTGAAACGCGGGTTTGCAGTCACATCGAAAGCATAGACCACTCGGCCGCCACGACGCATCGACGGGTAGATGTAGCGTACCAGCGCATCGGAGTCCGCGTCGGGACCGATGTAGGCGCCGATGGTGCCGTCGAAGAAGTAGTCCTTGGGTGCACTGTCATTCGGGTTGTTGAAGTATTGCACGTGAGGACTGTTGTTGCGCAGGCGCTCCAGCCGGTTCCTGAATTCGGGCGCCAGGAACGCCCAGACCTCGCCGCCGCCCGCGGCTGACTTGCGACCGTCGATTGCGCGCAACATTCCATCGTCGGCACCATAGAACACCACCACATCTTCGTCGGCACCATAGCTAAGTGCGAGTGGGCGGGAATGCACGACGCCGCCATGTACCGTGGGACGAATGCCGCTGGCTGGTTTGCCGTATTGTTCGCTGCAGCTTGTGCCGCCGGTGCAGTCGCCGACGTTCTCGCCGCGAATCCAGCGCGCCAGGGTATCGCTGTCGCTGAAGGTCTCGATACTGTTGCATTGGGCTGGCGGTGCGGCGCAGGTGTGTACCGTGCGGTCGGAAGCCGACGTGAGGCTGCGGATCCCTTGTGCCACGCCGCCACGCTCCACGATGGGACCGTCGGGTGAATCGGAATACTCCCTGTTGGGCATGCTGAGGCATTGACCGACCGGCGCACCTGGTACCGATTGCCAGTAATTGGCGGAGTCGTCGGTCCAGAAGCTCTGTGCGCAGTCGAGAATGAAGCCGGTGACGACGTTGTCGACCGCCGGGGTGTCGTTTGCATCTGCCAAATACAGTCCGCCGGCGGCGTCGAGCTGGACATGATACTGCTTGAGGTTGCCCTCCCAGCGCGGCTCCAGCTTGGGCCGGAACATGCCGATATAGACCTGGTTCAGATAGGTACCCTGGGTGTTGACGCTGATCGGAAGCGAGGCCGACGCGTAGGCGCTATTGACCGAGGCGATCTGCATGAATATCCGCTTCAGCGCTTCGACCAGATCCCCGAGATTCCCCCCGACGGTGAAATAACCGGAGCTGCCGGTGCCGCCGTGCTGGGCCATGCTGCTCAGCAGTTGCGCCTGTTTCGGACGATTCCCGCCCTGCAGGGTATTGAAAACGTCGATGGTGAAGGTCTTGACTGGCTGATGGCCCGCAACCGGGCTGACATCGGTACGCGCCAGAAAGCTGGCCCATTCATCCGCAAAGCGGATGTCCGACTTGCTCGTCTCGTATAGTTGCTGCGGCGTCAGTCCAAGCCGGGTCATCAATTCGTTCGTCGGTGGACTTGCGTTCTGGTTTGTACGCTCTTCCTGACTTGGCCAGCCGTTGCCGACGAGAATGATGAAGTTCTGCCCGCAGAAGCCTTCGGCAATCGGACTTTGGTAGGCGCTACGCGTATCGTCGGTGAAGGCGTCAGGATCTGCAAACGCATTGTCGGTCACATAACCATACGGTGCCGGCCCGAACCCGGTCGGCCCGACAGGGTCTCCACCGATCAGAGCCTCTGTCCCGTTGGTCGCAGCATGACCGCCATAGTACTTGAACGCGTCGTAAAGCGCCGTGCCATACGCCGCCGCCCCCGATGTCTTGAAGTCCGGATCATTGATCTTCTGGTCAATCTGGAGCAGGTCGGACACCAGACTGTTCGACTCGGCACAGAAGTCATCCGGTCCCTTGATCGCACGGCGAATGTATCCCGGGGATACGCTGCTCCCGTCCGGCGTTCCCTTCGCGTCTGCGAACAGCATGAGCCCGATGTTGATATTGAACGCCCGGTCCGCTTCCGGCACGTCGCAGATCAGCTCCTTGAGCACGGCCCGCGTCGCGCGTAGCTGAACCTGGCCTTGTTCAAGGGTGGTAGTGTCCGGCGAGTTCTCACCGAACACGAGCTCGACATAGCGTTGACACTCCGTGTCACCACCACAATTCGCAAATACTTCGCCCTTAATCCATCGCTGATTGTTCGCGGTCCAGTTGGAGGTGTTATCGAAAAAGAACAGCACGTTCGGCGCGTCGAACTCCGTCGAGCCGGTGGTATAGATGTCGATGTCTTCGGCATGGACAGGCGTTGTCAAGGCGAGGCTCGTCGCAAGCAGCGCAATCGGTTTTTGCAGGCGGGATGTCATGACGGTCGTTCCTTGAAGTTATGATGACTTACAGGCAGGCGTTTTCCGCCGCCGTGAAGTCGCTGCGTACGCCGACCCCTTGCCTGACGGTCACGTCGGCACCGACATCGGGGATGGTGATGCGCGCTTCGACTTCCCACAAAGCCGCCGCGCACAGGGAATTCTCCGCCGCAGTGGTGGAATCCGGGTCGACCATCGTGACCTCGCCGCCGAGCACTCCGATGCAGGCTGCATCACCTCCCGAAACATAGCCCTGGGGATTGATGAGCTCGCCGACCGTGATGTAGCGGAAGCGCTTGCACGAGGGGCGTGGAATTGTCGCATGGTAAGTCTGGGGCTGGCCCTGCCCGTAGGCGAAGGGCAGTGCCGAGGGTCCGTCCATGGACTCATCCAGGAAGCCTGCCAGGCTGATCAGGCGGTCGATCTCGTAATGGGCGGCGTCCTCCGCCTCCATCTGATACTGTTCATTGCCGACGATCATCTGGTTTATCGTCGACAAACGGATTGCCGCCATGGAAAGCATCGTGATCAACATCAGCATGACCAGGCCGACGAACAGTGTGGCGCCGCGCTGGGAGCGATGTCGGTAACAGGCTTCGTAGATCATCTCTGCCTCCGCGCGGCCGGGTTGTGCACTTCAATGTAACTGGTGAAGACTTCGCGTTTGAAGTCCGGGTCATAGCCGGCATCGGACGCGGGATCCACCAGTTTCGGGCCGACCTGGAAGACTTTCTGCGGACCGGAGGAGCCGTACCCGGGTGTCCGGTTTATCGAGCGCGCAAGCAGCCAGACACGCACGCCGACGATGTTCGCCCAGTCATCCTCGCTGATTGGGCTATCGGTAAACGAATCGGGTGCCCCATCGCCGGTGGAATCGACGCCGAACTCGAACTGGATCTCTTCGATCCCCTCGACCAGCGGCTCGGTGGCGCCCGTGTCACGCGTATGGCGCATCAGGGCCGGGACGCCATTGCTCACCTGAATGAAGTAGAAGCGGCGGAGCAGGCGGCGTGTCTCGGCAAGGTCGTCACACGCGAGATTTCTGAGATTGAAGGTGCTGTCGCCACCGCCAACGATGCGAGGGTCCGAATCGGCGTTGCAATAGGAGATCTGTACGAATGCGACGCCGGGACCGGATGCGGGCACGAGCTCGGTGGAAAGCCGCTGGACAAACAGCATGCCGGTGTTTTCATTCGCATCCGGGAGGAAGGTGGCGCAAGCGAATCCGCCCCCGTTTCGACCCATTAGAGCGAGTCCGAGAGAGTCCTCCCACTCGCCAATGTCCCCCTCACACGCGATTTCGTTGGTTTCGGCCGCTGTGGCGGGGGGAGAAAAAGGCGTAATCGCAAGAGCCTCGAAGAAGCCCGCATGCATGATCTCGTCGCGAAGAACGTTCAGTGCGAAGCGCCCGTTTTCGAGCATGTGCGCCGAATTCTCGAGTTCGCGTCGGTTCTGGCTGTTGTTAAGGAACAGCATGACCATCGCAAGCGTGACGATCAGGCCGATGACCATGGCGATCATCAGCTCGATCAGCGTGACGCCGTTCTGCGAAGGTCGTGCGGCACTGGTCTGGAATATGGTCGACATGGGCATTCAGGTTCCGGTAAGGCGGGGGATGAGAACCCTGGTTACGACTGCGCGACGCAGACCTTCGCCGAATTCGACATCGGGCGCACAGTCTGCTCCGGGCGAACCGGCCGGGGGTGACGCGGTGGGCGTCAGACCTTGCCAGACGGCGACGACGAGGAATTCAGCCAGTGCATTCGTAGGGGGTGCCACTTCGAGAACGCACCCCCGGATGCCGATCGGGGCAGCAATGTTCTGTCCGGCGGCTTCCGTGCCCACCCCGCTCAAGGCACGATGCCATTCGCAGCGATGCCGTGCGGCCCCGGTTCCGGCGCCGCAGGCCGGCGGATTTCCATCCATGCCGAGCACCTGATTGCCGAATACGATCCGGAAGTCGTCCAGATCCTCGCGTGCGGCCGGCACCCGGGAGCCCATGTCCTTCACCAGCGCGAGCGCCGTGGAACGCTGGTACGCTTCCATCTGGGTCAGGTTGGCCCGCCCTTGCAGGCTGGCGAGACCCAGCAGCCCGACCGCAAGAATGACCACCGTCACCAGTACCTCCACCAAAGTGAATCCGGCCTGTACCGGGCGCGCCTGAACACAACGGTGAGCGGAAACGAGAAGGTTCATTTTTGTTCTGCCTTTAGCATGCCCCACGCCCGATCGTGGGCCGCCCAAGCCTGGAGACGCGGACGCAGCGTCCCGCCGTGGTGCCGCGCTGGTGACGTATCGTAATGGTCAAGTTTGCAGGGCCAGTGAAGCCGCCCGTTCTCGTAAAGCCAAGATTGGGGCCGGACGGACTGGAGGTGAAGTCCACTGCGTCGGAGAGCGGCGACTGCGAATGAAGCACCTCGGCTCCCGCGCTGATGGTCCAGCCTGCGGTGAAACCGTCGCTGAAATTGAACTGGACCGGGGTGTTGCGCTTCACCGCTTCGGCACGCGCGATCAGTAACGAGTCATTGAGCGCGGAAGCGGCAGCGCGTTCCTGGTTGTCGTCGAGCAGACGTTGGAAGGACGGAAAAGCTACGCTGGCCAATACCGCGACGATGGCGATCGTTATCAGTAGTTCCACCAGCGTGAAACCGCCTGTTCGCCTCACCTCGGAGAATATGCCAGCGCCCGGCCTCATCGGGAACCCCAGCAGTCGTCGACGGAGCCGCTGCCGGTCTTGGTCTTGATTCCTGCCTGATTCAGGCCAAGCGTGCCGCACTTGGTGTCTCCAGTAGCCTGTCTGCCTTGAGGCACGGCCTGAACGGTAAAGGCGGTTGCCGTCGGTGTCCCGTTGAACGAAATGACGTAGTGCGCCGAGATCTCGGCAGGTGCGCTCATACGGAGTTCGTCCAGTGAGGTCGCGAACGTTCGGGCGTCAACGCGGTAAAGTTGCTGGCGGCTTGCGACGTCGGTCACGAACGCGATCGCGGCAGCACGGTTGCTGCGTATGACGTAGTTCTGGTAGGACGGCAATGCAATCGAAGCCAGGATCGCGACGATTGCGACGACGATCATGACTTCGATAAGGGTGAAGCCTCCGGCGCGCTCGCAGAATTTGGCGGAGCGAAGACTCTCGTGGTCCGGACGCATATCATCTCTCCTTCTTTTGTCGTAATCATGCGCGAGAAGCAAAGCCGATAAAGCGTGTATCCGATGAATGGCGCGCGAGTGCGGACAGGCGGTGCCGGCGAGGCGTCCGAATGCCTCGCGTACACATTTGCTTCCCGGTCGGGGCCTGTGCGAGGCAAGGATGTCGCGTGATGCGTTGCATGGTAGGCTTGCCAAGTCTGGACAGGTGTGCGGCACCGCACCGGAGGCGGGCGTTCATACGGTGTCTCCGATTCGGAGTGGTATCGACCGTGCGGCTTTGTAGCCTGTTTGGGGGCCATGGTCTGAGTGGAACCGGAGGTGTGGGGTAGCGTGCTGGATGCAGACACATTGCGCAGGCGCTTTCTGGAAGGCGGTGCGGCGTTGTCGGCGACCGACAGGGCTATGGGTAACTCCGGTCCGCAGCGCGGAGGCATCGCCGCAGCCGTGCTCGTGCCGGTCATCCTGCGGGCGTCCGGTTCGACCGTGCTGATGACCAGGCGTACCGATCACCTGCACCATCACCCCGGCCAGATCAGCTTTCCCGGCGGGCGCGTCGAGGACGCCGACGTGACCGCAGTGATGACGGCGCTGCGCGAGACCGAGGAGGAGATCGGACTCGACCCGGACCGGGTGGAACTGCTGGGTGAGTTGCCGGATTACTTCACCGGCACCGGATTCCGCGTGACACCCGTGGTTGGGCTGGTGCACCCGCCGTTCGATCTCAAACTTGACAGTTTCGAGGTGGCCGAGGCGTTCGAGGTGCCGCTCGGCTTTCTTCTCGATCCGGCCAATCACCAGCGCCATCGCGCCGAGTTCGGGGGGCTGGTGCGCGAGTATCATGCGATTCCGTGGCAGGGCTACTACATCTGGGGCGCTACCGCGGGGATGCTGGTGTCGCTTTATCGCCTGCTGCGCGAGGCTTGATCGCCTCGACCCGGCAAATGTTGGGCGAACGCTGCGGGTGAGATGACCGCGCTGTGCGGCTTCCGATCGTCGCTGAGGCGTTGATCGCCGGTGATCGGGGTGGCGGCCGGCCCGGACACGGGTCGCGCTCCCGGATGGGCGTCCTGCGGATCCGTCGACGCAAGGGGATGTCGGTGGAAATCGTCGGGACGCGCCTAGCTCCAGGCCTGAGAAAACAATTCGTCCAATGCCGCAACGATGGTATCGCTGTTACTCGCCAGGGAATCAATTCTTTCACCCAGACTTTCGACCGGTACGGAGACGATCTCAAGCGGGTTCAGAACGACCCTGGTGCCGGCGACGACAAACTCGGGGTTGATCCTTGACGAAGGTAGCGTCGTGATCTTGCTGACTTCATCCAATGCAACCAATGGAACGACGACCCTGCGGCGGGCCCTGTCGAAGTACGAGGACTGCACAACGACCACGTACGGTATGGTGGAACGGTGCTTCCCCTTATTCTCATGAACATCGAACTGGGGCATCACAGGGTCGAGTGATCATCAGCAAATGAGCCGTGAACCTCGTTGAACCGATTCCACGCTTCAGCCACGGTGTCCCCCAGTTTCTGCCGCGAGAGCACGGCTTCGTTCTGCTTGACGACGTACTCCGCCAACAGGGACTCGACCGTGCCCGAAAGGTTGTCGGTATAGCGCCTTGCGTGCTGAACGATCTCTTCGCTCAGAAGCAGGTTGACCGGGCGTTTGTGCGACGGTTGCCTTGACGTTTGCTTCATCCGGCGCCTCCTGTGCGTATTGTATGCGCACCCCAAGCATATGGGAATGGGGTTCTCCCCCTCTCCTGATCGGAGCGCTTGACCCGCCGGTGACGGTGCGATTTGTCTTCGACTCATTGTTGTGCATTGCGATGACAGCTGCGACGGTCGGGTGGGGTGCCGTGTGCTTGTGTGCTATGTTGATGCCCTTTCGATGGGCCATCGAGTGCACCATCCTCCGCTGACGCCATGAGCCTGTTTTCCGTGATCTTCGCATTGATCATCGAGCAACTGCGCCCGCTCGGGGCGGATGACTGGCTCGTCGGTGCGATGCGGCGCATGGCCCATCGTGCAGTCGATCTGTATGACGACGGTGGCGCGGCAAACGGCCGTGTGGCGTGGTTGTTGATCGTGGCCGGTGCGACGCTTGCCACCCTGCTGGCGTATGCCCTGCTGTGGGCCCTCCATCCCCTGTTCGCGTTCCTGTTCAATGCCGGGGTGCTCTATCTGGTGCTGGGTTTTCGCGAGCAGGGGCGGCGCATGTCGGACATCCACCTCGCCCTGAGTACGGGGAAGATCGACGAGGCGCGCGCGCTGATCGGCCACTGGCGCGGCGCAGCGCACGAGGACGCGAGTGCGAGCGAGGTGTCGCGCCTCGCCATGGAACAGGCGCTGGTCCGGTCGCATCGCAAGGTCTTCGGGGTGATCTTCTGGTTCGTGCTGCTGCCGGGGCCTTCCGGTGCCGTGATGTATTTTCTGGCAGACTTTCTTGCCGAGGAGTGGGGATGCAGGCACACGGGAGAAACCGGGCACTTCGGGGAGTTCGCGCGGCGGGCGTTCGAGGTGATCGACTGGTTGCCGGTGCGACTCACCGCGATCGCCTTCTCCATCATCGGAAATTTCGAGGATGCGATCTATTGCTGGCGTGCACAATCGATGCTCTGGCCGGACAAGGCATCCGGTATACTGATCGCTTCAGGTGCAGGGGCCCTGGGTGTCAGGCTGGGCCTGCCGATCCACGAATCCGGAAGCGTTGTCGACCGGCCTGAAATGGGCGTGGGCGGCAAGGCCGACGTGGGGCACATGCCGGCAACGGTCAAGTTCGTCGGGCGTGTCCTGGTCCTGTACCTGTTGTGTCTGACCCTGCTCGGGATTGCCGGCTGGGTCGGTCGTTAGGGGCCGCAAATGGATCGCTTGGGCGACCCGCCGCCGGATTCGTCCTTGCGGTGGCCCCGGAAACCCTCTAGGAGAGAGAAAAATGGCTAGTCGTGAAGTTGTGGTGTTGAGTGCGGTGCGTTCGGCCGTGGGGACGTTCGGCGGCTCGCTCAGCACCATTGAGCCGGCGGACCTCGCGGGCATCGTGATGAAGGAGGCGGTCGGCCGCTCCGGTGTCGATCCGCAGCAGATCAATTACGTCACCGTCGGCAACTGCATTCCGACCGAGTCGCGTTATGCATACGTGGCCCGGCTGGCGTCGATTCAGGCCGGGTTGCCGATGGACTCGGTGGCGATGGCGGTCAACCGCCTGTGTTCGTCGGGGCTGCAGGGCATCGTCAGCACTTCGCAGGCGATCATGCTCGGCGACTGCGATTTCGGTATCGGTGGCGGAGTCGAAGTGATGTCCCGCGGGGCCTACCTGTCGACCGCGATGCGCAGCGGTGCGCGCATGGGCGACACGAGCATGATCGATGCGATGGTGGCGGTCCTGACCGACCCGTTCGGTGCAGGCCACATGGGCATCACTGCCGAGAATCTCGCA
>CAYOKH010000053.1:0-12003 GCA_964404505.1 uncultured Azoarcus sp.
GCTCGTACTGGCGGACCGGCTTGCCCTTGTTGTTGAAGATGGTCCAGCCGCTGCCCACCCAGCGCGGGTTGACCCCGGGGCCGGCTGCTACGAGCGGCCCGGGCTCGGCCTGGATCTTCTTCTGGATCTCGCGACCGAACCCGTCGGAGTGGCTGAAGCTGATCTGTAGCCTGCTGGCCTGGCCTTGGGTCAGATCGGCGCGATGTGTCTCGCGGGCGATGGTTGCCGCGAAGGACGGTTCGCCCAGGCGCATGAAGCGATCCAGATCATAGACGATACGACTGGTGGCGCCCTGCAGGAGGTCATGGACAATCGGCGTTGCCTCGCTCGCTTGCGGATTGGCGGTGGGCTGGCGCGGTGATGCGATGAATTGGTCCAGTTCGGCCTGCGCCAGGTCGGCCACGAACCCGATGAGCGAATCACCCTCCACCGGCGCGGGCAGCGGCTTGCCCATGACGGCGGTGCCGACCACCATACCGAGCGTGTCGAAGGCGACCTCGCTGCGGTTGCGGTTCGGGTCGCTGACCAGGCGCGGCTGCAAGACGCGGTAGTCGTTGGCGTCCACCGTGATACGGTTGCCCAGCGCGTCGCGGGTTTCGACCAGCAGCAGGTCGTGGGTGTCGAAATCGACGACGGCGTCCTGCCCGAAGGGGTCGCGGTAGCGGCGCGGCAGGAAGAAATGCTGGCGAGCTTGCGCGGATTCGCTGGCCGCGTTGTCAGCGGGATTCGTGCTGAAGAAGGACTGTCCCGAGGGAATCCACCAATGGTCGTCGGCATCGCTCGCCGGGAAGCGCCCGTCCGCCTTGAGCGTCTGGCTTTGCAGGTAGCCGCCCCGGCTGTCGGCTTGGCCGCCGAGCACCGCCGCCGGGTCGGGGAGCAATACTTCGGGCGGCTGACCTGCGAGCGGGCGCTGGAAGACCCGTATGAGCAATCCGGGCGTGAACGCGAGCTTGTAGCCTTCTCCCGGAAGCGCGAGGGGGTGCAGTTGACCGAGCGGCAACAGACCGTTGAGATCGTCGCGGCGGTAGAGCGTGCGCAGCCATTCAATGGGGCGGCGGCGCTGGTTGCCGGTCGCCGTGGCCTCGTAGGCGACTTCGGGCGCGCTGAACTTGTGCCGTAGGCGTCCGGGAACGGCGGGGTCGGGCTCGACCAGATCTGAAGCCTGAAACCGGCCAGCCGGGCCGGTGGGGGCGTAGCCGGTCAGCTCGAAGGTGTGCGCCTCGCAGGGCAGCGGGTTGCGGTGCGTGTCGGGCGATTCGATGGCGTTGGTGACACGGTTCTCGGTGTAGGTGAGCAGTGGCGTGGTCTGCTTGGCTTGATCGGCTGTCGGCAAGCCCGTGAGGCCGGGGTTGGGCACCTGCTGGACGTTTCCCTGCTGGTCGACAACACGAATCTGTTTACGGCGCCCGTAGCCGATAGCGGCTTGCTTGAGTACGTTGCCGTAGTCGTCGACCTCCAGCGTCAACGCGTGCTGGATGCGCGGATCGGCCGGGTTGCGCTCGTAGTGGACGCTGAGCGCCTCGCGCGCGTGGGTGAAGAAGACGGCATGTCGGTTGGCGCCGCGGGGTTGCAGGGTGCGGATGCTGAAGTCTTGCTCCGTGACCGTGTAGGGGATGCGGGCGCGTTCGATCTGCTCGGGCTTCGCGTTCGGCCCGGCGTCGTCGGCGTAGATCTCCTGGCGCAGCATCGAGCCCTTGAGGGCGCGGCAAGCCTCGTGCTCTTCTTCCGGCGTCAGGCTTGGCGGCACAACGGTGTCCGGCAGCAACAGGGCGCGGGCCTCGCTATCGGTCAGGCCGGGCTCGCGAAAATATTCGCCCTGGTCGGTGGCGTTCAGCAAGCCGGCGAAGTAGTCGGACACGTGATCGCGGCCGAGGTATACGCCCGTGTGGAACCATGTCCTGGTGTGTATGGGCGGCACGTGCGACGCGGCGGCGATGTTGTCTGCCGGGAGGTTGCCACCGGCGAGGGCCGCGAACTGCTCCGTGTCCCATTGCTCGACCATGCCGAAGCCGCGGAACTCGCGCTCCTCACCGTCGAAGTAGCCGTGGTGGTAAGCGTAGCGGGTGACGAAGCGGTTGCGGCTGATGTGATCGTAAGTCTCGACACGCTCGACGACATGCACAGGGAAAGGCAAGCGCGTGATCCAGGGCTTGCCGTCGCGCTTGTCCTGTAGATAGAACTTGGTCGAGGGCGCATAGTGAACGCGGGTTTCCGCCCCCAGGTTGTTGACAGTCTTGACCAGCAGGTGCGGCTTCTTTCCCCCCATGAGATCCACATAGCGCAATTGACGGCCCGCATCGCCCGGCAGGGGTGAGGACCAGACCAGACAGGCGGTGCCGTTGCCGAGCAGGTCGAGAGCTTGGATGCTGACGATCTCGTCGACGCGTGGGTAGACATCCAGGGGCTGCGGCCCGCTCCAGCTATTGCCCGACTGGTTGAAATAAAGGCGCACGCCGTCGCGGTGCAGGTAGATGATATCGTTGGTGCCCGTGCCATCAACGTCGCCCACGCGAATACGTTTCTGGTCGAACTGATCGGGATTGTCGAAATGCGGCGCGTGATCCATCGTGATCTTGGCGCCGAAGCGCCCGTAGCCCAGGTTGGGCCAGTAGCAGACCTCGCCGTTGCGGATACGCACCAGGTCGATCAGGCTGTCGCCGCTCATGTCTGCGAGATAGATGGATTGGGCGCCATCGGCGAACACGAGGCGCGGGCCTTTCTCCTCGTCCAGAGCCTGTGCGACCCGGCGGGCCGGGCCGAAGCCTGCTTCAGCCAGCGAGGCATGCCAGACGAAGGCTTCGTCTTCGGTGATCAGCACATCAGCGTTGCCGTCACCATCCAGGTCGACGAATCTCAGATTCGGGTCGCCGAAGTCGCGGTTGAGGCGCGACGTGAAGGGCCGGAACGGCTGCCAACCTTCATTTCCGTCGTGTTCGTAGAGGCCGGGCATGGGGCCTTCCATCATCACCAGATCGGGTTGGCCGTCACCGGCCAGGTCCATGAACTGCGCCCCGCTGTGCAAGGCGAGGTTAGGCTTGGTGGAGACCAGCTCGACGGCGGCAAATGTCGCCTCGACCCGGGGAGTACCGTTTTCGACTCTCGCATTGATCGGGCTGAGGTTGCGCTTGTAGAACCAGGCGCCACCCTGCTCGGTGAGGATGCCGGGAATTCCCTCGCCGTGCAGGTCGGTCCATCGAAACGCTGCGCCATCCAGTCCAAAGGGCGCGTTTTCAAGGCTCTCGGTACCTACCTCTTCTACAACGTCTTGCACGACAGGCTCGGTGTACTGGAACTCGATCGGCGGCAGGCTGTGTTTCAGGTAGCCGGCGTCGTGTCGCTTATAGCCGGACTGGGTGACGGCGAGCAGGAAGGTATAGACCGGATTTCGTGCGTCGTCCGGGTCCTGCTCGTGGGAATAGGTGAAGTCGGTGGAGCGCACCAGGCAGTTTTCCCCGACCCCGCCTTCGTCGGGGAAGTGATGAAACATCAACACCCGCTGGCACAGGCGAGTCGTACGGACTTCAAATCCGGCGCGATACGAAGAGAAAGGATCCTCGCGGTAGGTCCAGTCACCCGACTCATCGGGTGTTGGCGTATCAGGATCGTGCTCACCGTAGTGGCACACCGCCTCGAACATCCAATCCGCATGTCGGACCTGGAGCTCAGTCAAATTGGGTGGTCGCCTCCCCTCATCATCCAGCAACGGCACCCGGTTGCCATAGCGGACGTGCTTGAGGTAACGGTTGGCCGCGCGGCGCGGGTCATCACGATCCCCACGGTTGCGCTCATGTGCCCGGGTGAGGTCGACTCCTGTGCCATCCTCGGCCTTGTATTCGTAAATGATGCCATTGCCTTTGTCGTCACGGGATTCGCAAATCAGCCAACTGAAGATGCGGCTGGGATCCTCGGGATCGGCAATGCGAGAGTTTTGGTCTTTTCCGTAGAGAGTGAGGACGTTCTCGCCGGATATTGAGCGCCAGTGCACGTCGCGGGGGGCTGTCACATTCGTCCAACGTTCGATCCGGGCGAATAGCCCTTCGACACGTGGGCGATAGCGATGGATGATGTAGCCGACGTTGTCTATGGTGCGCGTCTCGCTCCAGCGGCTTCCGTCATCGCGCACCACCGGAACCAGATCCTCTGCACCGGACAGGATGAATACATCCAGTTCCTCGGCATCGCGGTACTGGGGGAGGCCCTTGTCGGTTTTACGCGTGATGGCGGGAAGTAACAGGTTCCATCCGAATCCGAAAGGACCGTTGCCGGCGCCGGAGTCATAGGAAAGCGACAGCTGTGGCCCAAACCCGGAGCGACCGGGGCTCGTGGCGATGGGCACCGTCATCGAACCGGTACCGGTCACCGGGTTGGCGGCAAATTTCTCGCCGATGCCTCGGATCGCCCCACCACCTTTAGGTAAGGAAATGGAAGGTGCAGCCTGTGTATCTGCACCTTTGCTGCGATCGGTTGCTGGAGAGTTGTCCATAGGATCCGGGGCGAATTGGGATCTAGCCCTCCCATGCGGTGGTTACGCTGGCACTTGCCCCGCGAATATTGATGAGATTGTGCTCACCGGTACTCGGATGAGCACATCCGCATTTGTTCGAGTCAATACTGTGGTGCGCGCTCAGGCACCACCAGCGCACTGACTTCCAGAGGTCTCATCATGATTCGGCGACTTATCCTGAAAGCTGCGTATGCAGTTCCAAGCAGAACGTCCCCTTGAGTATAGGAAAAATTAGCGCACTTTTTCCCTGCATCCTGCGGTCGTTTCCCGTCCGTGGTCCGCCTCGCTGTCAACTGTCAGCTTCCCATAAATTCGGTCCACGCATAGCTGCAATCAGCCAACCCACAACGGTCCAACCTTCCACAATCTCAGCAGCAGGTTTCTGGATGGGGCGCCGGAGCTTGAGCGCGCCAGGGTCAACCCGCCGCGCTAAACGCACGATGCAAGTTGGCTCGGTGTGTTGGATCTGGCAGCCACGGTCTCAAAGCCGCTCCGAGCGGGTGCCCGGAGCGCAGGTTCCGCCTCTGCGATGCCAGCAATCGATTGTTGTCGGCGGCGCCCCCTCGTCAGGCTGGTTGACCGGGAGCGAACAGCGATCCGAACCCACTGCGGATCGCCCAGCATTCGCTCATCTGCGCAACACCCGATTCTGGCATGTAGGCAAAGATCGGCTACTGTAGACAGACCTAGCGCCATCGTCACCTATACCCAACTCCCCCGCCCTCCGTTCTTCGCCAAGAGCCTGCCCTGATGAAGAACTCAAAGCTGCCCTGGATCGCGGCACTCGTCATGCTGTTGATCATTGGCCTGTACTGGAACGGTCAGCGTGTGCCGACGCGTGTGAGCCCGGCTGCCGTCATGGATATCGTCCAGGCATCGCGCGAGGTCGTGGCGGCGCTACGTGCGCGGGACGGCGCCCGCCTGGCCGAGTGGGTGCATCCGGCAAAGGGGCTGCGGTTTTCGCCTTACGCCTTTGTCGATGTGGCGAACGACCGCGTGTTCTCGCGCGAGCAGATCCGCCGCTTCTGGGACGACCGCAGCGTCTACGTCTGGGGCCACGCCGAGGGCAGTGGCGAGCCCATCGCGCTCACCCCGGTCGAATATTGGGAGCGCTACGTACTTGACCGCGACTACCTCGAAGCCGCGTCGATCAGCGTGGACGCGGACCGCGCGCGAGGCAACACTGCCAACAACGCTGCCGAGGTCTATCCGCAGGGCACGCGGGTCGAGTATTACGTCGAGCCGCGGCCGGGTGAAGGTGTGGCGGAATTCGACTGGAGCGCCCTGCGGCTGGTGTTCGAAAACGTGGACAGCCGCTGGTTGCTGATTGCCGTTATCCATGACCAATGGACGCCCTGAGTGGCGGGCCCGGAATCTTTTAGCGGGAACAAATTCCTGACCTATATTGAATCGTGGCCGGCCATGGCGATATGGCCGGACGATGGTCTCACGGCCAGGAGTATTGCCAATGGTTGGAAACGCGGACAACCATGCACCGGACGAGCAGGACGTCGACGGTTGCGACTGCCCGGTCGAAGAGGCCGATGCGACACCGGACGAGGACCTTCCCGCCGCCGACGGGGGAGTAGCCTGAAATGCCATTCAAACTGACATGGTTGCCGATCGTCCTCCGGAACACCGGCCTGAAGGTCGCGGAAGTCGACGGCTGGCCGAATCGCGGGCGGGGCGACGCGGGCACGATCAAGGGCGTGATGTGCCATCACACCGTGGGCCCAGCGAACGGCAACATGCCGAGTCTCGGCGTGCTTACAAGCGGCCGTTCCGACCTGGCGGGTCCGCTTGCGCAGCTCGGACTGGGGCGCGACGGCACCTACTACGTCATCGCCGCCGGCCGTGCCAACCATGCCGGCCGCGGAAATTGGCAGGGCGTTTCCGACGGCAATGGAAGTTTCATCGGCATCGAGGCCGAGAACACCGGCATCGGTGACCCCACCAAGCCGAAGTTTGAACCTTGGCCGGAGGTGCAGCTCGACGCCTATCGCCGCGGCGTGGCGGCTATCCTGGCGCACATAGGGCAGGATGCGATCATGTGCTGCGGGCACAAGGAATACGCCGAGCCGCTCGGGCGCAAGGTCGACCCGCACACGCTGGACATGATCCGCTTCCGTAACGAGGTCGCGGCGATAATGAACGGCACGGCCCCGATCCCGAGCCTTATCCCGCGCAAGGATGCCGAGGACCGGCCGACCATTCGCCGCCGCGGTGAGAACAATCCGGTCTTTCTGGTCAAGGAGATCCAGCGCAAACTGGGCTTTACAGGTGAGCAGGTGGACGGCGCGTTCGGCCCCCTGACCGAAGCCGCCGTTCGCCGCTTCCAGCGCGCGCGCGGCTTGGTGCCGGACGGCATCATCGGCCCCAGGACCTGGGAGATGCTGGATGGCAACGCGCCACCGTGACGAGAAGCCTGGCCCGGTCAACCGGCTGGGCGGCACGTCGGCCAGTGTCGAATGCAGACGGACGTTGTCGCAAGTACCGACGATGCAGTCGGTGACATTCGGGCTGGCCTGGGCGTGGTTGTCCTAACTTTCTGCCAGGCACGTTCGGTTTTCAGGTTGAGGAATGAGCGTTCCATCATGGCATCGTCTTGGCGATCGACGTTGCGGCTCATGCTGGCCGGCAAGGCATGCCGGGCCGCGTGCGGTGCGCCAAATCGGGGCATTGAAGTCCTCTCAGCCGGTGCTATAAAGGACAATGCCACCTCGCTTCTGCCCCGATGACATCAATGACCGGGCCGCCTTGCGAGCCGTCGCGTCTTCGCGGGCGGAGGTTGCCTTGCCTTTGAGAAGCAATGTCAGTCGATGAGGCGAAGGCGAGCCTCCGCGCGGGGTGTCCAACGACGACATATCGACGAAACTTGGGCGCGTGCCGACAATCAGGCCGCGCAGAGAGAGACCTCTTGGCCTGAGGCGAAAATGCTTGGAGCCAAGCACACGCGAATCACGTTCATCGCTTGCGTCGCCGTGCTTCTGACAGCATGTGCAACCGACGTCTACAGGAACGACATCGCGACCTTCAAGAAGAGCACCGACGACGCGATTGACGCGTTCGAATCCTTGCGCACCCAGGTCCAGGCGCAGACGGCGCAGGACCTCGAGACGAGTCTCGCCGAGGAAGGTGTGCGGGTAGGATTGGTGGGCGATTGCACCGCGGTTGTGACGGATCGCTTGCAAAGGGATTCAAGTTGTCTCGCCCGGTGGGCGAGCTACCGTGCGTCACTCGGCGACGCCGAGCAACCGTCCTGCATCGAGCCGGCCCGGGACCTAGCTACCGGTGCACCGACGTTTTACAACCTTTCCGAAATCGCCAGTGTTGAGGGGGACTTATGTCGCCTGGGCCGCCTCGACGGTGACACAGTCCACCCTGACCAGCTGCTTGCCGCCGGCGTGCTGGAGACAACCGCCCAACTGGGAGAGAAGCTCAAGCAATACGCCGCCGCTCTCGGGACTCTCGCCAATGCCGAAGATACGCAAGCCCTGAGATCTGCTGCAGGCGATGCAACGACGGCGCTCGAAGGCCTCGCCGATCGTGTCGAGACGCTTACCCGTGAACAGATACCGGGTCGGCAGGCCATTAGGCCAGTAGGCGAGCTGATCGGCAGTGCCCTCGTCACGACGCTGGAAGCGCGACGGTACGCGGCGCTCCGATCCATTGTGGGCAGCGCGGACCCGGTGGTCGAAAATGCCGCAGCCATACTTTCTCGCAATTCGATGCCGCTCATGATCCCGCGCCTTCGCAAGGCGGGCGATGATTTTGTTGATAGCGTGAACGCTTTCAACGAGCAGCCGAAGGGTGCCGCCTGGAGCGCTGCCATGGCCTCCGCGCGCGAGGCGCAGGAGACATACCTGGTTCTTTACCAAGCGCATCCGGCCACGGCTTTCCAGGCGATGGCCGTGGCCCATGCAGCGTTGCGCAATGCATTAAATGATCCCTCTAGGCAGTTCGATGCGATGAAGAGTGCAATCTCGGATTTTGCGACGAAAGCCAGGTCCGCTCACGCCGCCTTCGTTGCCGCCAAGGCAAGCCCGTGACCAAGCCCGATACGCAAAGAGCAAATCGGGACGCTCGCGGCTTGAACGGAATTCCCGAACGGAGAAAGCGGATGGCCAACAGGAACTCGACCGAATCGACCATAAAGGTCAAACCGTCGGATCTCGCGACGATTACCGAGGACCAGCTAGGAGCCGCGCTAGCCAACCTTCGGCGCGAGATGCGAAACGCGACCGGGGAGGCTTTGAAGACTCTGCAGTCCCGGCGCGACGAGCTTAGTAGGAGGCTGGATCAATTCGTCATGCTCCAGCTATCGAAGATCGACAGGGATCCGGAAATCAAAGCAGCAGTCGATGAACTCAGCCAGCTCTCCATCGACATTCAAAAAGCAGTCAGAGAAATGAAGAGCGCGACAAAGGCACTCAATAGTGCCGCCAAGGTGATTCGATTCGCCGACCAATTTCTTGCTTTTGTTCTCAAACTCACCCCGTAACCAACCCAAACTGTATGCGTGCCCGCTCAATTTTTTTGGATCTGTTGGCGGCATTCGCGCTAACAGGGCGATGCAAAACTACTGCGGTGGCCATCCGCGGCGTTGCGCGGTGCTCGCTCCCTCTCCTACCTTCAGGTATGTCTCGGTCGCTGTGCGCCGCGCGCCTTGCATCTGGCCATCCTCGCTACGTTCTGCATCACCCTGCGAACTCTAGAAGCGTCGTCGAACGCGGCGCTCCAACGAGGGGTGCAACGCAAGTGCAAAACGCCGCTTTCGCCAGCTAGACTCGTTCGACCAAAGGTCACCTCGAACGCGCCTGGCGCAGATATTTGGCAACCCTCGCTGAGGTCAAGGGCTCAACGTTTCTGCGAAGCAGGTGTGACAACAGTCGCTGACGTCAAGGTTGGATCGGGATTGAGTGTCACACTTGGGGCTCGTAAAAGTCGCAGTTTGCAAGGGTTGAGACCACATAACCCCTTCAGCGTCACACATGATTGCGCTACGCACCGATCAATTTATCTGGGCTCATAACCCGAGTCGCAGGTTCAAATCCTGCCCCCGCAACCAGACAAAACAAGCACTTAGCCCGACTCACAAGGTCGGGCTTTTTGCTTTTTCGCGGCTGCGTACGCGCCAGTGATCGATCGAAGCAGGGCGAATATGCGATGCCGGAGGATGAAACTGCGCGGTGGTCCGCGTTACTGAGTGCGGACGAACGAAACCCGGTTCGACCGGACGCCGTAGCCGTCAGTGGCCCACACGCGTACGGAGCGCCGCGAACGTACGTCCCGGTATGGCGTGCCGGCCAAGGCTGAAAACGCGGGCAAGCATCCCGTTCCGCCTCGTTCGGCTCGCAGTCGTCCGCCAGGCGCGAGCCGAGTTCATAGCATCCAGTTGCAGTCATGGGAGGCCGTCGGGCTCGAGGCTGATCTGCTGCACCGGCGGGTGAGGCGGTCCACATGCGCCCGATTTCTCGTTGCATGGAACCACTGTGCGCCTCGAGATCGACCGGATCGGGCCTCGCTTTTCCGCTCCGCTCGCTATGATCGCTCCGGTCGGACAGCCTCCTAGTCAGGAATGAACAGCGTATCGTCGGAAAAGATGATCAGCGCGTCTTCCTCCGGAACGGCGGCAATCGCGGGCAGATGGATCGCCGGGTCGATGACGGGCGCTGCGCCCGGAGCGCCGCCGCGCGGCGTGGTGCGCACCAACTGGCTGGGCGGTAGCGGTTCAGCCGCCGTCAGATGCGCCCACATCAAGTCCAGAGCCTGGAAGAAATAATAATGCAGCGGGACGAACCGCGAGTCGAAGCCGGCGAAGGCATTGAAGGCATCGAGGTGCTGGGCGTTGGTGATCTCGATGTAGCGCAACTGGCCGCCGGCACCCTCGACCAGACGATTCAGCCCGTAATAGGCCCGCGAGCTGTGGTTGGGCGGCAGAATGGCATCGCTGCGCCCGGTAACGATCAGCGCCGGCCGCCCGCCCAGATTGGCGCCGGCGCGCAAGTGGGCGATGCTCTGCTGGATCTGGGCGTGGGTTGCCGCTTGACCATGCAGCGCTTCGCCGCTCACCGGATCCCTACCGATGGCGAGGGCGCGCAGGCAAAGCGCACCGTCCAGATTCTGGTCGGCACGTTGACTCGAAGCCGATATCGAGACCCGATCCAGCAGCGGCCCGCCCACGGAATCGTTGTTGATCAGATTGACGCCACCGGTCGGCGGAATACCGTTGCTGACGCCGAACAGGATCGCTTCGGCGGCGAGCGGCAAAGGGGCGGGTGCGTTGGTTCCCGCGGCAGTGGCGCCGAAGCTGTAACCACAAAGATTGTCGGTCACGCCAGCCCGGGCATAGCTGTTCGCGTAGGTCAAGGCGATTGATTGCGGTACGTTGGCGAACCAGTGTGATGGCTGCACGATGTTCTGTTCGGGCAGAATCCCGAACGCGTTGATGATGGCCTGCGCTTCCGCCGCCTGTTCCGCCAGTCCCGCCGACTGCAGCAGTCCCTTGTCGTACAGGGAAGTACAACGGTCCGCGCTTGGCGCGAGATTCAGCGGCGCCGTGGCGTTCGCCAGGGTGGCACAGCCCTGGTAGACATTGAGCAGCGTGGTGTAGTCGAGCAGGCTGCGACTGTGCTCGAACAGCGGCTCGCCTGCGCCCTGGACGATGGCGAATCCGGGGTCGAATACCGGATTGACATTGGGTTCCGAAACCACCACCGCATCGATCAGGCCGCGGTCGTCCTGTTCCGCTGCCCGCAGCGAGGCGCCCCCGCCATTGGACACGCTGGAGGCGATCACCAGGGTGTTCTCCGGCGTCAAGGTGCGACGGCGATTGCCGCTGTGGCCCACAGACTCGCCGTATTCCTCGTTCAGCGCATAGAAGGCGAACTCGATCGACCAAAGCACGAACGTGCCCCAATCCTGTTCGGGATTGAGCTCGGAGTGTGCGTGCTTGAACGCGAAGCGGTTCGGCGTTTCGGCGTTGAACGCCGCGAGCTGGTTCCCGGAGAGGTTCGCGGTGAAGTGCGAGGCCTTTCCGGCCGAATCGACATCCACCCGTTCGCCGGTGATAAGGCTGACGGTGTCGTCCTGCAGGTTGTGGGCGCCGGTGCCGGTGCCCTTGTCCGTATAGGCCACCGCGCAACCGCGCTTCAGTCCCCACTCGCCTGCCGTGGCGATGGCCCCGTAGACGCCGCGCGAGCCCGACGAAGGCGCGGTAATGATGCAGGGCCTCGCGGGGTCGAAATGATCCGGAATCTGTACCATCAGGGTTACATTCTCGCGGCCCTTGCCGCGGCTGCCGTAAGCCAGGTACTCGATGCCAGCAATCAGGCCCTCGTCGTCGGTAATCTCGCCGTGGGTACTCACGTTCGGTCCGTACAGGCTGCCGTAGCCGCCTCCCGACGTCATGTCCACCAGCGCCCGATAGTTGTTGTATATGGCCAGCCGCCGCAACTCGGCCGCGGTCGGCGGGACGGACACGGCCGGCGCGGCACCCG
>CAYOKH010000054.1:0-11759 GCA_964404505.1 uncultured Azoarcus sp.
GCCTGTGCGGCAACGGGCGTGCGCGGCGTGGCGCGGGCCGGGATCCGGCTCGGGACCCTTCGAGCGGGCACGCTCGCAGCGACTGCCCGTTCGCGAGACCTACCTGCCGTCACGCGCTATGAACGACCCAGATCCCGGACGGCGTCCTTGAGTCCAACACCGGTGAGCGCCCGGCGCCGAGCCGCCGCCATGAGCGTCGCAAGCCGTTGCGCTGCGACTTCAACCGGACAACCGTCCGGGCGGATGTTGGAAATGCAGTTGCGTTCATGATTCTGGCGACCGATGCGGGGTTGCCAGGTGATATAGGCGCTCAGGCTTGCCGGGCTGGACAGGCCGGGACGTTCTCCGATCAGGATGACCGACATGCTGGCGCCCATGTGCTCGCCGATGTCGTCCGCCAGGGCGACGCGGGCGTGGCGGGCGACCACCGTCGGCCCGATAGTCCAGCCATCCAGGAGGGGAACCGTCGCCTCCAGCAGGGCGGGGGCGTTGGCATGCACTGCTGCCGACGACAGCCCGTCCGCGACCACGAACACCACATCGCAACCGACATTTGGCAGCGTGTCCCGGTGCTGCGGAGACAGTCGGCGGCCGAGATCGGGCCTTTGCAGATAGCATCTGCGGTCCGTCGCCTGACTGGCAACCACGAGCGGCCCCGGCAGGCCCGGCAACCGGGTACGGATATCGGCTGAGAGGACATCCGCATCGAGGGCGCTGTGGACGGAATCGCGCGCCAGCGCGTGCGCGAGGCGAAAGTCCAGCAGATGCGCGGTCGGCAGACCGTTTCCGGCGCGGCCCAGGCCGATGCGCGCATCGGTGAAGCAGCGCAGGCGCCGCCACGGTTCATCGGGGACGAGCTTCATGACCCGGCCCCCCCGAAGCTGCTTCCTGCGA
Source organism: uncultured Azoarcus sp. (assembly GCA_964404505.1). Lineage (GTDB taxonomy): Bacteria > Pseudomonadota > Gammaproteobacteria > Burkholderiales > Rhodocyclaceae > DAOMNN01. The sequence continues at coordinate 895 of CAYOKH010000054.1, forward strand.
AGGACAGCAGTTTCCGGGCTCCGCCGTCGATTTCGACCTGGGGTCGCATGCGGCCGGTGGCGTTCATGATGCCCATGCCCTCCAGCCAGGCTGCGAACTCCGGCGCGGGCTGCAGGTCGAGCACCTCGCGCAGGTAAAGAGCGTCATGAAAACTGGTGCTCTGATAGTTGAGCATGATGTCGTCCGCACCCGGAACACCCATGACGAAGGACACCCCCGCCACGCCCAGCAGGGTCAGCAGCGAATCCATGTCGTCCTGGTCGGCCTCGGCGTGGTTCGTGTAGCAGACATCCACACCCATCGGCAATCCCAGCAGCTTGCCGCAGCAGTGGTCTTCCAGTCCCGCGCGCGCGATCTCGCGACCGTCATAAAGATATTCCGGACCAATGAATCCCACCACGCTATTCACCAGCAGCGGTGAATACGCGCGCGCCACTGCATAGGCGCGTGCCTCGATCGTCTGCTGGTCCACGCCATGGTGTGCATCGGCCGAAAGTGCGCTGCCCTGACCGGTTTCGAAGTACATGACGTTGCCGCCGACCGTTCCGCGCTTGAGCGACCGGGCCGCATCGCGCGCCTCCGCGAGCAGGGACAGGGAGACGCCAAAGCTGCGGTTGGCCAGTTCCGAGCCGGCAATGGACTGGAACACCAGATCCACGGGCGCGTGCCGTTCCATGGCCTCCATGGTGTTGGTGACGTGCGTAAGGACACACGACTGGGTGGGAATGTCGAACTTCAGCCGGAGCTCGTCCATGAGTTCCAGCAGTCTGATGATCGTATCCGTGCGGTCGCTGACCGGATTGATGCCGATCACCGCATCGCCGGCGCCATACAGCAGGCCGTCCAGCATTGACGCCGCGACGCCGGCGGTATCGTCGGCGGGGTGATTCGGCTGCAGACGTACGCTCAGCCTGCCCGGCAGACCGATGGTGTTGCGAAACGCGGTGACGACCGAGCACTTGCGCGCCACGGCGATCAGATCCGAGTTCCGCATCAGTTTGCTCACCGCGGCCACCATCTCCGGGGTCAGGCCCGGGGCCAGCGCAGTAAGCGTTGCCGAATCGGTGCTGTCCGACAGCAGCCAGTTGCGGAATTCGCCCACCGTCAGCGACGAGACCGTGCCGAAGGCCACCGGATCATGACTGTCGATGATCAGCCGAGTGACATCGTCGGATTCATACGGCACCACGACCTCATCGAGGAAACGCTTCAGCGGAACATCGGCAAGGATCATCTGTGCAGCGATACGCTCGGTGGCCGAACGGGCCGCGACGCCGCAAAGGTGATCCCCGGCACGGGCCGGGCTTGCCTTGCCCAGCAGCTCCCGGAGGTCCCCGAAGCAATACCGGCTCTGGTTGATCGTCAGCCCGAAGCTCATATCGGAATCCTCCTCGTCAATGCGGATCACAGCCCGTAACCGAGGATCGACCGGGGCAGCGTGAGGGACAATGCGGGTATGAACGTGGTCAGCAATACCAGCGGCAGACAGGCCAGGAGCAGGAACATCAGGGTCGGCCTGAACATCGGGTTCAGGCGCGCTTCGCCCACCATGGCGCCAAAGTGAAGTATAGGCGCCGTTGGCGGAGTTATCAGCCCCGTGCCCAGATTCGTGGCCACGATCGCGGCGAACTGCACCGGCTCGGGCGTGCGGAGAGGCAAGGCTGGCTGATCCCGGGCTGGTCGTTGAGGTGATCGTGGTTGCAGCAATTGCATGATCCCGCGTTTGCCGACGCGCCCGAGACGCGAACCCTGCCAACGCCGGGGTCGGGTTCGAACACGCCGTCCGCCGCAAAGCTGACAGCCAGACCTACCGGTCGCCGAAGGCAGGACCATCGCCTATACTGGCCGCATCGTGCGCGACGCGCGCCTCGACCTCCATCGCCCTGGAGATGCCATGTCCTGCTGTCACCATTACGCTCTCGTCGAAGGCGGCGACGCTGTCTTTTCCGTCGATATTTCCGCGATCACGTTCGGACCCGGCTGCCTGGCCGAGGCCGGCGACCATGCGCGTAATCTCGGACTCAAGCGCGTTGCGCTGTTCACCGATCGGCGCCTCGCCGACCTGGAACACGTCGACATCGTCCGCTGCTCGCTCGCCGATGCGGGCATCGACACGGTCGTCTATAGCGACGTGACGGTCGAGCCCACCGACAACTCCTTTCGCGACGCCGCACGTTTCGCGGTCGAGGGGCGCTTCGACGGGTATGTCTCGGTCGGCGGCGGCTCGGTCATCGACACCGCCAAGGCGGCCAACCTGTATGCGACCTTTCCAGCCGAACTGGCCGCCTACGTCAACGCACCGCTCGGCGAAGGCCGCGCGGTACCCGGCCCCCTCAAGCCGCACATCGCCTGCCCGACCACCTGTGGCACCGGTGCCGAATGCACCGGCATCGCGATCTTCGACTGGGTCGAGAAGGCGGTGAAGACCGGCATTGTCTCGCGCCGCCTGCGCCCGACCCTCGCGCTGATCGATCCGACCACGACGTACACACTGCCGGCATCGGTCGTCGCCGCGTCCGGCTTCGACGTGCTCTCCCACGCGCTGGAGAGCTACACGGCGCTGCCGCACACCTGCCGCTCCAAAGCGGAGCGGCCCAGCCTGCGGCCAATGAGTCAGGGCGCGAATCCGTGGAGCGACTTCGGCTGCGAGAAGGCGCTGCAGCTCACCGGCACCTACCTGGAGCGCGCGGTGTGCGACACTGACCGCGAGGCACGCAACGGCATGATGTGGGCCGCCACGCTTGCGGGCATCGCCTTCGGCAACGCCGGGGTGCATCTTCCCCATGGAATGGCCTATGCGGTGGCCGGCGGCGTGCGCGACTTCCGTGCCCCCGGCTATCCGCAGGAAGAACCGATGGTGCCGCACGGCATGTCGGTCATCGTCAACGCGCCCGCCGTGTTCCGCTTCACCGCCGACGCCTGCCCCGAGCGCCACCTCGATGCAGCCGTCTGGCTCGGCGCCGATACGAAGGGCGCGGGAATCGCGGACGCCGGCGAGGTCGTCGCAAACCGCCTGATCGACCTCATGCGCATCTGCGACATTCCCAACGGGGTCGGGGGTGTCGGTTATCACGTGGGCGACATCGACACGCTTACTGCCGGCGCCTGGGCGCAGCAGCGACTGGTGAGGAACGCTCCGAAGCCGGTCGCCGAGCCGCAGCTCTCCGATCTGTTCCGCAACGCGCTGTGCTACTGGTAGCGAAAACCCGGGTTTGTCCGGACGGACAGTCAAGACGCAGCGACCGTGGCCCGAATTCGTCGTACGGTCCCGATCCGGGTGACCGGCGCAGGCCGGTGATGGCATAATTGGCCTTCAGGTGGGGCAATCGAACCTGCTCCGATGATGCTCACTCCATTCCACACAGCCCTTGCCACAACCAAAGGTAATCTCTTGGCCAAACCAAACTACCAGTACGAGAAGCGCCAGAGGGATCTGGCGAAGAAGAACAAGAAGGAAGAAAAGCGCCGTCAGAAACTTGCCAGCAAGACCCCTGCCGGTGACACCGGCCTTGACGGGCCGGATCAGGCGGAGTCCGGAACATCCTCCGAATCCGGCAATGAAGCGGAGGCGATCCCGCAAGGCGGGACAAGGTCCGAGGCGTGATTTCGCTCCGGCGCTGGCATTGCGCTGACCGGGAACCGACACGGTCGAGCTGAACCCCGCCCGCGCGATACCGACCGCCACGGCGGGCATGCGGATGCGTCGCCGGGCGGATACCGATTCGAGAGCAAGATCCGGAGTGCGCTCGCTCCCGTCAGGGGCCAGATTGCAGGCATTCATCCTGGAATCGTCGCGAGGGTACGATGAAGTTCGCCACCAACTCCGAAGGGCGCGCCGCCGCCACGCTGTCGGATCCGCGCTGGGCCGCCATTCTTGCGCGCGATCCTGCGGCCGACGAGCAATTCGTGTACTCGGTCACGACCACCGGCGTGTATTGCCGTCCCTCCTGCGGGGCACGCCGGGCACGGCCGGAAAACGTGCAGTTCCACCCCACCGCCGCCGTCGCCGAGCAGGCGGGATTTCGCCCCTGCAAACGCTGCAGGCCCGATCAGCCGCCCCTGTCGGCACGACATGCCGCGATCGTAACCGGGCTGTGCCGCTTCATCGAGCAGGCCGAACACGCGCCCGGCCTGCAGGATCTTGCGGATCGCGCGGGGCTCAGCACTTACCATCTGCACCGCGTCTTCAAGGCCGTCACGGGCGTCACACCGAGGGCCTACGCGGCAGCGCATCGCGCCGGGCGCGTCAGGTCCGAACTGGAACGCAGTGGCACCATCACCGACGCGATCTACGCGGCCGGCTATGCTTCCAATGGACGCTTCTACGCCGGCTCGAATCAGGTGCTCGGCATGACGCCGACTCGCTACCGCGACGCCGGTGCGGGGTTGGAGATCCGCTTCGCCGTCGGCCATTGCGCACTCGGGGCGGTCCTGGTCGCGGCCAGCGACCGGGGGGTTTGTGCCATTCTCCTGGGCGACGACCCCGATACACTGGTGCGTGACCTGCAGGACCGCTTCTCCCGCGCGGACATTCGTGGCGGAGATGCCGAATTCGAGCGACTCGTAGCCCGCGTGGTGGGTTTCGTCGAATCACCCCGCCTGGGGCTCGACCTGCCGCTCGACGTGCGCGGCACGGCGTTTCAGCAGCGCGTGTGGCAGGCACTGCGGGAGATACCTGCCGGTGAAACCGCTACCTACACCGACATAGCGCGACGCATCGGCGCGCCGAATGCCGTCCGTGCCGTGGCCGGTGCCTGTGCCGCAAACACGCTGGCCCTGGCCATACCCTGTCATCGCGTGGTGCGCACCGATGGCACGCCGTCCGGCTATCGTTGGGGTGTGGAACGCAAACGTGCATTGCTCGACCGCGAAGCGGGGGACTGAGACGGGAGATGCGATTGCACCTGTCCTGCTCCATCCCCTTGCCTGCCGATCTCCGGCTCGGCGATGTCCTCGCCTTTCACGGCCGCGGCCGGTGGCCCCGGCCGCGCGTCGATGCGCACAGCGTTCTAGAGCCTCAGATTGCCCCCGCCGAGAAGACCCACCAGGCCGATGATGATCAGGTACAGAGCCACGATGTAGTTCAGCAATCGCGGCATGACCAGAATCAGAATGCCGGCGATAAGGGCCAGAAGCGGAGTGAGTGCAATGTTCATGTGGGTATCCTTGCCAATTAATTGTCATATGCACCCGCGAGCGCACGCCGAGTATGCACCCTTTACAGCACCAACTACTGTTCGGTCGGATACGGACGAGGGCGAAAGGTTCAGGCCCTGCGAGAGAAACTGGCGTGGATGGATTCAACCGTGGGGACCGGGGACCGGATCCACGAGCTGGCAGAACGGATGGTGTGGTTCAGATCAGCCCTCGCCGCGCTCCTGCTGCGCGAGGGCGCGCAACCCATCCAGCGCCGCCTGCATGGCCGCGTCCTTGCGCTCCAGCGAATAGACCAGATACACCGGCAAGGACAGCACCGGGCTGTCGGGGAGCGGGTGCAGGCGGCCGGCGGCGATCAGGTCGCGCGCAATGCGCCGGGGAAGAAAGGCCGCACCGCCCGAATGCAGCACCTGCTGGACCGCAATCCAACCGACGTTGGCGAGCAGGGCCGGCGGCTCCAGATCCGGGTAGTGCGTGGTGAACTGCGCCTCGAACTCCGGACCCCAATCGATGTGCACGTAGCGCTCGTCGCGCCAGTCGGCATCGCGCTCGGTGCTCACCAATAGCAGACCCTCGTCGAACAGGTACTCGATTCCCAGGCCGGGCCGGTTCTCCGGCGTATACATCAGGCCGATGTCGGTCGTGCCCTGCATCAGCCCCTGCATGATGTCCTCCTCAAAGCCGATCTCCAGCCGCAGCGAGATGTCCGGCATTCGACAGCGCATTCCGTCGGCCCAGCGCGGCAGGAAACCCTCCCAGAGTGCGATGCGCCCGCGCAGGGTCAGCGTGCCGCTGTAACCTTCGGGCAGGCCGACGTCATGACGGGCCTGTTCGGTGGTGCGCACCAGATTCTTGGCGTGACGCAGAAAGCGCTGCCCGGCCGGGGTCAGTTCGGCCCCACCCCGTCCGCGCCGAAGCAGGATCGCCCCCAGTTGCCGCTCCAGCGCCTGAATACGCGTGCTGACCGTCGACTGGGTCACATGCAGGCGCTCCGCCGCCCCGACGAAGTTGCCGGCAGCGACGACAGCCAGAAAGGTACGGGCGAACTCGGTATCCATCGTGACCTATCGAATATCACGATATTAGACATCAATTAATTTCGTTTGTTAAATGGAGAATACGGTCATAGATTGTGCACACGGACCATGAATCAGGGTGCAGTGCGCAGCCGTGTGAAGCGGACGAGAGGACCACGAGGAGAAGCAACATGATCACCGACACCATCGACCAGATGATCAGCGACGGCAAGGGCGTGCGCCTGGAGACCGACGCCGAAGGCTACCTCTTCGACCCCGCACGCTGGGACGAGGTGGCCGCCCAACAGCTTGCGGAACGCGAAGGGCTTGAACTGACCGAGGAGCACTGGAGGATCATCCGTTTCATGCGTCGCTACTACGAAGACCACCAGATCGCCGCCGACGCACGCTTCGTCATCCGCTACATGGCGGAGGAGATGGGCCTGGGCGGCAGGGCCCGCAACTACCTCTTCGAGCTCTTTCCCTACGGTTACGTCAAGATGGCCTGCAAGATCGCCGGCATGAAGCGGCCCCGGGCGTGGAGCACCGGTTGATCTGACACGCGGGCCGAACGCGTCCCGAACGCCTGCCGGTGACTGCGGCCGCCGTCAGTGGCCCCGCCTGATCCGGATCGACTGCCGCTTCGCCGACTCCGGCCTATCTGACGAGGGTGACCGGGAGCTTCACGAGGTTCACGACCTTCATCGCGGTGGAGCCCATCAGAATGTCGGCAAGCATGCCTCCGCCGTGGGTCCCCATCACGATGGCGTCGCAGGCATTGTCCTCGGCATATGTGGCGATCATCGGCGCAACATCCTCGGCCACGCGCAAGTCGCACCCGAAGTCGATGCTGGCCTGACGCAGAATGCCCTCGGCCTTAGCCAGTGCGGCGTTGGCGCACTCTCGCCCGACTGCCTTGACGCCTTCGGCCGTCACGCGCGCGCTAACGTCGCCCAGTGGGGTACCGGCTCGTAGTGTACATACAGCAGAAGCACGGACAGCGATGCGTTCGCCTCCGCGAGCTTGACGACATGATCGACCGCACGCAGCGCACTTTCCGAGCCGTCCATCGGAACCAGACGTTTCAGCATGACCGCTCTCCCATCATGAGTTGGGCAAGTCCAGTCGGAAGCGAACCCTTCCAATACCGCGCGCCGTACCGATTCCGGAGGCGGGAATGCCACCGCTCCGACCGGTACCGCTATCAACCCAGCACATAAGGCGAGCCCCGGCTTGCGACACCAACGACAGGGCGAATGCCGGCGTGGTGTTCGCCACGGGCGGAGGCGGCTGCAAGCGCGCACTGCACATGGCGGCGAGCGGCTTGATTTGGCGCATCCCATCGGCTAAAGGTTGAATATATCCGGCGCGCCGCACCGGGCGGCGTGGCCGCTTGAGCGCGAGGAGGTAGCCATGACTGCACGCGACGTCATCGAGCTTGCTCAATCCAAGGGTGTGCAGATCGTGGACCTGCGCTTCATCGACCTGCCCGGTTTGTGGCAGCATTTCTCGATTCCGGTGGAACGGCTCGACGAGGAATTGTTCGACGACGGGATCGGTTTCGACGGTTCCTCGATCCGGGGTTTCCAGACCATCGACGAATCGGACATGCTGTTGATGCCCGATCCGGACTCTGCGCAACTCGACCCATTCACCAGGATTCCAACCCTGGCACTGATCTGCAACGTGCGCGATCCGATCACCGGCATGGCGTATTCGCGCGATCCGCGTTACGTGGCGCAGAAGGCGGAGCTGTATCTGAAGGGCAGCGGGATCGCAGACACCGCCTATTTCGGGCCCGAGCTGGAGTTCTTCTTTTTCGACGAAATCCGCTTTGACCAGACGTACAACTGCGGTTACTACCATATCGATTCGGAGGCCGGTTTCTGGAATTCCGGAAAGCCGGGTACACCAGAGCGGCCCAACCTGGGTTACAAGCCGCGCTACAAGGAGGGCTACTTCCCAACCCCGCCGATGGACAAGTTCCAGGACATCCGCAGCGACATGGTGCTCGCGCTGCAGTCGGTGGGCGTGCAGGTGGAGGTGCATCACCACGAGGTGAGCACCGCCGGGCAGACCGAGATCGACATCCGCTTCGGCCCGCTCACCCAGACGGCCGACCGGGTGATGTGGTACAAGCACTGCGCCAAGAACACCGCGCTCAAGCACGGCAAGACGGCGACCTTCATGCCCAAGCCCATCTTCCAGGACAACGGCTCGGGGATGCACACGCATCAGTCCTTGTGGAAGGACGGCAAGAACCTGTTCTACGCACCGGGCGCTTACGGCGACATCTCCGACACCTGCCGGCATTACATAGGCGGGATTCTCAAGCACGCGCCGGCGCTTTGCGCGCTGGTTGCGCCGACCACCAGTTCCTACCGCCGCCTGGTGCCCGGGTATGAGGCGCCGATCAACCTGGTGTTCAGCCAGCGCAATCGCTCGGCCTGCGTGCGCATCCCGATGTACTCGCACGCCGAGCAGGCCAAGCGCATCGAGTTCCGAACCCCGGACGGTTCGTGCAACCCCTACCTCGCGTTCGCCGGGTGCCTGATGGCGGGACTCGACGGAGTCGCCAACCGGATCGATCCGGGCGACCCGATCGACAAGAACCTCTACGACCTGCCGCCGGAGATGGCGAAGAACGTGCAGCAGCTGCCGGGTTCGCTCGACAAGGTGCTCGAGGCGTTGGAGGCAGACCACGAATTCCTGCTCCGCGGCGACGTGTTCACCCACGACGTCCTGGAGACCTGGATCGCGTGGAAGCGCGAGCACGAGGTCGATGCCATCCGCCTGCGGCCGCATCCGTGGGAGTTCGCGCTGTACTTCGATATCTGACTCTTTCGTCCCGGGGGCCATTCATGACCGATGTGTCAGGATCGATAGACCTACCGTGCAGTTGAGGGAGACCGGACCACCGCAGCATCTCGCACTCGAACTTGGGCATTTCCGTGCGTCTCGAATCCGCAGATGGCGGGCACGTTCCGTAGCAGTGCGTGCTGTTCTACGCAGCCGGCTATCCGGTCCAGGATCTGCAGCGGGCGACTGCTACCCGAACGCGCACGGCCGTGGCCCGAGGCACAGTGGTGCGGGCCGGACGGCGCAGCGCTTCTCAAGAGTGACATCGCAAGCGGTCAGCGGCACATCGCGGCGCAGATCGCGCGGGATCTGGATCAGGCGCGGCGACCGCGCCTTCGTCGTGCTTTGCCGGGACCTCCGGCCCCACACACCCCCACCGGATGCCCCGGGATGGGGCGCCGATGCCCCATCCCGGGGCATCCGGTCCGGCCGGGATGCGGTGATCCGGTCGGGCGCCCCGTGCTGGCGCGGGCTCGCGACCCATGGCCCGGATCCTGCTTAAATCGGGACAAAAGCTTCATATGGAGGAGCCCGCTCATGAGCGCCAGATTCACCCCGTGCTTGCTGTTGACCATCCTGTCTACGCCCGTTGTGGCACTGGCCCATCCGGGCCATGTGGCCGAATCCGGCCTGTGGGCGGGCGTGCTGCACCCGCTGCTCGGCCTGGATCACCAGCTGGCCATGGTGGGCGTGGGCCTGTGGGCGGCCCGCCAGTCGGACGGCCGCGGGGCTCGACGGCTCGCGGGCCTGTTCCTGGTGGTACTGGCCCTCGGATTCCTGGCCGGGCTCGCGGTGACCCCGGGGCTGTGGATCGAGACCGGCGTCCTGGCTTCCGTCGTCCTGATCGGCGTGCTGCTCACGGTCGGCCGAACGCTGCCGGCCCGGTCCGGCCTGCCCCTGGCTGCACTGCTTGCGGTGTCTCACGGCCTGGCCCACGGCGCGGACATGGGGGCCGGACTTTCCGCGCCCCTGTTCGGTACCGGATTCCTTCTGGCCTCCTCGGCCCTGGTCGGGAGCGGCCTGTTCCTGGGACATCTGGCGCGGATGCTCCCCGCGGGCCGCGGCTTGGTTCGCGCCGGTGGCCTCGCCATCCTTGTCGCCGGTCTGGTCATGGCGTGGGTGGCATAGGTGGAAGCCGGCTGGCTTGGACGCCTCGAACTGGGATTCGAGCATGTCGGTGCCCGCACCGTCCTGTGTCATCGTCGCCATCAGGGACCCCTTCGGGTGCAGCGCAGTTTCCACCCGGAAGGGGCGCCCTGCCACAGCTACCTGATCCACCCGCCGGGCGGGGTCGTGGGCGGCGACCGGCTGGAGGTGGATATCCGCGTGGCCGAGTGCGCCCACGCGCTGGTGACCACGCCGGCGGCCGGCAAGTTCTATCGGTCTGCCGGGCCCTGGGCCCGCCAGACGCAACATTTTCGGGTCGCCGGCGGCGCTGCCCTGGAGTGGCTGCCGGCCCTGAACATCCTGCACGGAGGTGCGCGGGTACGCACGCACAACCGTTTCGAACTTCACGGCCATGCACGTCTGCTCGCCTGGGACCTGATGGGCCTGGGACGCCCGGGCAGCGGCGATCACTTCCGTCATGGAGCCTACGACGCATCCATGCAGGTAATCCACGACGGCCGCCCGTTGCTGGATGAGCGCCTGCGCCTGGAAGGGGGCACGCCTGCCCTGTCGGCCCCCTGGGGCATGCAGGGTCATGGCTATCTGGCCACCCTGATCGCCTGGCCCGCCAGCCCCCGGATCCTCGAGACCCTGCGCGCTGCCCTCGATGACGGCCCCGGTCCGCGCCCGGGCTGCACCTGGCTCCCGACCGATCCGGCGCGCGGT
>CAYOKH010000055.1:0-11551 GCA_964404505.1 uncultured Azoarcus sp.
GGACAGTTCTGGCGCCAGCAAGTGGCCCCCCCGGGGCAGGCCAAGAGCGACCTGTCCGAGCGCCGCGGACAGTTCTGGCGCCAGCAAGTGGCCCCCCCGGGGCAGGCCAAGAGCGACCTGTGGCAGTACATCGAGTTCTCCAAGCGCTTCAAGGTCGAGGATGTGTGGCCCGAGGAGCTGATCGCGAAAAAGCCGGAGTACCGCGGCAAGACGCTGTTCGACGTCCTGTTCAAGAACGGGGAGGTCGACAAGTATCCGCTCAGCGACGTCGCCACGGTCAATGAGCACGCCTGGTCGAACTACATGAACGACGAATCGAAGGAACTCGGCTTCTACCTGCAGAAAGGCCTCTTCGAGGAATACGCCCGCTTCGGGCGCGGCAAGGCGCATGACCTCGCCTACTTCGATGTCTATCACAAGGCACGCGGCCTGCGCTGGCCGGTCGTCGACGGCAAGGAGACCCTGTGGCGCTTCCGCGAGGGCTACGACCCGTATGTGAAGGCGGGCGAGGGCGTGAATTTCTACGGCAACAAGGACGGCAAGGCCATCATCTTCGCGCTGCCTTACGCGGAGCCGCCCGAAAAACCGGATGGCGAATTCGACATGTGGATGTGTACGGGGCGCGTCCTCGAGCACTGGCATACGGGTTCGATGACCCGCCGTGTCGCGGAACTGCACCGCTCGGTGCCCGAGGCGCAGGTGTTCATGCATCCCGAGGACGCTTCCAAACGCGGCCTCCAGCGCGGAATGGCGGTCAAGGTCATGTCCAGGCGCGGTGAGATCGTCGCCCGACTGGAGACGCGGGGGCGCAACAAGATGCCCAAGGGTACCGTGTTCGTGCCGTTCTTCGACGAGAGCAAGCTGGTGAACAAGCTGATCCTCGATGCGACCTGCCCGATCTCGAAAGAGACCGACTTCAAGAAATGCCCGGTCAAGGTATTGAAGGCCTGAGAGTCAGTGCCGACGGGTGACGGCAACGGGATCGTCGCCCGTCAGGGATATGGATGACATGAGCAACGCAATCGACAAGCAGCAGATTCGCCAGGGCACACTGCCCCGCCGCCGTTTCCTCAAGGACATGGCGGGGGTGGCGGGCGGTGCCTGCATGCTGGCGACCGGAGTTGCGCTGTACTCGAAGCAGGCATCGGCATTGCCGGCGACGGCCTTGCGTCCGCCAGGTGCGCTCGCGGAAGGCGACTTTCTTGCTGCGTGCGTGCGCTGCGGTCTGTGCGTGCGCGATTGCCCCTATGACACGCTCAAGCTCGCCCGACTGGGCGACGGTGTGGCTACCGGTACGCCGTATTTCGAGGCACGCGACATTCCGTGCGAGATGTGCGACGACATTCCGTGCGTGGTTGCCTGCCCGACCGGTGCGCTGGATCGGGAGTTGACCGATATCGAGGAAGCACGGATGGGTCTTGCGGTGCTGATCGACCAGGAAACTTGCCTGAACTTCCTGGGTTTGCGCTGCGACGTCTGTTACCGGGTCTGCCCGGTGATCGACAAGGCGATCACGCTGGAAAGCATTCACAATCCGCGCTCCGATCGCCATGCGATGCTACTGCCGACGGTTCATTCGGATCACTGTACCGGTTGCGGCAAGTGCGAACGGGCTTGCGTCCTGCCGGGTGAGGCGGCGATCAAGGTGCTGCCGGCGCGGCTTGCCCAGGGTTCGCGCGCCGATCACTATCTGCGCGGCTGGGAGGAGCGTGAGGCGGCAGGCCGGTCACTGATCGGCGACCAGATCGAGTTGCCGGTGCGTGGAATGGAGGGGCAGGCCTACGGTGACACGCGCCTGCGGCCCGACGCACCGCCGCCGGTTGCGCCGGCAAGACCGGGTGGACTCGATTCGGGGTGGAGGCCATGAGCGCGAACAACGTTCCCGTCGATTCTGCCGCAGAAGTCGTCCCGGGTGGCAGGACGCGCGCAAACATGGCCCGGCCCGGTGCCGAGGCCGTGGAGACCAAGGGGTGGCTCCGCGCGACCAAGTGGTTGCTGCTGCGTCGCGCTTCGCAATTCGGCATTCTTGCGCTGTTCCTGATCGGACCATGGCTCGGCATCTGGATCGTCAAGGGCAACCTGTCGTCGAGCCTGACCTTGGGCGTACTGCCCCTGACCGATCCGTTCCTGCTTGCCCAGTCATTCGCTTCGGGTCACATCCCATACAAGGAAGCGCTTCTGGGCGGCGGAATCGTGGTCGCCTTCTACCTCCTTCTCGGCGGGCGACTGTACTGTTCCTGGGTGTGCCCGCTGAATCTCGTCACCGACGCGGCGGCCTGGCTGCGGCGGCGCCTGCGACTGAAAGGGGGCAAGGCGCCGGATCCACGCCTGCGCTACTGGCTGCTCGCCTTCGTGCTTGTCGCTACGGCGGTGACCGGCACACTGGCGTGGGAGTGGGTGAATCCGGTGTCCATGTTCCACCGCGGACTGATCTTCGGCTTCGGCCTCGCATGGGGCATCGTCGGCGGTGTGTTTCTCTATGACCTGCTGATCGCGAGCCGTGGCTGGTGCAGCCGCATCTGCCCGATGGGCGCGCTCTACGGACTGCTGGGCAGGGCGGCGTTGCTGCGGGTCAGCGCCGCGAGGCGCTCGACCTGCAATGACTGCATGGACTGTTTCGCGGTCTGCCCCGAACCCCAGGTGATCCGTCCCGCGCTGAAGGCTGTCGGGCAGGACCACCCGCTGATTCTCAACCAGGATTGCACTACCTGCGGCCGATGTGTCGATGTGTGCAGCAAGAATGTATTCCACATTACGACCCGATTTGATAGGAGCGAGTCATGAACAGGAAGACCCGTAATCTGGCAATTGCGTTGGTGGTGGCACTCGGCCTGGGTGTCCTCGCCACATCGCAGGCGACTGCGCAGACGGTCAAGAGCATGCGGGGCGTCGATGTCGGCGCGGCCGAGCCCGCGCCCGGGGAGTATCGACTCCTTCCGGATGGCCCTCCGATCGCGCGCGACTACGTGCAGCAACCCCCCGTGGTGCCGCACAGGATCGAAGGCTACGAAGTCACCATGAACTTCAACAAATGCATGGATTGCCACTCCTGGAGCCGCCACCGTGAGGAGGGCGCGACCAAGGTCAGCCTGACCCACTTCAGGGACCGTGACGGGGGCGAGCTGTCCAACATCTCCCCGCGGCGCTACTTCTGCCTGCAGTGCCACGTACCGCAGACAGATGCGCGGCCTCTGGTCGAGAACCGCTTCCAGCCCGCCACCGGCTTGCGCTAGGAACGTCCTGACGAACGGGGAACGACATGACAGAAGAAAGGAACAAGGGAATGTGGCACAGGCTGCGTTACGCAGGGATTGGCGCCATCGTGCTGGCATTTGCCGCCGGCATCATCTTCTGGGGCGGTTTCAATACCGTGCTGGAATGGACGAACACCGAGAAGTTCTGCATTTCGTGCCATGAGATGGAGGTGAACGTCTACGAGGAGTATCGCCAGACCACCCACTACCAGAACCGGACCGGCGTGCGGGCTACCTGCCCGGATTGCCATGTGCCCAAGGAGTGGGGGCCGAAGATCGTCCGCAAGGTCTACGCCTCCAATGAACTCTGGCACCATTTTCTGGGGACGGTGGACACGCCGGAGAAGTTCGCGGCCAAACGCATGCAGCTGGCCGAGAACGAGTGGCGGCGGATGCGACGCAATGATTCGCGCGAGTGCCGCAACTGCCACAGTTTCGAGTTCTTCGATTATGCTGCGCAGGGGCGCCGCTCCAACCAGGCGCACCAGAGGGGACTGGCCGAAGGCAAGACCTGCATCGATTGCCACAAGGGAATTGCCCACTCGTTGCCGCCGATTGCGCAGGATATCGGTGCCGACCGCGACGCGGTCCCGCCGGGGGTTTTCCGCCCCCCCCACTGAGGGTCGCTGAACGCAGCGTGGAGTGGGGCAATCGCGACTCCCGGCCCAGCGGCCGGGAGTCGCAAATCACTGGCGTCAGCATGGGATTTCCCAAACGACCCATGCTGTGGTTCAATTGCCCCCCATGCTCGAAGCCAACGAACTAGCCTGCCTCAAGGGTGATCGCCTGCTGTTCCGTGGCCTGGGCCTGCGCCTCGAAGCGGGTGAGATGCTGCGGGTCGCAGGACCGAACGGGGTCGGCAAGACCAGCCTCCTGAGAATTCTGTGCGGGCTCGCGATGCAGGAGTACGGACAGGTCCGCTGGCACGGTCTCGATATCCGGCGTGAGCGCGAAAGCTTTCATCGGGCCCTGCTCTATGTCGGCCACCTGCCCGCTCTCAACGACCTCTTGACGCCGCTGGAGAACCTTCGCTTCGCATGTGCTGCGGGGGGGGACGATCCGGGCGAATCGGCATGCCTGGATGCGCTTGCGCGAATCGGACTGGGGGGTCAGGTCGATCTCCCCGCGCGGGTTCTGTCGCAGGGGCAGCGGCGCCGGGTTGGACTTGCGCGCCTGTTTCTGTCCGCGTCGCGACCGTTCTGGGTGCTCGACGAGCCCTTCACCGCACTCGACGTCGCGGCCGTGGCCGATCTCGCCGTCACGCTTTCGGAGCACTGCGACGGCGGAGGAACGGTGATACTGACGACGCACCAGGATGCGCCTTTCACCAAAGCCCCTGCGGTCCTCGATCTCGCCGGAGTGGCGTGTTGAGCGGAGTTCTGGGGCCGTTTCTCGCAGTCTTGCGCCGCGATCTGCTGCTTGCCTGGCGCGGGCGGGCCGATGTCCTTGTCACGCTGGCGTTCTTCGTCATCGTGGTGTGCCTGTTCCCCTTCGGCGTGGGCGCGGAAACGAACCAGTTGCGCGCCATCGCGCCGGGCATACTGTGGGTGGCGGCTTTGCTGTCCACGCTGCTTTCACTTCATCGCCTGTTCGCGCAGGATCACGCAGACGGAACCCTGGAGCAATTGTTGCTGTCCCCGGAACCGACGGCACTCTGGGTAACGGCGAAGGTGTCCGCACACTGGATCGTTACCGGTTTGCCGCTCGTGCTCGCCGCGCCGGGTCTGGCCCTGCTGTTTGACGTGGAACAAGGTGCATTGGGGGTGCTTACGCTATCGTTGGCTCTGGGTTCGCCGATCCTTGCGCTGCTGGGTGCGGTCGGCGCGGCACTGACACTCGGGTTGCGCGGCGGAGGGGTGTTGCTTGCCTTGCTGGTGTTGCCCCTGTTTGTGCCGGTGCTCATTTTCGGCGCCGGCGCTGTAGACTCCCATCTGGGCGGAACCGGTGCGACGGCGCATCTGTTGTTGCTGGGGGGCGGACTGCTTGGCGCGCTGGCGCTGGCGCCGTTTGCGTGTGCGGCGGCGCTCAGGATTGCGATGGAATGATGACTGACTTACATGAAAAGGCAGGGCACGGCAAGAGCATTCTCCGCTTTGCCGCCCCCCAGGTGTTTTACCCCGTCGCCGGCGCGCTGGCGCCCTGGTTTGCGGGTGCGGCGGCCGTGCTGACCGTGATCGGATTGTGGATCGGTTTTTTCGTCGCCCCGACCGATTTCCAGCAGGGCGAGGTGTATCGTGTCATCTTCATCCATGTCCCGGCGGCGTGGATGTCCATGCTCATCTATCTCGTCATGGCGTTCTGGGCCGCAGTCGGACTGGTGATGAACACCCGTTTGTCCTTCATGATGGCGCAGGCGCTGGCGCCGACAGGCGCGATGTTCTGTTTTGTCGCGTTGTGGACCGGCGCATTGTGGGGTCGGCCCACATGGGGGACCTACTGGGTGTGGGATGCGCGGCTGACCTCGCAGTTGCTGCTGCTGTTCCTGTACCTCGGGTTCATTGCACTGACGCAGGCGATCGAGGATTCCCGCCGGGCGGACCGTGCGGGGGCGATCATCGCGCTGGTCGGCGCGGTCAACGTGCCAATCATCTATTTCTCCGTGCAGTGGTGGAACACGCTGCATCAGGGAGCGTCCGTAAGCCTGACGCGCGCGCCTTCGATGGCGTCGACGATGCTTGCCGGCATGCTGGTCATGGCGCTCGCGGCGTGGGCCTATACCTTCGCCGTTGCATTCTGGAGGGTCCGCTCGCTGATTCTCGAGCGCGAGCGGCACACCGACTGGGTCGGCGCCGAACTCGAAGCACAGGAGGGCAAGGCATGATGCAGTGGGAGTCCTGGAGCGCATTCTGGGGCATGGGCGGCGCGGCTGCGTTCGTGTGGGGCAGCTATGCCGTGACCGCTTTGTTGATCGGCGCGGAACTGATTCTGGTGTTGCGCCGTCGTAGGGATACCGTACGCCGCCTGGTGCGGCTGCGCCGTGTCGTTCCGGTGGGCGATGGCGGACGGCGTGCGACTGAGGAGATCTTCGAATGAAACCCCGTAGCAAGAGACTGGTGCTGCTTGGCAGCGCCCTTACGCTGCTGGTGGGTGCGGTCATGCTCGTGCTTACCGCATTCCAGCAGAATATGGTGTTCTTCCATACGCCGTCGGAAGTCGCCGAGGGCAAAGCGCCGGTGGAACGTGCGTTCCGCATCGGCGGGATGGTCGAGGAGGGATCGATCATGCGCGAGGCCGACGGCGTCACGGTGCGCTTCGCGATCACCGACACGGCGCGCGCGATTCCGGTTGCGTACCGCGGCTCGCTCCCCGACCTGTTCCAGGAGGGCAAGGGCGCCGTGGTACAGGGCAAGCTCGGACCCGACGGGCTCTTCCTCGCTTCGGAGGTGCTTGCGAAACACGACGAGAACTACATGCCTGTCGAGGCACAGTACGCGATTGATCAGGCACACCAAGCCGCCCGCACGGTGCAGCAATGATCGGCGAACTCGGACATTTTGCGCTGATAATGGCGCTGATCCTGTCCGTGGTGCAGGCGACCGTTCCGATGATCGGCGCGCACCGCAACCGGATCTCCTTGATGGCGGTGGCGAGACCTGCAGCGCGGGGGCAACTGCTGTTCATCGTCCTGGCCTACGTCTGTCTTACCTGGGCCTTCATCTCCAGCGATTTTTCGGTGCGACTGGCGGCGAGCCATTCCCATACGGCCACGCCGCTGATGTACAGGATTACCGGCGTATGGGGCAATCATGAAGGCTCGCTGCTGCTGTGGGCGATGACCCTGTCGATCTGGACCGTTGCGGTTACGATCTTCAGCCGCAACCTGCCGGAAGCGTTCATGGCTCGCGTTCTCGGCGTGCTCGGCTGGATCAGCGCAGGCTTCATCTCGTTTACGCTTTTCACCTCGAATCCGTTCGAACGCCTGCTGCCCGCGGTTGCCGAAGGACGGGATCTGAACCCGCTCCTGCAGGATCCCGGGATGATCATTCACCCGCCACTCCTGTATATGGGTTATGTCGGGTTCTCGGTTGCATTCGCGTTCGCGATCGCGGCGCTGCTGACCGGCCGCATGGACGCCGCGTGGGCGCGCTGGTCGCGGCCGTGGACGACGGTCGCCTGGGTGTTCCTGACCGCCGGAATCGCGGTCGGCTCCGGATGGGCCTATTACGAGCTCGGCTGGGGCGGCTGGTGGTTCTGGGATCCGGTCGAGAATGCGTCGTTCATGCCGTGGCTGCTCGGCACGGCACTGATCCATTCGCTGGCCGTGACCGAAAAGCGCGGAGCGTTCCGCAGTTGGACCATCATGCTCGCGATCGGGGCCTTTTCGCTGTCGCTGCTCGGCACCTTCCTCGTCCGTTCCGGGGTGATCACGTCGGTGCATGCGTTCGCGGTCGACCCCGCCCGCGGCCTCTACATCCTCGCCCTGCTGGTGCTCGTGATCGGCGTTTCGCTGGTGTTGTTCGCGTGGCGGGCCCCGAAGCTGGCCGGCGGGGGCAGCTTCGATCTCGTGTCGCGCGACTCGGGATTGCTTGCGAACAACGTGTTGTTTGCGGTCGTAACCGGATCGGTGTTGCTCGGGACGCTCTATCCGCTGTTTCTCGATGCGCTCAACATGGGCAAGATCTCGGTCGGGCCGCCGTATTTCGAGGCGACCTTCGTGCCGCTGATGACACCGGTTGTGATCCTGATGGTGATCGCACCCTTCATCCGCTGGAAGAGCGACACGGTACGCCGTTTCGGACGCAAACTGGCGCCGGCGATGATCGCCAGCGTGGTGCTCGGAGGCGCGATCGCGTTCGCGGTCGGTCATGTCACCTGGCGGACCGTGCTCGGTCTGAGTCTCGCAGTGTGGGTACTCATCGGCAGTGTGCAGCTGCTTGTCACGCGCCTGGCAGAGCGGCCCGGAGCGGCAGCCGTGGCGAGACTGCGAGGGATTCCGACCGCATGGTGGGGGATGTGGTTCGCCCATCTGGGCATCGGCGTGTTCATCATCGGCGTGACCATGATCGGCAGCCTCGAGGCGCAACTGGACTTGCGCATGCGCGCCGGACAGACGGCGCAATTCGCCGGCTACACCTTCACGTTTCGCGGGGTGGTCGGCGCCGACGGCCCGAACTACGAGGCCGCCCGCGCGACGCTCGACGTTCATCGCGGCGATCGCCGAATTACCGTGCTGACTCCGGAGAAGCGCTACTATGTCGCCAGCCAGATGCCGATGACACAGGTGGCCCTGCACGTACGGCCACTGCGCGATCTTTACGTATCGCTCGGCGATCAGCTCGAAGACGGCAGCTGGCTTGTCAGCCTGCACCTGAAGCCCTTCGTGAGCTGGATCTGGGCCGGTTGCATCCTGATGGGTCTCGGGGGCATTTTCGCTGCGTCCGACCGTCGTTACCGGCGCCTCGCCGAACGCACGGTCCCGGCCGGTTCGACCTCCACGCAAACGAGTTGATTAGCCGATGAAAGCCAAGTTCCTCGTCCCTCTGGCCCTGTTTCTGGCGCTTGCCGCCTTTCTCGGGTACGGACTCACGCTGAATCCAAGTGTCGTTCCGTCACCACTGGTGGACAAGCCCGCACCGGGTTTCAGCCTTGCGAAGCTTGAAACACCCGACGAGCAGTTCGGCGTCGCGGACATGCGCGGGCAGGTGTGGTTGCTCAACGTCTGGGCATCCTGGTGCGTGTCGTGTCGCCAGGAGCACCCGATTCTCGTCGAACTGAACCGCGGCGGTGTGATTCCGGTCATCGGACTGAACTACAAGGACGAACGCAAGGATGCGCTCGGCTACCTGCGCGATCACGGCAATCCCTACGCCGTGACGGTCGCCGATCCGGACGGTCGCGTCGGGATCGACTACGGGGTCTACGGCACCCCCGAAACGTTTCTGATCGACCGCGAAGGCGTGATTCGTTACAAGCATATCGGGCCCATCACGCGCGATACGGTGAAGAACGTGTTGTTGCCCAGGATTGCGGAGTTGTCCCGTGCGGGCTGAAATTCTCATGCGCCTTTCCCGAACGATGCTTATGGCGCTTGCGCTGACGGGCATCTCCGTCGTCGTGCCTTCGGTCCAGGCTGCGGGTGAAGCCAGGCCGGTCGCGGATGATCCGGAGCTCGAAGCCCGGGTAATGGCCCTGTCCAGCAAGCTGCGTTGCCTGGTGTGTCAGAACGAGTCCATCGCGGAATCGCGTGCACCGCTCGCTCTCGATCTGCGCAATCAGGTGCGCGAGCAGTTCGCTGCGGGAAAGAGCGAGAATGAGGTGATCGACTTTCTGGTTGCGCGCTATGGGGATTTCGTTCTCTATTCGCCGCCGTTCAAGGCCACGACCTTCCTGCTGTGGGTCGGGCCGGGACTTCTGCTGCTCGCCGGTGCGGGGTGGCTGCTGCTGCGTTTGCGCATCCGCGCACGCGAAGATGGGCCCCACCTGAGCGAGGCCGAACGTGTCCGTGCCCGGGCATTGCTCGAAGGCGCCCCAGCTGATTCCGAGGAGCGACATACGTGACTGGTTTTGTACTTCTGGCCGCCTTGCTGGTGGCCGGTGCCCTCTTGCTCGTTCTTCCGCCGATGCTCGGCCTCGGCCGTCGCCGCAGGGCGCATGCTGAACGCCAGCGGCAGGCCGACACGGTCCTGCTCGTGCTGCGCGAGCAACTGGCGGAACTGGAAGCCGATCATGCCGCAGGCAAGATTCCGGAGGCCGCTTACCAGCGCTCCCGCGAGGAGCTCGAACTGCGGGCACTGGAAGAGGGGCGCACCGTGGATGACGGCTCCGACGCGCGTCCGGCAGGGCTTTGGGCGGCCGGGCTTGCCGTCACCGTTCCGGTCCTGGCGATCGCTGTCTACCTTGCGATTGGCGAACCTGACGGGGTCGACCCGCTCAAGGTCGCGGGTGATCCCGGTCACCAGGTCAGTGCGGCCGAGATGGCGGAGCTGGTCGAGCAGCTCGTGGGCCGCCTCGAGCGCGATCCGACCGATCCGACGGGCTGGCTGATGCTGGCGCGTTCGTACTCGATGCTGGGTAATTTCGATGGAGCCGCGCGTGCATGGAGCCGCATCGGAGCGAAGGCTCCGGACGATGCCGGAATCCTGGCCGACTGGGCCGACATATTGGTGGTCGCGCAGCAGGGTGAATTCTCGGGCGAGCCGGACCGGCTGATCGAACGATCCCTGGCCCTGGAGCCGGACAATTTCAAGGCCCTGGCGCTGGCGGGCACTGCGGCGTTCCAGCGCGGCGATTACGCCCTCGCATCGACGCACTGGGAACGGATTCTCGATCAGGTTTCGCCCGGTGACGAGGCCTATGGATCCATCGTCTCGAGCATCAACGAGGCGCGGACCCGCGGCGGCATGCCCTTGTTCGGCGGGCCGTCGGGTGCAACCACCGTTGCCCCGGCAGCGTCGGCGGGGGATGCGACGGAGCCGCTTCGGGTCAACGGTACGGTGAGTCTGTCGGACGAGCTCGCGGGCACGATGCGCG
Source organism: uncultured Azoarcus sp. (assembly GCA_964404505.1). Taxonomy (GTDB): domain Bacteria; phylum Pseudomonadota; class Gammaproteobacteria; order Burkholderiales; family Rhodocyclaceae; genus DAOMNN01. The sequence continues at coordinate 10,725 of CAYOKH010000055.1, forward strand.
CCGACGAGACCGTATTCGTGTTCGTTCGTCCCGCCGATGGCGGCATTCCGCTCGCGGCCCTGCGTCTGTCGGCCGGGGACCTGCCGACGCGGTTCGGCTTCGAAGGCGTCCCGCTGATGACCGAGGGGCCATTGCCGTCGCGTGTGATCGTTGCCGCGCGCCTGTCGCGACACGGCGACGCAGGTGCGCGTCCCGGCGACCTGGAGGGATTCTCCAGTGTGGTCGCTCCGGATGCAAACGACGTCCGTGTCGTGATCGACAAGGTTCGGGAGTAATTCCGGCACGCCCCTGGTACCGCGAGTGCCCGCGTGATCTTGACCGAAGGAGGTGAACCCATGAGCAGTCGATCTGTCGTCATTTTCATCGTCCTGCTGGCGCTGACGGGCGTCGTGAACGCCGCCGACGCTGCGGCGCCGCGCATCACCCTTTCATGCGGGGGAATCGGGCAGGACGAATCGGCCCGGATGCTGGCGCTGGAAAAGTCGCATGCTCTCACGATCATCTTCACGCTGCGCGACGGTAGCTACGTCGCGGACGTGAGACTCCGTATCGACGGCCCCGTGGCGGACACGAGCGTCGAACGCGAGTGTGGCCCGATCGGACTCGTGAATGTGTCGGCGCCCGGGCGATACCGGGTCGCAGCCAGTTTCGATGGTCGCGACCTGGAGCAGTGGGTCGAGCTGAAACCGCTGGGTGGCGACCGGCTCGTCCTGCGCTGGTAGGTCCCGGTCATCGTGTCGGGGCTGCCCCGCGGGCAGCCCCGACGTGATCTACTGCCCGGCGCAGCCGCAGCCGCCCCCGCCGCCGCCACAACCCCCACCCGTTTG
>CAYOKH010000056.1:0-8530 GCA_964404505.1 uncultured Azoarcus sp.
GGCGACGCCGAGCAGGCCCAGTCCGACCACCAGCAGGCCGGTGATGGCGCCGCCGCGGAAGGCTACCTGCATCGCCGCATCCAGTCCGTTCTTGGCGGCCTCTGCGGTACGCACGTTGGCGCGCACCGAGATGTTCATCCCGATGTAGCCGGCAAGGGCGGAGAATACTGCGCCGATCGCAAATCCGATCGCGCTTGCCATCCCGATGAAGATGGCCACGAGCACGAAGAGCACCGCGCCCACGATCCCGATCGTGACGTACTGTCGATTGAGGTAGGCGGATGCGCCTTCCTGAATTGCCTGCGCGATTTCGCGCATGCGCTCGTTGCCGTCGGGCTTGGCCAGGATCCATTTCACTGAATAGCCGCCGTACAGCAGCGCCGCCACGGCGCAGAGCAACGCAAATAGCAAACCACCTACCATGCTCGCTTCCTCCATTATTGTTTCATCGGCACGCCCGACTCCCTCATCACCCAGTACCCCACCGGATCTTTCGGCGTTCGGCGCAGGCGTCCGGAGCGGTCCGCTGCCGAGATCCAAGCATCTCGGGCCCGCGGCCACTGCCGTTTCAAGGGGTTGCGCTCGATACAAGAGGATGCCGCGCCGCTGAATGGAGTCTCCCTTGCCGACTCCCCAAGATCGCCGCGAACGACGACATTCCCCTCATCCCGCAAGATCCGCCCGGAAGGATACCCTTTAGCGGGTGAAGCGTGTGCACGAAATCGCCTTGCAATGCCCGCTGCAGCTATAGTGTTCTATACTTCGTGACGAATGCCACTGACAATGCCGTGCCAATCTGAGCCGACCCTGCTTGCGGGCCGTGACATGACTCCGGAGACATCATGACGCAATCCTCTACCGTATCCACGACCGCATTGAGGACCTTCCCGCTGTTCCACGGGCTGCCTGACAGCACCCTGGAAGAAGTCGCGCGTTCGGCGATGATGCGGCGGTTCCCGCGTGGACAGGCGGTCGTGCATGCGGGCGACCGCACCGACTATGTCTATTTCGTGCTCACCGGCAGCCTGAAGGTGGTTGTCAGCGACGAGGACGGGCGCGAGGTGATTCTGAGCATTCTGGGACAGGGCGAACTGTTCGGCGAGATGGGTATCTTTGGCGAGCATCCCCGTTCGGCTTCGGTCGTGTCGGTGGTTCCCTCGGATCTCGTGATGCTGGCAAAGAGCGATTTCCGCCACTTGATGCACGATAACTTCGAAGTGGCCTGGCGCATGATGTGCAATCTTGCGGATCGCCTGCGCAATGCCGATCGCACGATCGAGAGCCTCGCGCTGATGGACGTCTATGGTCGGGTCGCACGCCTGCTGCTTGAAATGTCCGAGGAGGTGAATGGCGAGACCCTGGTCGTGAGCAAGATCACGAAGCAGGACATCGCCAAGATGATCGGCGCCTCGCGCGAGATGGTCAGCCGGGTCATGAAGGACCTGAGCAACCAGGGTCTGATCGAGGACAGCGATCACGGCATCATCCTGCGCGATCGCCTGCACGAAGTCTGAGCGCCTTGCAGACTGTTGCAACAGGGTGGCAGGGCGATCGAATATAATCGTCGATCATTGACTTTCCAGGGCCATGCCCTTTTCGATTTTGCCCCGCACCAGCTCCCGTTCCCAGCCTTTGCCGGAAAAGATATCGCTTCTGCTGCAGGAGGCGCGCTGGCTGATCCTCGGCGTCATGTCGCTCTACGTCGGTCTCATCCTGCTCGGATACAACCAGTCCGATCCTGGGTGGTCGCACGCGGCAGAAGTCGCCAGGGTGTCCAATCCCGGCGGACGATTCGGCGCGTGGCTGGCCGATCTGCTCTATTACCTGTTCGGGGTCTCGGCCTGGTGGTGGGTCATCTTTCTTGGCTACGGCCTGGTCTGGGGATTTCGTCGCCTTCGGCACGAATTGCGCGCGGACAAGCGTTCATTCTTCATCATTCTTGCCGGTTTCGTCGTCGTCCTGCTCTCGAGCAGCGCGCTGGAGGCACTGCGCTTTCACTCCCACGGAGCAAGCGTGCCCCTTGCCCCCGGCGGCCTGATTGGCGTCGAGCTGGGTCTGCTGGTGCAGCGCTATCTCGGGTTCACGGGGGGTACGCTGCTCCTCATCGCCTTGCTGGCATCCGGGCTCAGCCTGTTTTCGGGGATCTCGTGGCTGTCCGTGGTGGAGCGGATCGGCAGCGCGCTCGAGCGCCTGTGGTATGCCACTCTCGATGCCTGGTACAAGTGGCAGGATCGCAGGGCCGGCAGACAGCTAGCGCTGAAGCGGGAGGCCGTGGTCGAAACCAAGCGGCGCATAAGCGAAACAGTACCGGCCCGCCCGCTCCGGATCGAACCGGCGGTGGCGAACGTGCCGAAGTCGGAGCGGGTCGAGAAGGAGCGCCAGCAGATCCTGTTCGCCGACATGGGCGAAGGCGCGCTGCCGCCGCTGGCCCTGCTGGATCAGCCGTCCGGTGAAATCGAACCGCCCTCGGCAGATTCGCTCGAGTTCACTTCGCGCCTCATCGAGACCCGCCTCGGCGACTTCGGTGTCGAGGTCAAGGTGGTCGCGGCCTACCCCGGTCCGGTGGTGACCCGCTACGAGATCGAACCGGCGACCGGCGTCAAGGGTAGCCAGGTGGTCAATCTGGCCAAGGATCTGGCAAGGGCACTGTCGCTGGTCTCGATCCGGGTGGTGGAGACCGTGCCGGGCAAATCGTGCATGGCGCTGGAGTTGCCGAATCCCAGACGTCAGGTCGTCAGACTTTCGGAGATACTTGGTTCCAGGGCCTACCACAACATGCACTCGGCGCTGACCGTTGCACTGGGCAAGGACATCGGCGGGCAACCCGTCGTTGCCGATCTCGCGAGGATGCCCCACCTGCTGGTTGCCGGCACCACCGGTTCGGGCAAGTCGGTGGGGATCAATGCGATGATCCTGTCGCTGCTGTACAAATCCGAACCGTCCAAGGTGAGACTGATCATGGTCGACCCGAAGATGCTCGAGCTTTCGATCTACGAGGGTATTCCGCACCTGCTGGCCCCCGTCGTCACCGACATGAAGAATGCGGCAAATGCGCTCAACTGGTGCGTCACCGAGATGGACAAGCGGTACAGGGTGATGGCGACGGTCGGGGTGCGCAATCTGGCAGGATTCAACAAGGCGGTGACCGAGGCCGAGAAGGCCGGGTCGCCGCTGACCAATCCGTTTGCGATCAACCCGGACAATCCCGAACCGCTGGCGACGCTGCCGCACATCGTCGTGATCGTCGACGAGCTGGCGGACATGATGATGGTGGTGGGGAAGAAGGTCGAGGAATTGATCGCGCGTCTTGCGCAGAAGGCCAGGGCGGCCGGGATCCACCTGATTCTCGCCACGCAACGTCCCTCGGTCGACGTCATCACCGGTCTGATCAAGGCCAATGTGCCGACCCGGATCGCGTTCCAGGTTTCGTCCAAGATCGATTCGCGCACGATTCTCGACCAGATGGGTGCGGAAGCCCTCCTGGGCATGGGCGACATGCTCTATCTTGCGCCGGGAACGGGATTGCCGGTGAGGGTCCATGGCGCATTCGTCGCCGACGACGAGGTGCACAAGGTCGTCGAACACCTCAAGCGGATGGGACCGCCGGACTACGTGGAGGGCATCCTCGACGCAGGTCCGGACGAGACGGATGTGCTTGCCGGAGTCGCGGATGCCGGCGATGCGGAAGCCGATCCGATGTATGACCAGGCAGTGGAGGTCGTGCTGAAGACCCGGCGTCCGTCGATTTCGCTGGTTCAGCGCCACCTGCGGATCGGATACAACCGCGCTGCACGGCTCATCGAGCAGATGGAGCGTGCGGGGCTGGTGTCGGCGATGGGGTCGAACGGCAATCGCGAGGTCATCGTGCCCGCGAGGGAGGGGGAGTGAACCTGTCCGTGTTCCGCTCGGGCGTGAAGGCAAGGTTGTTGATCGCGGCTGTCACCCTGCTTGTGTCGGGCGTTGCCTCGGCGACAGGGGAAGGAATCGCCCAGCTTCGGCAGTTCGTCGAGAGCGCCGGGGCGGTGCACGGGAGCTTCGAGCAGGTCGTTACCGCCAGTTCCGCGCGTCGGCCGCAGCAAGCCAGCGGCAGCTTTGCGTTCATGCGGCCGGGAAAGTTCCGCTGGGTTTACGAGACACCTTATGCGCAGGTCCTCGTGAGCGACGGGGAGCGGCTGTGGTCCTGGGATCCGGACCTGAATCAGGTGACGGTCAAGGTGCTCGGTGACGCACTCGGCAGCACGCCGGCAGGGATTCTCGCGGGTCATGGTGCGATCGATCGCGATTTCGAGCTTTCCGAGGCAGGCTCATCGGATGGGCTGGACTGGGTGCTCGCGCTGCCACGCCAGACCGACAGCACCTTCGAGGCCATGCGCATCGGACTGTCCGGAAACAGGCTCAGGCGCATGGAGTTGAGGGATCACTTCGGCCAGACCACGGTCATCGAATTTACCCTCCTGAGCGCGGATGTACGCCCCGATCCAGCCCTGTTCACGTTTTCGCCGCCACCCGGTGCCGACGTGATCAGCGACTGATCGGCGCATTCCGCCGATGGCCGATCTGTTTGATTCCGCCGACTCCGGCCCGGTACCGCTGGCCGAACGCCTGCGTCCGGCACGTCTTGAAGACGTGGTCGGTCAGCGTCATCTGCTCGGACCGGGCAAGCCGCTGCGTCTTGCCTTCGACTCCGGCAAACTGCATTCGATGATCCTTTGGGGACCGCCGGGCGTGGGCAAGACCACTCTCGCGCGGCTCACCGCTCGCGCCTTCGACGCTGAGTTCATCGCCCTGTCGGCTGTGTTCTCGGGAGTGAAGGATATCCGCGAGGCGATCTCGCGGGCGCAGGTGGCCAGGGGCCAGGGACGGCATACGATTCTGTTCGTCGACGAGGTGCATCGCTTCAACAAGGCGCAGCAGGATGCATTTCTGCCCTTCGTCGAGCAGGGGCTGGTGACCTTCATCGGCGCCACCACCGAGAATCCTTCGTTCGAGGTCAATTCGGCACTGCTCTCACGTGCTGCGGTTTACGTGCTTGAACCTCTCGATATTGAGGCGATGCTCGAACTGTTCGAACGCGCCCGTGCCCTCGCCTGTCCGCAACTCCGCTTCGAAGAGAACGCGCGCGAGCGCCTGATCGGCTTTGCCGATGGTGATGCACGACGCCTGATGAACCTCGTCGAACAGATCCAAGTCGCGGCTGAGACTGCTGCGCTCGCGGTCATCGTGCCCGAGTTCGTCGATGAGGCGCTGGCGAGCAAGCTGCGCCGCTTCGACAAGGGGGGAGAAGCGTTCTATGATCAGATCTCGGCACTCCACAAGGCCGTTCGCGGGTCTAGTCCGGATGCGGCGCTGTACTGGCTGTGCCGCATGCTCGACGGCGGTGCGGATGCGTCCTACCTTGGGCGACGCCTTGTCCGCATGGCATCCGAGGATATCGGGCTGGCCGACCCGCGGGCGCTGGATATAGCGCTCAACGCGTGCGCCGCGTACGAACGGCTGGGGTCGCCCGAAGGCGAACTTGCACTCGCCCAGGCGACGGTTTTCATGGCCTGCGCGGCGAAGTCGAACGCCGTCTATACGGCTTATAATGCGGCGCGACGCCATGTCGCCCAGGACGAATCACGTCCAGTGCCGCTGCATCTGCGCAATGCACCCACCCGTCTCATGAAGGAACTGGGCTACGGCAGGGCGTATCGATATGCGCATGACGAGCCTGAGGGCTACGCCGCGGGCGAGGGCTACTTGCCCGAAGGCATGGCCGAACCCGGATGGTATCGACCGGTGGCACGTGGAATGGAAGCACAGATAGCTGCAAAGCTCGTGCATCTGCGCGAACTCGACGCACAATATCGTGAACTGTCCGGAGGTGGTATGAAGTCCGGGAGCGAGGCGGACGGGACTTCGCCCGTCATCAGTGACGAAGCGGATGATCGCTCATGAAGCGCGCGCAGACCTCACTGGCCCGCTGCGCCTTTTCGACGTCACCACGCTGGTTGGCGCGTTCGATCAGTTCCTGCATGTAGCGCGTAAGCATCACCACGCCCTCGGGCGTCTGGACAAGGCCGCACACAAGTTGTGCTGCCGCGACATCGGGGATGTCTTCATGCTGGGCAATGAGCTCGATTTCGTCGTCGGTAAGATCGCAATAGTCGAGGCAATCTCTAATGGATAACATTCCATGCTCCTCAATTGATCCTGGCTGGGTCGCTACCGCCCAGAGCGTATTTTCAAGTGTACTCCGGGGCGGAGCGATTGCCAGTGATGTACAGTCATCGCCAACTCGTAAGCGATTGATTTTATTAATTTAATGCTGCATCGCGGCAGATGCAGCGTGCATTCTGAAATATGAGTAAATTGAACAGGTTGAAGCCGGAACTCAACAGGTTCTATTAGAAATGCCTGCCATCATGCTGATTTCAGAATAGATTCGGACGACCCATGATCGATATCCAACTGCTTCGCAATAACATCGAACTCGTGACGAGTGCGCTGGGCGCCCGCGGGGCCGCTTTCGACCCGTCGGCATTCCGCGAACTGGAGGCTGAGCGCAAGCGTCTGCAGACGCACACCCAGGAACTCCAGGCCAGGCGCAATGCCCTGTCGAAACAGATCGGGATGCTCAAGGGGAAGGGCGAAGATGCTTCGGCGGCGATGGCGGAGGTGAGCGCCCTCGGTGACGGACTCAAGGAGAACGAGGCAGCTCTCGTCGCGGTTCTGGAACGCGTGAATGGCCTGGTGTCCGGTCTTCCCAACCTGCCGCACGAGAGTGTGCCGAGAGGCAGCGATGAAACTGCGAACGTCGAAATCCTGCGCTGGGGGACCCCGCGCAGCTTCGATTTCGAGCCCCGCGATCACGTGGACATCGGTGCAGGTCTCGGGGGGCTGGATTTCGAAACCGCGGCGAAGCTGGCTGGTTCGAGGTTTGCACTCATGCGGGGAAACGTGGCCCGGCTCCACCGGGCGCTTGCGCAGTTCATGCTGGACGTGCATACGCGCGAACACGGCTACACCGAGGTCTATGTTCCGTATCTGGTGAATCAGGCGTCGATGTTCGGTACCGGTCAGTTGCCCAAGTTCGAGGAAGACCTGTTCGCCGTGCCTCGTGGAGAGGACGGGCGCTTCTATCTCATCCCCACGTCGGAGGTGCCGGTCACCAATATCGTGCGCGGCGAATTACTCGCACCCGCCGACCTGCCGATGAAGTTCGTCGGCCATACGCCGTGCTTCCGCTCCGAGGCCGGCAGCTACGGCAAGGACACGCGCGGCATGATTCGCCAGCACCAGTTCGACAAGGTCGAACTGGTGCGCATCGAGCATCCGGACAACTCCTGGGGCGCACTGGAAGAGCTCGTCGCGCATGCCGAGGCCATTTTGCAGAAGCTCGGCCTGCCTTATCGGAAAATCGTGCTGTGCACGGGCGACATGGGCTTCGCCGCAGCCAAGACCTACGATCTCGAGGTGTGGTTGCCGGCACAGAGCACCTATCGGGAGATCTCGTCATGCTCCAACTGCGGGGATTTTCAGGCCCGGCGCATGCAGGCCCGGGTCAGGAACCCACAGGGCAAGAACGAACTTGTCCACACCCTGAATGGCTCCGGCCTGGCCGTCGGCCGCACGCTGGTTGCGGTCCTCGAGAACGGCCAGCAGGCCGACGGTTCGGTACGGATTCCGCAGGTGCTCGTGCCGTGGATGGGCGGCGTCGAAGTCATCGAGCCCGTTCGCTGACAGGAATCCGAGGTGTGCCGCGGACACCTTGCCGCGCCGTGTTCCCTGGGCCAGGCGTGCATTGTGGGGCGCCACGCTTGTGCGTATAATTCGCCCTCCCGACAGTGGTGTCGGGTCCGGAGAGGTACCGAAGTGGTCATAACGGCGCCGACTCGAAATCGGATGGTCAGGGAAACCTGGCACGTGGGTTCGAATCCCACCCTCTCCGCCAAAGCACCTGTAAAAACTGAAATTCTGGCCAGTTGTTATTTACTACCCATCCAGCGACCCATCCACTGAAAAGCGCTTGGGCGGGTCGCTCGATTGATGGACCTCTCAGCCACCCGACCACCCTGGCTGATGCAGCCGGCGTGCCATGGGCGATGGTCATCTGAACCTGACGTGGGCCGCTGTTGGCAAGCTGCGGGTGTAGCCCGTGCGTTCACGTGGGAACCGGGTCGCCGTCCAGCGGAAACGTCGTTTGAAGCGGGCGGATTCGGGCTACAAGGGAACGAAGGCCAATTCGATGAAACGACGCCTGAACAAGAGTCGGATCTACTGCTTCGACAGTTCCGCCAGCGCCGCATCGAACCATTCCACCCAGTCCTGACTGGCGTGCAGCCGTCCGGCTACCTTGAGTTGCTGCAACACTTCGCGCCCGCGCAACAGGAACGCCCGCCGCTCGGTCGAAGACAGGCCCGAATGGCTGCCGAGTTTGCTGCACGATACAGCAACATCAACCTGCCATCCGGTATTGGCCGGATCGCGCCCGGCCAGCGCCTCGGCAATCGCCAGCGCCTTGCGGTACGCGGCCAGCGCCCCCGTCCCG
>CAYOKH010000056.1:8630-11549 GCA_964404505.1 uncultured Azoarcus sp.
CGATCTTGATGTGGCTGACCGACAGGTCGCGCTGCCATTCGGTATTGGCCGGATCCACCTCGATCAAATGTTGCGTGAGGCGATGGGCCTCATCGTAGTCCCGCCGCGCATCTGCCACGGAAGCGTAGATGCGCCCCTGATCGCCCTGGCCGACAAGGAACCGGAACGCCGCATGAAGCGCCTGCGGCCAGTCTGGCTCAATCTCTAGAATTTCAGCATATAGCACGCGAGCTTCGGCAGGCTGACCCTTCGTGTCGTAAAGAGCGGCGGTTTGTAACAGCGGCTCGAGCTCGTTTCGATTGTTCTGGCGCGCCGCAGCGGCACGGGCGCGGACCGTCTGGAGGATGGAGGAGCGCTGCGAGGCGACATAAGCGATGGCCTCGTCGACCCCTTGTTCGGCCAGGATGCGCCTCATCTCATGGAAGACACTGGTGGAGCCTTCGCGCCCGTCGATCTCGGCAAACGATGCGGCCAGCTCATCTATCCGCACCAGGCGGACGGCGTGCGCGGCATCGGCGGCCTCGCGCGCCCGCTGACGCTCCCGCCAATCGCTCGCCGCCTCGGCCTGCGCCAGTTCGCGAGCATGAGCTTCCTCGGTGGACTTGAGCAAGTGGGCGCGAATTTTCTCCGTATTCACCGCTGCGACCTGCTGAAGATTTGTGTCAATTCGCTGGAAGGCAAACCAGCCGCCTCCGCCCAGGATCGTCAAACCAACCAATATGGCAACAGCGGCGTTTCTCAGTCTGCGTTGCCGACCCTCCTCCGCAAGGCGTAGTTCGCCGAGCTCATCGCGCAAACGCAGGATAATGTTGTCAAGCTCGGTGTCGTTGTTCGCGGTGTGACGCAGGTAATTTCCCCGCACGAGGCGGGTGAGATAAGCTTGCTGAAGGGTGCGACGTTCCGCTTGGTATGACTGGGAGGCAGTCGGATCAAGGTTCTGAGCTGGGTCCGGAAGATCGAGTTGTTCGACGGCCTTGTCGCGGCGACACTGCTGGCCAATTACGATGACCCAAGTCTTCTTGCCTTGGCGGAGGGCATACAGCAACTCGAACTGGGTGTAGGAGACACGATCATAGTCGGGGCCCGCTTCAGGCGGCTCGGCGCCATATCCGTCCCCGACGAGCTGGATCAGGCCCTCGCAGCCATCAATCTGTTCGCGCAGCCACTGGCGCAATTCTCCGTGCCCGGTGGGGAAGTCATCCTGCGACACCGCGTCGTAACCCAGCGTGCGAACCGTGCTTCCCACCGCCTGCCGGGCAGAGCGCAGCTCCGCGCTGACTGCCGAGAGAAAGAGCCGGGGTCGGACCATCGGACCCTCCTCACTTTTCCTCTAAGGGTAGTACATAAGTCCTTCACGATGAATACATAGAGAGACGCCCGGCCGGTTGGCAGCCTGGCTCAAATACCTGCCTGTCGTAACTTAAAGGCCGCATAGGCGCTTAGGGTCGGGCACTGCCACCGGGCTGAAAAGGTTGGACGACAGCTTTCAGATTGATCCGGGCATTGGTGATGGAACTTCGGCACTTGTCCGCTTGGCTGGCCGCTCCAGCTTGCAAGGCGCCATTGAGCTGTTGCGGTCGGCGGATGGCAGCCGACCCTAAGGGGCCGTTCGGCCCGGTGCAAAGCCGACGTCGAAAGCTCCGCGAAGCAAGGCATCGATATGCCAGACTGTAGCCTGAGCTAGCGCAGGGTACCGAGTACCATGCAGGTAGTAACAGTTGCGGCACGCCGGCAACCCGCTACGGGGCCGGTGCGCCGATTCCTTGTGCTAGGACGTGACCGGTTCCGTTCGCATCGCAGTAGCGGCCTGCCCGCCCTCCGCCGCCGCCGGCCTGATCTTGAACCAGATGGCGTACAAGGCCGGCAAGAACACCAGGGTCAGGACCGTCCCGGCGAAGGTGCCGCCGATCAAGGTATAGGCCAGCGTTCCCCAGAACACCGACTGGGTGAGCGGCATGAACGCCAGGATGGCGGCGAGCGCGGTCAGGATGACCGGACGCGCGCGCTGCACGGTGGCCTCGACCACGGCATCGAAGGGCGCCAATCCATCCTTCTCGTTGCTGCGAATCTGACCGATCAGGATGAGGGTGTTGCGCATCAGGATTCCGGACAGCGCAATCAGACCGACGAGCGCGTTGATGCCGAACAGCTGCTGGAACAACAGCAGCGTAGGCACGACCCCGATGAGGCCCAGCGGCGCGGTGGCGAACACCATCATCATCGCGGAGATCGATCGGACCTGGAAGATGATCGTGATCAGTGTCAGCGCGATCATGATGGGGAAGATCGGCGCCATGGCGTCATTCGCCTTGCCGGATTCCTCGATGGAACCACCCTGCTCGATCCGGTAGCCGGCCGGCAGCGTGGCGATGACGGGCTGAAGATCCTTCCACACCGCGGTGGACACGTCCGGCGGCTGCAAGCCCTCGGCGATATCACCGCGCACGGTGATCGTCGGCGTGCGATCGCGGCGGCGCAGGATCGGGTCTTCCATGCGGACGTCCACGGTACCGACCTGCGACAGCGGAATCCGTTGGCCGGCCGCGCCGACCAGGGTGAAATCGGCGATCCTGGCCGGATCGAGCCGCGTGTTCCCGGCCGAGCGGGCAGCGACCTGCACCGAGCGGATGTCCTCGCGCACCTCGGTAATGGGGATGCCACTCAACAGGAACTGAAGCTGCTGGGCCACGTTGCTGGAGGTGAGGCCGAGGCTCTGGAGCCGGTCCTGATCGAGCGAGAAACGCAGCGTGGGTACGCGCTCGCTCCAGTCGGTATTGACCGTCCGCATCTGGGACGAGGACTGCATCACGGCACGCACTTCTCCCGCGATGTCGCGCAGCGTGTCGGGGTCGGGTCCCATCACGCGGAAAGCCACGGGGAACGGCGAGTACGGGCCGAACACCAGCTGGGTCACCCGCA
>CAYOKH010000057.1:0-11405 GCA_964404505.1 uncultured Azoarcus sp.
GCCTGCGCTCCAGGTGACCTTCGGCCAGTGCTCGAGCGACGGTGGCTCGAGCAGCGCCGGGCCCGAGCCGTCGAGCACGAAGTGCGCGTGCCGCGTGGCGGCGCAGTTCGGGATCATCGCCACCGGCAGACTGGCAGCATGGGTGGGGTAGTCGAGGATCTTGACGTCGACGACGGTCGTCAGACCTCCGAGGCCCTGCGCGCCGATGCCGAGCGCGTTGACCTTCTCCATCAGTTCGAGGCGCAATTCCTCCGTCCGCGTGAGGTGTGCGCCGCTTGCGGCCTTCTCCCTCAGCGCGTGAATGTCGACCGGGGCCATCAGCGACTCCTTGGCGAGAAGCAGCGCCTTCTCCGGAGTACCGCCGATGCCGATCCCCAGGATCCCCGGCGGACACCAGCCGGCACCCATGGTCGGGACGGTCTTCAGAATCCACTCGACGATCGAGTCCGAGGGATTGAGCATCGCGAGCTTCGACTTGTTTTCCGAGCCTCCGCCCTTGGCAGCGCAGGTCACCTCGACGTGATCGCCCGGCACGATCTCGTAGTGGATCACTGCGGGGGTATTGTCGCGGCTGTTCTCGCGCTTTCCGGCGGGATCGAGCAGCACCGAGGCACGCAGCTTGTTGTCGGGGTGGTTGTACGCCCTGCGAACGCCTTCATCCACCATCTCCTGCACGCTCATCGTCGCGTCCCACCGAACGTTCATGCCGACCTTAAGAAACACCACCGCGATGCCCGTGTCCTGGCAGATGGGACGATGCCCTTCGGCGCACATTCGGGAATTGGTGAGGATCTGGGCAATCGCGTCCTTTGCGGCCGGGTTCTCCTCGCGCTCCCAGGCGTCGCCCAGTGCCTGGATATAGTCGAGCGGATGGTAGTAGCTGATGTACTGAAACGCATCGGCGACGGACTGGATGAGATCTTCCTGACGAATTGCTGGCATGACGCATTCCCTTGCGGTTCCGGTTACGTGGGCACGATTCTACCAGTTCGGGGCTCTCAAACTTCGGGCACAGGCGTATGATTCGACGACAGCCGCCGGGAGCGAAGCCAGCAGGGGAAAAGGCAGCTACGCAGCGATGTAAGTCCTGTGTAAGATACATATCCTTAAATGTGCGCCATACAATTCGACACTCAGTGCGAGCGTGGAATGCGGCCGGGATGATTCGCCCACCCGGCGGGCGACCAGGTCATCCCGGGAGCAGCTTCGATCAATTGAATCAGTTGAGGAGAGTCAAGCATGTCCAACGAACAGCAGACCCACGTCTACCATCCGGCCGAAGAAATGGTGCGGAGTGCAGCCGTCTCGGGAATGGATGCATACCTGGCGCTGTGCAAGGAAGCGGAGAATGACTACGCGGGCTACTGGGCCCGGCATGCCCGCGAACTGCTCGAGTGGAAGCAACCCTTCACGCAGACGCTGGACGAGAGCGATGCGCCATTCTTCAAGTGGTTTGCCGACGGAACACTCAACGTTTCCTACAATTGCCTCGACCGGAACATCTACAAGGGGCTCGGTGACAAGATCGCCATCATCTTCGAGGCGGACAACGGCGAAGTTGTCCGCATCACGTACAAGGATCTCCTCGCACGCGTTTGCCGGTTCGCCAATGCCCTGCGCGGCATGGGCGTCGGCAAGGGTGACCGGGTGGTCATCTATCTGCCGATGTCGATCGAGGGCATCGTCGCAATGCAGGCCTGCGCGCGCATCGGGGCGACCCATTCCGTGGTGTTCGGAGGCTTCTCCGCAAATGCGCTGCGGGATCGTATCGAGGATGCCGGAGCGGTCGCGCTGATCACTTCCGACGGTCAGTTCCGCGGTGGCAAGTCCCTGCCGTTGAAGCCGATCGCGGACGAGGCCCTGGCCCTGGGCGGTTGCGACTCGGTCAGGAACGTGATCGTGGTCAAGCGCACCGGCACCGACTGCAAGATGGTTGCTGGCCGTGACACCTGGTTCCATGACGCCATCGCCGGCCAGTCCGAGGTGTGCGAGCCGGAATGGGTCGATGCCGAGCACCCGCTGTTCGTCCTCTACACATCCGGTTCCACCGGCAAACCCAAGGGCGTGCAGCATTCGTCGGGCGGCTATCTGCTGCAGGCCGTCATGTCGATGAAGTACACCTTCGACATCAAGCCGGAAGACATTTTCTGGTGCACCGCCGATATCGGCTGGGTGACCGGGCATACCTACATCGCCTACGGCCCGCTGGCCTGCGGGGCGACAGAGATCGTGTTCGAGGGGGTGCCAACCTTTCCGGATGCGGGCCGTTTCTGGAAGATGATCCAGGATCACAGGGTCACCATCTTCTACACCGCACCTACCGCGATACGTTCCCTGATCAAGGCGGCCGACAACAATCCTGCCGTTCATCCGAGCAAGTACGATCTGTCGAGCCTGCGCATTCTCGGAACGGTGGGCGAACCGATCAACCCGTTCGCGTGGGAGTGGTACTACGAGAACATCGGCCGCGGTCGCTGCCCGATCGTCGATACCTTCTGGCAAACCGAAACCGGCGCGCACATGATCACCCCTCTGCCGGGTGCGACACCGATGGTGCCCGGTTCGTGCACGCTGCCATTCCCCGGCATTCAGGCTGCGGTGGTTGACGAAACCGGGACCGAGGTCCCGAACGGGCAGGGCGGCATCCTGGTGGTCAGGCGTCCCTGGCCCGCGATGATCCGCAACATCTGGGGTGACCCGGACCGTTTCAGGAAAACCTACTATCCGGATGACTTCAAGGGCAAGCTGTATCTCGCCGGGGATGGCGCGATTCGTGACAAGGATACCGGTTACTTCACGATCACAGGTCGTATCGACGACGTCTTGAACGTATCCGGGCACCGGATGGGCACGATGGAGATAGAATCGGCGCTCGTGGCCCACGAAAGGGTCGCGGAAGCGGCGGTCGTAGGGCGGCCCGACGATGTCACGGGCGAGGCCATCGTGGCCTTCGTCGTGCTGAAGGGCCCGCGTCCGACGGGTGATGAGGCCAAGGCCATAGTCAAGGAACTGCAAAGCTGGGTGGGTCAGGAAATCGGGCCGATCGCCAAGCCGAAGGACATCCGCTTCGGCGAGAACCTGCCCAAGACCCGCTCGGGCAAGATCATGCGCCGGCTGCTGCGTCAGCTGGCGAAGGGCGAGGAGATAAGCCAGGATACAACGACACTGGAGAATCCGGCGATCCTGGAACAGCTCAGGGGCTGATCGGGCTGAACCCTTCCGCGGAGCGGTCCGACGGCGGCCGCTCCCGGCCTCATGACAACGGAGGAGATCGTCGGCCGCGGGGCCCCCCCGGTGGCGAAAGCGCGCGCGAGCGCGTTTTTTTGGCAGGCTGCCCGGTGTGGATACGCGCGGCTTTGCGACGCGGTTTATAATCGACCGGCGATCGTCATCATGAGGAGTGCATGATGCGTACAGGTCTTGCCCGACAGCGCCTCGTCGCCGTGTTTCTGGCGGCGGCGTTCCTGTTCAATTATCCGGTGCTGTCGCTGTTCGATCGCCCCGAGTCGCTCCTGGGCCTGCCAACCCTCTACTTATTCATCTTCGCCGTCTGGGCTGCGGTGATCGCCGCCATCGCCTGGATCGTCGAGCGCGGCATCGGCTGAGCCGGGCAGATGCTGTCCGGCGCGCTCGTCGTTACGGTTTCGTTCGCGTATCTGCTCATTCTGTTCGCAATCGCCCATTTCGGCGACCGGCGGGCCGAGCAGGGGCGCTCGATCATCGCCAATCCGTGGACCTACGCACTGTCCATGGCCGTGTATTGCACGGCGTGGACCTATTTCGGCAGCGTCGGGCGCGCCGCATCCGGGGGCGTCTGGTTCCTGCCGATCTATCTCGGCCCGACGCTGGCCATGGCCTTGTCGTGGCTCGTGCTGCTGAAGATGATCCGGATCGCGAAGAGCTACCGGATCACCTCGATTGCCGACTTCATCGCCAGCCGCTACGGCAAGAGTCATCTTCTGGGTGGCTTGGTCACGGTGATCACGGTCGTCGGCATCATTCCCTACATCGCATTGCAGCTCAAGGCTGTTTCCATGGGTTATGCAGTGCTTACGGGTGTGCATGACGAGCAGTACCATCCGATGCGGGTGGTGCACTGGTTCCAGGACAGCACGCTATACGTCGCGATAATCCTCGGCGTGTTCACGATACTGTTCGGCGCGCGTCATCTGGATGCCACCGAGCGGCACGAAGGGATGGTTGCGGCCATTGCGTTCGAGTCCGTCGTGAAACTTATCGCTTTTCTCGCCGTGGGTCTTTTCGTCACCTACGGCGTATACAACGGGTTCGGCGATATTTTCGGGCGGGCCTACGGCAACCCGGAACTTGCGCAGCTTCTGACCCTGTCGGGCGGCTCCGTCGCGGACTACGGCGGCTGGTTCGCGCTGACCCTGCTCGCCATGCTTGCCGTGATCTTCCTGCCGCGTCAGTTCCAGGTCGCAGTGGTCGAGAACGTCAACGAACAGCACCTGCGTCGCGCAGTCTGGATCTTTCCGCTCTACCTGCTGCTGATCAACATCTTCGTGCTGCCCATTGCGTTCGGCGGCCTGCTGCACTTTGGCGGTGGGACGGTGGATCCCGACACCTTCGTGCTGTCGTTGCCGCTTTCCTACGGCAGGGAGACGCTTGCCCTCTTTGCATTCGTCGGAGGGCTGTCGGCTGCCACGGGCATGGTGATCGTGGAGACGATCGCCGTTTCGACGATGATCTGCAACGACCTGGTGATGCCCCTGCTGTTGCGCAGCAGACGGTTCAGTGGCGCCGTGCAGCCCGATCTGACCGGACTGCTGCTTGGCATCAGGCGCGGCGCGATCGTGATCGTTGTCCTGCTGGGCTACCTGTATTTCAGATTGGCAGGGGAGGCGCATGCGCTGGTCAGTATCGGGCTGATCAGCTTTGCCGCGGTGGCGCAGTTCGCACCGACGATGCTCGGCGGCATGTACTGGCGTGGCGGCACGCGCGAAGGTGCACTGGCCGGTCTGCTCGCAGGTTTCGGAGTCTGGGCGTATACCCTGATGCTGCCGTCGGTAGCCAAGTCGGGCTGGGTCGATCCCGGTTTCATCGAGCATGGCCTGTTCGGGATCGAACTGCTCAGGCCGGAGCAGCTTTTCGGGCTCGCGGGGCTGGACAGCATAAGTCATGCCCTGTTCTGGAGTCTCGCGGCAAACATCGGTTGCTATGTCCTGGTGTCCCTGATGCGCGTGCCGACCGGCCAGGAAGCAAGCCAGGCAACCCTGTTCGTCGATGTGTTCAAGCGCGAACGCGCCGCACCGTCGACCTTCTGGCGCGGCAGCGCGCAGGTGCAGGACTTGCTGCCGCTCGTATCGCGCTTTCTCGGAACCGCGAAGACGCGCCACCTGTTCTCGCAATATGCCCGCGAGCGCGGATTTCGCAGCATCGAGCAGATCAAGGCGGACGCAGGTCTGGTCCATTTCGCGGAGACGCAGCTCGCGGGCGCGATCGGCAGTGCGTCGGCGCACGTGATGGTATCGTCCGTGGTCCAGGAAGAGCCGCTGGGCCTCGACGAGGTGATGGACATCCTCGACGAGGCTTCGCAGGTGCGGGCGTATTCGCACCAGCTCGAGGAGAAATCGAAGGAACTCGAAGCCGCAACCGAGGAGCTTCGCGCCGCGAACGAACGCCTGAAGGAGCTCGATCGCCTCAAGGACGACATCATGTCGTCGGTGACCCACGAACTGCGCACGCCCCTGACCTCGATTCGGGCGCTGTCGGAGATGCTGCTCGACGATCCGAAGATGGATATTGACGACCGGATGCGCTTTCTCGGAATCATCGTGTCCGAGACCGAACGCCTGACGCGCCTGGTCAACCAGGTTCTCGACCTGGCGAAGATCGAATCAGGGCACGCGGAGTGGCACAATTCCGATATCAACATGAAGGAGCTGGTCGAGCACGCCGTCGAAGCGACGAGCCAACTGTTTCGAGATCGCGGCGCATCGATCGAAGTCAGCTTTCCGAAGGAGGCGCCGCGCTTGCTCGCGGACCACGATCGCCTTTTGCAGGTGATGCTCAATCTCCTGTCAAACGCGGCGAAGTTCGTACCGAAAGGCGATGGGCAAGTCAGGGTCGAGCTTGCCTCCGACGAGAAGGAAGTGAAAGTGACGGTCCAGGATAATGGGCCGGGCATTGCGCCCGCGTTCATGCCATTCGTATTCGAGAAGTTCCGCCAGGGCGGCGATCAGAGGGACCGACCGCAGGGCACGGGACTGGGTCTGCCGATCAGTCGGCAGATCATCGAACACTTCGGTGGCCACATGTGGGTCGAATCCCCGCCCGGACAGGGGGCAATGTTTGCGTTCTCGCTGCCGCACGGTAGACCTGATGCGGCATCCGCACCGGCCTCTCAATGAAATAAGATAGAGGCAGATCGAGGGGGAAGGTATGGCAGCAAGGATTCTGATAGCGGACGATGAGCAGAACATCGTGATCTCGCTCGAGTTCCTCATGAAGCGCGAGGGTTTCGAAGTGTCGATCGCGCAGGACGGGGAGGAAGCTGTCGAAAAGATTCGTGCCGAGATGCCCGATCTGGTCCTGCTCGACGTGATGATGCCGAAGAAGAGCGGTTTCGAAGTGTGTCAGGAGGTCAAGTCGGATCCTGCGCTCCACGCGGTGCGCATTCTCATGCTGACTGCCAAGGGTCGCGATACGGAGGTGGCCAAGGGGCTTGCTCTCGGAGCGGATTCCTACATGACCAAGCCCTTCTCGACCAAGGAACTGGTGGAGCGCGTTCGCAGCATGCTAGCCAAAGGCTGAAGCATGGACGCGCGCACGCGTTTTGTCATTGCGATCGTGGTGCTCGGTCTGCTCATGACCGGGCCGTTCCTCATCACGGCTCTCGCGGTCTGGTTCAGCGCCGGTCCTGATGAACGGCAGTTGCTGAGCCAGGTGATCGGTCCGCGCGTGCCGCTCGGAACCTTCATGACCGTGATCGGTCTCCTCGTCGGCGTTGCCGTGGTGCGTACCCTGTTCCGTCACTATGTTCAGGGGCTGTTGCGGATGGCCGAGGACCAGACCCTGATGCTGGGTGCGAACCGCGATTTTCGGATCGAGGAAAAGGGGCCTCTGGAGGTCAGGGCGCTGGCGCGGACCGCAAACGCCCTGGCCCAGCAGCGCGACGAACTCATGCGCGACGTCGAGGCCCAGATTGCGCGCGCTAGGCAGTCGGTCGTGGAGGAGAAGAATCGTCTGGCTGCGCTGATGGCCGAGCTGACCCAGAGCGTGGTGGTGTGCAATCTGGATGGACGCGTTCTCCTGTACAACAGCCGTGCCCGGCAGCAGTTCCGCGCGTTGTCGGATGCTCCATTGGTTGCCGGGGGTGGAGAACTCATCGGGCTGGGGCGTTCGATCTACGGAGTATTCGACCGCAATCTGATCAGCCACGCCCTCGAGACCATTCAGGACCGACTTCGTCGCAGTACCGAACAGCCGGTGGCGAATTTTGTCACCACGGGTGGGGCAGGCCAGTTGTTGCGCGTACAGATGGCGCCGGTCCTGGCGGGCAGCGCCGGGGCGCAAGCGACGGAGTCACCCGGGGACGCCGGCGAGGGCCCGGAGCGGAGGATGACCGGATTCATCCTCATGCTCGACAACGTCACGCGCGACTTCGAGAACGAGGCGCGGCGTGACCAGATGCTCCACACCCTGACCGAAGGAAACCGGGCGGCACTCGCAAACGTCCGCGCGGCGGCGGAAATGCTCGATTACCCGGATCTCGACGAACCCTTGCGGCAGCGATTTCGCGGTGTGATTCGGGATGAGGTGAAATCGATGAGCGAGCGCCTCGACCAGACCGCAAGCGAGTTTGCGGATGCGCTCAAGTCACGCTGGCCGCTCGAGGAAATGCTGGGGGCCGACCTCATCGCTGCCGCTCAGAGGCGCATCGAGGCGCGCCTCAAGGTTCCGACCAAGGTCGAAGAGCTTGATGAATCGCTGTGGGTCAGGGTCGACAGCTTTTCCCTGCTGCAGGCGCTGCTCTATCTGGTGAGCCGGCTCTCGGACGAGTTCGAAGTGCGCGAGGTGCGCTTCCGGCTTGCCGGGGCGGGGCGCCTGGTGCATCTCGATCTGATCTGGTCCGGTCAGGCAATGAGTACCGAGACGGTCATGAGCTGGGAACTTGAAGCGATGAGTTTCGCCGGCGAAAGCAGTCCGCTGACGGTGCGCGACGTCATCGACCGGCACGGCGGCGAGATGTGGCTGGAACGCGAGAAGGTCCGGCACCGTGCATTCTTCAGGATTCTGCTTCCGGCGGCGATCCCCCGGGAGCAGATGGACGCGAGTGTCTTCATCAAGGGCGAGGGCCGTCCCGAGTATTACGATTTCGATCTGTTCAAGTGGTCCGAGCGATCTCATGAGCTCGACGACCGGCTGCTGACCGAACTCACCTATACCGTGTTCGATACCGAAACGACAGGACTCAATCCTTCCCAGGGCGACGAGATCATCCAGATCGGCGCCACCCGTATAGTGAACGGAAAGCTGCTGCGCCAGGAGTCCTTCGAACAGCTCGTCGACCCCCGGCGCACCCTGTCCCCGGAGTCGATCCCGATCCATGGCATACAACCCGAGATGCTCGTGAATCAACCGACCATCGACAAGGTCTTGCCCGCTTTCCATGCATTCGCATCCGACACCGTGCTCATTGCGCACAATGCGGCATTCGACATGCGATTCCTGCAGATGAAGGAGAAGCTGACCGGGTTGGTTTTCGATCAACCTGTGCTCGATACACTGCTGCTGTCTGCCGTATTGCACCCGAACCAGGAGTCCCACCGCCTCGACGCGATCGCGGAACGGCTCAATCTGACAATCGTCGGCCGTCACACCGCACTCGGCGATGCCATCGTCACGGCGGAAGTGTTCATCAAGATGATTCCGCTGCTCGCGGAGAACGGCATCCGTACCCTGCGCGAGGCACGCGAAGCTGCGGAGAAGTCCTATTACGCGAGGATCAGGTATTGATTCCCGTGTGCCCACCTGACGACCGCCCGAGCGGATTCGCCGGGGCGCGCGGTTGTTCGTCCACATGAACGGCAGCAACGAGTTCTCGCGGCGACTCAGGCGCTACTACGCCTGGTACACCGGCTGCTTCTTCATTTTCATCGCGTTGCTGTCGCTTGGCGAGTACCTGGGGATGTCCCAGAGCGCCATCGGGCACATCTTCCTTTTTGCGACCATTGCGGTCTATGCGGGGATCGGCGTTCTGAGCCGAACCTCCGACGTGTCGGAGTATTACGTTGCCGGCAGACGCGTCCCCGCCGTATTCAACGGCATGGCAACCGCGGCGGACTGGATGAGTGCGGCCTCGTTCATCGGCCTGGCCGGAACCCTGTATTTCTCCGGATTCGAGGGGCTTGCATTCGTTACGGGCTGGACCGGGGGCTTCGTTCTCGTCGCACTTCTTCTGGCCCCGTATCTGCGCAAGTTCGGGCAGTACACGATCCCCGACTTTCTCGGTGCGCGTTACCAGGGCAGCGTCGCACGCCTGGTCGGCCTGGGTGCAGCGGTACTGGCAAGTTTCGTATACCTCGTCGCCCAGATCTATGGTGTCGGACTCATCACCAGTCGCTTCGTCAGCGTCGAGTTCGAGATCGGCCTGTTCATCGGGCTGGCCGGCATACTCGTGTGCTCGTTCCTCGGCGGGATGCGCGCGGTCACGTGGACCCAGGTAGCCCAGTACGTGATCCTGATCACCGCCTACCTGGTGCCGGTGGTGATCCTATCCTACAAGGTAACCGGCATACCCATTCCGCAGGCCGTATACGGCAACGTGCTCGGCGAACTGTCGAAGAAGGAGTTGGAGCTGTTCGCTGATCCTGTCGAGGCCCAGGCGCGACTGCAGTTCCGCTATCGTGCGGAGGACTATGCCGGAAAGATCGCCCATCTGCCGGATTCGCTGGTGGTCGAACGGCGCGGTCTGGTGGAACGGCTCAACGAGCTTCGTCTCGGTGACGCATCGGCACGCGAAATCGCGCACATGGAGCGGATGCTGCGCGATCTTCCGAAAACCCCGCAGCTGGCCCGGGAGGAGTGGGAACGCGCCCGCGCGGAAGCGCTCAAGCGCTCCGAAGTTCCACCGCGGCATGCTGCCGCGCACCCCGGAAAGACGCCCGAGGAATCCACGGTGGCGCGAAACAACTTTCTTGCACTGGTTTTCGTGCTCATGGTCGGAACGGCTGCGCTGCCGCACATCCTGATGCGCTACTACACCACACCGGGGGTCGAGGAAGCCCGAAAGTCCGTGTTCTGGTCGCTGCTGTTCATATTCCTCCTCTACATCACTGCACCGGCGTATGCCGTGTTCGCGAAGTGGGAGGTGTATACGAATCTCATCGGCTCGGATATCACCGAACTCCCCAAGTGGGTTGCTTCGTGGGGTCGGGTCGGAATGGTGAACATCGAGGACATCAACGGCGATGGCATCCTGCAACTTGCGGAACTCAGTCTGAACACCGACGTGATCGTGCTCGCGACCCCCGAGATAGCCGGTCTGCCATACGTGGTCGCGGGGCTCGTGGCGGCCGGCGGGCTTGCCGCCGCATTGTCTACTGCCGACGGCCTGCTGCTGACGATATCGAACGCGCTTTCGCATGACCTGTACTTCAAGGTGATCAATCCCGCGGCCTCCACCCACCGCCGCCTGGTCATCTCGAAATCGCAGCTGCTGTTCGTCGCCGTAGTTGCAGCGTGGGTCGCCTCACTGCGCCCCGACAACATACTCTTCATGGTCGGCATGGCGTTCTCGATAGCGGCATCGGCGTTCTTTCCTGCACTGGTGCTGGGCATCTTCTGGAAGCGCGCCAATCGTCCCGGTGCGGTGACAGGCATGCTCGCCGGCCTTGGCGTGACGCTCTACTATGTCGTGCGAACCCATGCGTTCTTCGGTGGATCGATGGAGAACGCCTGGTTCGGCATCAACCCGATTTCGGCGGGGGCCTTCGGGGTTTTTCTCGGATTTGCGACCATCATGATCGTCAGCCTGCTGACGGCGCCTCCGCCGCAGGAGGTGCAGGATCTGGTCGACTACGTGCGTTACCCGAACCTTCCCTCCGACGAGTTCGACCAGCCGAGCGGGTTCCGATGACCGGGCGCGGGTCCGGACCCTGTGGGGTTTCGGGCGTGGGCAATTCTGCTAGAATTGCGAACTTCCACGGAGAGGTGGATGAGTGGTTTAAGTCGCACGCCTGGAAAGCGTGTTTGGGATAATATCCCAACGCGGGTTCGAATCCCGCCCTCTCCGCCAGCAATAGAAACTAGTACGTTGATTTTATTGGATTTGAAGTTTTTTCGGCATTAATAACTATCAAAACGACTATCGATTAGTGGCCCGGTTGGAGTACTGCCGCCGTTACGGGAAAACTTCGGCAGCCTTCCGCGGGCAGTGCCGG
>CAYOKH010000058.1:0-11376 GCA_964404505.1 uncultured Azoarcus sp.
GGGCGATCGCGCCGGCGGCAACGCGCACCGCCGTCTCGCGCGCCGATGAGCGGCCACCGCCGCGATGGTCCCGGATCCCGTATTTCTGCCAATAGGCGTAGTCCGCGTGACCCGGGCGGAATGTCTCGGCAATGTTGCCGTAGTCGCGCGAGCGCTGGTCGCGATTGCGGATGAGCAATGCGATCGGGGTACCCGTCGTCACCCCTTCAAAGACGCCGGACACGATCTCGACCTCGTCGGGCTCGCGTCGCTGCGTGACGTGGCGGGATGTTCCCGGCTTGCGACGGTCCAGCTCCTTCTGGATATCGGCGGCCGACAGTTTCAAACCCGGAGGGCATCCATCGACCACGCACCCTATCGCCGGACCGTGGGACTCCCCGAACGAGCTTACACAGAACGATCTGCCCAAAGTGTTTCCAGACATCGGAGCAACCTCGCGATAAGAGTATATTCGTGGATCAGGCCGTGCGAGGCGAGTCGGTCTGCTCGCCGAGGGTCGGGTGCGGACCGGCGCAGCAAACCTCCGCGCGGTGCCCGAAACCCGCCGAGTTGTCGATGAAGTAAAGGCGTTCCGGGACGAGCCTGTACCACCTCACTCTGGCCATGGCCTTGACGATCGCCGATGGCGCCTGCGCCAGTTTCCCCACCAGGGGAAATTTCTCGGCATACAGCGCGCGCGCCCGTTTTTCCTCCCGGGGCGGAATCTCGCATACCGTACCTTCGAGCTGCACGCCCCGGATTTCGCGCCAGTCGGCGTAATCTTCGTGGACCGTCGCCGCAACACGCGGCTGTTGCGTCATGTTCAGGGCATGACGGCTCGATGGTGAGGACAGGAAGTACAGCGTGAATCCATCGTTGACGTAGAAGACCGCCGCGGCCCATACCGAATCGCGATCGCACGTCGCCAGCGTCATGACGTTGTGCCGGTGCAGGTACGCCAGCGCCCGCTCGCTCTCCAATGCACTCATGACGAGTGATGGATCGCCCTGGTCCCGTCCGCCTCGGTACCGGAAGCGGGCGCATCGTTCTCATGCAGCCGTTTGAGGCGGTAGGCAAGCTGCGGGCGCGTCAGCCCGAGCATGCGTGCGGCCGAGGACAGATTGCCGCCCGCCTTGTCGACGGCCGCCTCCAGCAACATCGCCTCCACCTGTTCGAGCGTCATGACGCCATTGCACACCGCCTCGCACAGGCTCCTGCTGGGCTCGTCCTGTGCGACCTCGAGCTTGCCATCCTCGTCGAGGCCGAATTGCCGGATCTGGTCGTCGGGACACGACGAGAACAGGTGGCCGACCTCTATGCGGCTGCCGTTGGGTGCGAGAATCACGCCCCGCTCGATGGTGTTCTGCAACTCACGGATATTGCCCGGCCACGGGTACGAGAGCAGCGCGCGCTTGGCCTTGTCCGTGAAGCCGCGCAGCGTCTTGCCGTTGATCGCTGCGTACTTCTCCAGAAAATGCTTGGCCAGGGGGGAGATATCGTCCTTGCGCTCGCGCAGCGGCGGGATGTCGACTTCGAAGGCGTTGAGGCGATAGTAGAGGTCGGCGCGGAATCGCCCGTCCCTGACCCGCTGGAGCAGGCTTGCATTGGTGGCGGCGACCAGGCGCACGTCGATTTTGCGCGTCTTGTCGTCACCCAGACGCTCGAACTCGCCCTCCTGCAGCACGCGCAGCAACTTGCTCTGCGCGGTCAGTGGCAGCTCCCCCACTTCGTCCAGAAACAATGTGCTCCCGTCTGCGCGTTCGAAGCGGCCGGCGCGGGTGACGAGCGCACCCGTGTAAGCACCCTTCTCGACACCGAACAACTCCGATTCGACCAGGTCATGCGGGATTGCGGCGCAGTTGATCGCCACCATGGGGCGATTGCGGCGCGGGCTCATCTCGTGCAGCGCGCGGGCGAACAGCTCCTTTCCGACACCGGTCTCGCCCAGCAGCAGCACCGCGATGTTGCTGGCGGCGGCCTGATTGACCATGTCTAGCGCCGCCCGAAAGCCCGGCGACCGGCCGATCATGTTCGGGGAGAGCTTGTTCAGATCCCCGATGGTGGAGCGCAACTGCGCGACCTCGGTCTGCAGATCGAGCAACTGTTCGGCTATGGATTGCGGCGCCAGCAGGCGCATGTGTTCCTCGGCATCATCCCATTCTTCGACCGGCTTGCCGATGATGCGGCAGGTCTCGTCGCCCTTGCCGACGCAGTCGACCTCCTTGTACAGGATCGGGCGCCCCATGAACGCCGAAGTGAAGCCACAGGCGTAGCCGATCTGCGTCCAGCACACGGGTTCGGACTGAACGCCGTAGTGCCGCAGGTGGGACTGCCCCTCCCATGAGTTCTCCCACAGGAACTCGCCGTAGAATTGCCCTGCCTTCCGATCGAGCTCGACCCGGATCGGGATGACGTTGACGATGCCCTCGAGAGTGTGCAGCTGCGGCCCGGTCATGAAGGCCTCCAGATCGCTGCAGTGCGCGGTGCGGGTGCTCACGAGTTCGGCATCCTGCACCCCGGACGCATAGCCCATGCGCACCAGCAGACCGCGCGCACGCGCCATTCCGAGCGTGTCGATCAACTCCCTGCGCAACGAGGCCTGCGCCTCGGCGTGTACGAGCAGCATGCGGTGCTCATGCAGCCAGACCTGCCCGGTCTCGGCGCTAAAACGCACCTGTGCCCTCAAATCGTCTTCTGCGTGTGTCTCGCTCCGGAGCTTGGTCATTGCCTAGCCCTCCATATGGTCTGCCACTACTACACGTAGCGACCTTCACCCGCATTGATGCAGATCAAACCATTTCGACCCAAGCGATCATCGTACCCGGCGCTTCCCTGTCGATGGGTCGGAGGCGACATTCATCAAATGATGCATTCGCTTCGCCGAGGGGTCACGGTTTACACCAAATCATCAAACGTCGCATTCCGCCCGCTTTGCATTCCGGATCGGCCTGGGGTCAATTCTGCGCCCCTCATTTGCATTTGCAGCAATCACGCGGGCACCGCCAACGGTGGGTCCATTGTGCGCCTGTCGATGCATTTCGTCGCGCTCGATGGTGCCGCGCGCAATCAGTGCTGGCACGCGCCTTGCAATGCCTGACTCGCGACCGCCTGCAACTGCCATGGGGCGGTATCCAGAAAATCCGAATCACGAAGAGGGGGCGCGAGATGAAGTTTCCTGTTCCGCACGATGTCAAGGCCAAGGCCATCCCGGGAACCGAAGGATGGGAGCGGATGTATCCGTACCAGTACCAGTTCGTCAGCGATGACCCGAAGCGCAACCAGTACGAGAAGGACACGTTCTGGTTCTACGACGGGCTGCACTATCCGGAGCCGCTGTATCCGTTCGACACCATCTGGGACGAAGCCTGGTATCTGGCGCTGTCGCAGTTCAACAACCGCATCTTCCAGGTGCCGCCGGTGCGTGGCGTCGATCACCGCGTCATCAACGGCTACATCTACATCTCGCCCGTGCCGGTGAAGGACCCCGAGGAGATCGGCAAGCGCGTGCCCAACTTCATGGAGCGCGCCGGTTTCTACTACAAGAACTGGGATGAGCTCGAGGCGAAGTGGAAGATCAAGATGGAAGCGACGATCAAGGAGCTCGAAGCGCTCGAGATTCCGCGTCTGCCCGACATCGAGGATCTGAGCGTCGTCACCGATGGTGTGGGCGAGTCGAAGGGCTATCACCTGATCAAGAACTACGACGACCTGATCAACCTCGGCATCAAGTGCTGGCAGTACCACTTCGAGTTCCTCAATCTCGGCTATGCCGCCTATGTCTTCTTCATGGACTTCACGCAGAAGCTGTTCCCGAACATTCCGCTGCAGCGCGTGACACAGATGATCTCGGGCATCGACGTGATCATGTACCGGCCCGACGACGAACTCAAGGAACTGGCGAAGAAGGCCGTGGCGCTGGAGGTCGATGAGCTGGTGAGCGGCCACCGCGAGTGGGCCGACGTCAAGGCCGCGCTCGAATCACACCGTCACGGCGCGGAATGGCTGGCAGCGTTCGAGAAGGCACGCTATCCGTGGTTCAACATTTCTTCGGGGACCGGCTGGTTCCATACCGATCGCAGCTGGAACGACAATCTCAACATTCCGCTCGACGGAATACAGACCTATATCGGCAAGATCCGCGCGGGCGTGTCGATCGACCGCCCGATGGAGGCTGTGCGCGCCGAGCGTGACCGCATCACCGCCGAGTACCGCGACCTGATCGAGAGCGACGACGATCGCAAGCAGTTCGACGAGCTGCTCGGATGTGCGAAGACGGTATTCCCGTACGTCGAGAACCATTTGTTCTATGTCGAGCACTGGTTCCACTCGGTGTTCTGGAACAAGATACGCGACGTCGCCGCGGTGATGCAGGAGCACGGGCTGATCGAGGACATCGAGGATGTCTGGTATCTGCGCCGCGACGAGATCAAGCAGGGTCTGTGGGACATCGTCACCGCCTGGGCCACCGGCGTCACCCCGCGCGGCACCACCACCTGGCCGCCGGAGATCGAATGGCGCAAAGGCGTGATGCAGAAGTTCCGCGAGTGGACACCGCCGCCGGCCATCGGTACCGCCCCGGAAGTGATCCAGGAACCTTTCACCATCGTGCTGTGGGGAGTGACCAACAGTTCGCTGTCGGCCTGGGCCGCGGTCCAGGACGTTGCCGACCCCGACAGCATCACCGAGCTGAAGGGCTTCGCCGCGAGCCCCGGTTCGGTCGAGGGCAAGGCACGGGTGTGTCGCAGTGCCGAGGACATCCGCGACCTGCAGGAGGGCGAGATCCTCGTCGCCCCGACGACGTCTCCGTCCTGGGCTCCGGCGTTTGCGAAGATCGCGGCCTGCATCACGGACGTCGGCGGGGTCATGAGCCACGCTGCGATCGTGTGCCGCGAGTACGGCATGCCGGCCGTGGTCGGCACGGGCCTGTCGACCCGCGTCATCAAGACGGGCATGACGCTGCGCGTCGATGGATCATCGGGCGTCATCTCGATCCTCGACAAGTGACCATCGCGAACGAGGTGCTGGCAATGATGACCGGCCTTTCTGCAGGCGAAGTCCGTCGTGTTACCGCACGAGCCGACGAGACCCCGAAGGTGTGTTTCTTCGAGGACTGCAACAAGGACTCCGTCGCACTCGTCGGGGGCAAGTGTTCGTCGCTTGGAGAGCTCATCCAGGCGGGCGTGCGCGTGCCCCCGGGATTCGCCCTCACGACGCACGGCTTCGCGCAGTTCATGCGCGAAGCCGGCATCCAGCCCGAGATCGATGGCCTGCTCGACGGGCTGGACCACGACGACATGGACAAGCTGGAGGACGCCTCGCGGTGCATTCGCGAGATGATCGAGTCACGGCCCATCTCGATCGAGCTGGAGGATCTCATCGCCGAGGCCTATCGCAAGCTCTCGGTGCGGTGCTACGTACCGGCCGCACCGGTGGCGGTACGCTCCAGCGCCACCGCGGAGGACCTGCCCGGAGCCAGCTTCGCCGGCCAGCAGGACACCTACCTGTGGATCCGGGGCATCGACAGCGTGATGCTGCATGTGCGCCGCTGCATCTCCAGCCTGTACACGGCCCGCGCGATTGCGTACCGGATGAGGATGGGGTTTGCGCACGAGCAGGTGGCCATCAGTGTCGGGGTCCAGCAGATGGCCAACGCCTATACCGCAGGGGTGATGTTCACCATCGACCCGGCGTCGGGCGACCGCTCGGTCATCGTCATCGACTCCAACTTCGGTTTCGGCGAATCGGTGGTGTCGGGGGAGGTGACGCCGGATCACTTCGTCGTCAGCAAGGTCACGCTCGACATCCTCGATCGGACCATTTCGACCAAGGAGGTCTGCTACACGGTGGATCTCAGGGCACAGAAGTCGGTCGCCATCCCGGTGCCTGCCGAGCGCCAGAACATCCAGTCGATCATCGACGACGAGATCACCGAACTGGCGTGGATGGCAAAGAAGATCGAAAAGCACTATGGCCGCCCGATGGACATCGAATGGGCGATCGACAAGAACCTCCCCGCCGGGGGCAACGTGTTCATTCTCCAGGCACGCCCGGAAACGATCTGGAGCAACCGGCAACGGTGCAGCGCCTCGCACGGCGCCACCTCGGCGATGGATTACATCGTATCGAGCCTGATCACAGGCAAGCGCGTTTCCTAGGAGGAGTCTCACCGTGATCGTGCGCAACTGGATGCAACCCAATCCGACGCTGTTGAAGAGCGATACCTTGCTGTCCGAGGCCAAGCACATTCTTTCCGAGACCAGTCTTCACGCCCTGCCGGTCGTCGACGACGGCCGCCTGCGCGGGCTGATCACGCGGGCGAACTGCCTGCGCGCCGCACACTGCGCACTGCGCACCCAGAGCGTCGACGAACTGAACTTCTTTTCGAACTGCGTCAAGGTCAAGGACGTGATGGTGCGCAATCCGGTCACCATCGATGCCAACGAGACCATGGAGCGCTGCCTGCAGGTCGGACAGCAACATGGTGTCGGGCAACTGCCGGTCATGGACGACGGACACGTCGTGGGGATCATCTCCGCGATCGAGATGTTCTCGCTGGCGGCTCACTTCCTCGGCGCCTGGGAACAGCGCAGCGGCGTCACGCTCGCGCCCATGGAACTGCGCCGCGGCGTCATCGGCAAAGTCACCGATCTGGTCGAGGAAGCGGGAGGCGAGGTAATCGCGATCTATCCGATCAGCGTTGCCGGACAGGGTCCCACCAACGATCACCGCCTCAAGAAGCTCATCGTCCGCTTTCATGCGCCGGAGATCCGAGACGTGATTCGCACGCTCGAGCGCGCGGGATTCCCCGTCATCGAATCCGTCGTCGCCTCGCACTGAAGCCACGGTGCGATTCCGCAACGATTCAATCGCCATCCATCATCCATCTTCCGAGGAGCACTCCGCATGGACCTGAGGTATTTCATCAATCAATGCGCCGAAGCGAACGAGCTTAAGCGGATCACCGCCGAAGTCGAATGGGATCTCGAGATCTCCCATGTGTCCAAGCTCAACGAGGAACGAAAGGGACCGGCACTGCTGTTCGAGAGCATCAAGGGCTATTCGACGCCCGTGTTCACCGGGGCATTCGCCACCACCAAACGCCTGGCGATCATGCTGGGGCTGCCCCATCACCTGTCGATGTGCGAGTCCGCGCAGCAGTGGATGAAGAAGACGATCACCTCCGAGGGCCTGATCAAGGCAAAGGAGGTCAAGGACGGGCCGGTGCTCGAGAATGTGATCAGCGGGGACAAGGTCGATCTGAACATGTTTCCGGTGCCGAAATTCTTCCCGCTCGACGGCGGCCGCTATATCGGCACGATGGTGTTCGTGGTGCTGCGCGATCCGGAAACCGGTGATGTCAACCTGGGTACGTACCGGATGCAGATGCTCGACGACAAGACCTGCGGCGTCCAGATCCTGCCCGGGAAGCGCGGTGAACGCATCATGAAGAAGTACCAGAAAATGGGCAAGAAGATGCCCGCGGCGGCCGTGATCGGCTGCGACCCGCTGACCTTCATGGCCGGGACGCTGATGCACAAGGGCCAGCAGGGTGTCAGTGATTTCGACATCACCGGCACCGTCCGCGGCATGCAGTCCGAATTCCTGATGGCGCCGCTCACGGGTCTGCCGGTGCCCGCAGGCGCCGAGATCGTGCTCGAAGGTGAGATCGATCCGAACAATTTCCGCCCCGAAGGTCCGTTCGCCGAATACACCGGCTACTACACCGACGAGCTGCACAAGGTCATCAACAAGCCCTGCCTCGAAGTGAAGCAGATCCTGCACCGCAACAGCCCGATCCTGTGGGCGACCGGCCAGGGCCGTCCGGTGACCGACGTGCACATGCTGCTTGCCTTCACGCGCACAGCGACGCTGTGGACGGAACTCGAGCAGATGCGCATCCCCGGCATCCAGTCGGTGTGCGTGATGCCGGAATCGGCCGGGCGCTTCTGGGCGGTGGTGTCGCTCAAGCAGATGTATCCGGGACATTCGTCGCAGGTCGCCAACGCCGTGATCGGCAGCAATACCGGCTCTTACGGAATCAAGGGCGTCATCACCGTCGATGAGGACATCATGGCCGACGACATCCAGCGGGTCTTCTGGGCCCTGTCGTGCCGCTACGACCCGATGCGCGGCACCGAACTGGTCAAGCGCGGCCGCTCGACTCCGCTCGATCCGGCACTCGATCCCGACTCCGACAAGCTCACCACCTCACGCATCCTCATGGACGCCTGCATTCCGTTCGAATGGAAGCAGAAGCCGGTCGAGGCGCGCATGGACGCGGAGATGCTGGCGAAGATCAGGAGCCGGTGGGGCGAGTACGGACTCGACTGAGCAGGTGGCGCGGTACCGCAGGAACCCGGCGCAGGCGCGGCGGCGGACATTTCAGGACAGCAAGGGAAACTGACTATGGACAAGGCAAAGGACATCCGGCTGGTGATTCTCGACGTCGATGGCGTCATGAGCGACGGACGCATCGTCATCGACGACAACGGCGTCGAATCGCGCAACTTCGATATCAAGGACGGCATGGGCGTCGTGGTGCTGCAGTTGTGCGGCATCGACGTGGCGATCATCACGTCGAAGAAATCGGGTGCAGTGCGGCATCGCGCCGAAGAACTGAAGATCAAGCACTTCCACGAAGGGATCAAAAAGAAGACCGAACCCTACGAACAGATGCTCGAGGAACTCAACATCCATGACGCGCAGGTGTGCTACGTCGGCGACGACCTGGTGGACCTGTCGATGATGAAGCGCGTCGGCCTGCCGGTGGCGGTCGGCGATGCGGTGGCCGACGTCAAGGAAGTGGCCGCCTATGTGACCACCGCGCACGGCGGGCGCGGCGCCGTGCGCGAGGTCGCCGAGATGATTCTCAAGGCTCAGGGCAAGTGGGAAAAGGTTCTGTCCAAACTCCACTGAGCTTTCCAAACTGCTTTCTCAATCCGGCAAGGAGATCCACGTGTCAAAAATATCCGCACCCAGGAGCAACCGCGAATTCATCGAGGCATGCGTCGCCTCCGGGGACGCCGTCCGCATCAAGCAGGAAGTCGACTGGGACAACGAGGCGGGCGCGATCGTGCGTCGAGTGTGCGAACTGGGCGAAGCCGCCCCGTTCATGGAAAAGATCAAGGACTATCCCGGTTTCAGCTACTTCGGCGCGCCACTGTCAACGTATCGGCGCATGGCCATCTCGCTGGGCATGGACCCGGATTCGACCTTGCCCCAGATCGGCGCGGAATACCTCAAGCGCACCAACAGCGAGGTCATCCAGCCGGTCCTGATCGACAAGCGCGACGCACCCTGCAAGGAGAACATCCTGCTCGGCAAGGATGTCGACCTGTGCAAGCTGCCGGTGCCGCTCGTGCATGACGGCGACGGCGGCCGCTACGTCGGCACGTGGCATGCCGTCATCACCAGGCACCCGGTGCGCGGCGACGTGAACTGGGGCATGTACCGGCAGATGATGTGGGACGGTCGCACCATGTCGGGTGCGGTGTTCCCGTTCTCCGATCTGGGCAAGGCACTCAACGACTATTACCTGCCGCGCGGCGAGGGATGTCCGTTCGCAACCGCCATCGGTCTGTCGCCGCTCGCGGCGATGGCAGCCTGCGCCCCGTCGCCCATCCCCGAACCGGAGCTCACCGGCATGCTGTCCGGCGAGGCGGTGCGCCTGGTCAAATGCGAGACCAACGACCTCGAAGTCCCGGCCGATGCCGAGATCATCATCGAAGGGGTCATCCTGCCCGACTACAAGGTCGAGGAAGGCCCGTTCGGTGAATACACCGGCTACCGCACCTCGCCGCGCGATTTCCGCGTGACTTTCCGCGTCGATGCGATCACCTATCGCAACAACGCGACGATGACCATCTCCAATATGGGTGTGCCACAGGACGAGGGCCAGTTGCTGCGCTCGTTCTCGCTGGGGCTGGAACTGGAGAAGCTGCTCAAGAGCCAGGGGATCCCGGTCACCGGCGTGTACATGCACCCGCGCTCGACGCACCACATGATGATCGTCGGCGTCAAGCCCGCCTATGCCGGAATCGCGATGCAGATCGCCCAGCTCGCCTTCGGCAGCAAGCTCGGTCCCTGGTTCCACATGGTGGTGGTCGTCGACGACAAGACCGACATCTTCAACTGGGACGAGGTCTATCACGCGTTCTGCACCCGCTGCAATCCCGAGCGCGGCATCCACATATTCAAGAACACCACCGGCACCGCGCTCTATCCGCACGCCACGCCGCACGACCGCAAGTATTCGATCGGCTCGCAGGTGCTGTTCGACTGCCTGTGGCCGGTCGACTGGGACAAGGTCAACGATGTGCCGACCACGGTCAGCTTCAAGAATGTCTATCCGCAGGACGTCCAGGACAAGGTCGTGAACAACTGGACAGACTACGGTTTTACGCCGGTCAAATGAGAAAGGAGCGTAGGTCATGAATCAATGGGAAGTGTTCGTCACCGATCTGTCGGAACTGCCCGAGGGCAAGGAGCTGGAGTTGAGCATCCGCACCCTCAATCCCGGCAGGCAGAAATACACGTATCAGCGCGTGCGCGCGACGGTATCGGAGGACTTGGCGCGATTCGGCGACCGCCTGCAGGTACGCCTCGGGCGCGGCCAGCTCAGCGAGCGCAGATTCTCGATCGAGGTGCTCGAGACCGTGCAACGCATGCCTGCCAAGTATCTGTAATCACGCCGGCGCGAACCCCGGGCGATCGCCAGCCGATCGCCCGGGCCGTCCAGGCAACCGGGGAGAACATGGCCTTTTCCGATCTGCGCAGTTTCCTGTCCGAGCTGGGTGACGATCTGCTGACGATCAGGCAGCCGTTCGACCCCAGGTTCGAGATCGCTGCCCTGCTGCGCAGCATGCCCGAGGATGGGCCGGCGCTGCTTTTCGAGAACGTCAGCGGCTATCCCGGGGTACGCGTTGCGGGCAACCTGATTGCCAGCCGCCGACGCGTGGCGCGCGCGCTCGGAACGACCGAGGACAAGCTGGTACAGACCTACCTGCGGCACAGGGACAATGGCCTGCCCCCGGTAGCGGCGCGCGGGGCGGCGCCGGTGAAGGAAGTGATTCACCGCGACCCGGACGATCTGCTCGCCTTGCTCCCCATTCTGACCCATCACGAAAAGGATGGCGCCCCGTTCATCACCACCGGCGTGGTGTTGTGCAAGGATCCGCACAGCGGGCGTCGGGGCATGGGCATCCATCGCATGATGGTCAAGGGCGGCCGGCGGCTCGGCATCCTGCTTGCCAATCCGCCGCTGTCGGAGTTCCACGCGCACGCGGAGGCGGCCGGCGAGCCGCTCGAAATCGCCGTCGCGCTGGGCCTTGAGCCGGCAATACCCTCTTTCCCTACACGACGCTCTTCCGAGATCGGAAGAGCGTCGTGTAGGGAAAG
>CAYOKH010000059.1:0-11192 GCA_964404505.1 uncultured Azoarcus sp.
GGCGCCCGGACGGGACTCTGCCCGCGACCGTACGGCATGTCCGCTGCCCTCACGGCTGTGCCAGTGATTCACCGAGCCTGCGCAGCAGGCCGGCACCATCCCCCGACCAGGCGCTGCCGTGCATGCAGGCCAGCACACCGGGCTGCAGATCGGCCAGCTTTCCGATCAGTCGCGAGGTGTCCCGGCTGTGTGCAAAGTAGTCCATCTGACGTCGGAATGCCTCGCTGGGAGCCAGGATGTCGTCGCTGACCAAAGGCCGCTCCCCCATGCCGGGTTGTGTGAACAGATCACCGCAGAACAGGGTTCTGGTCGTTTGATCGAAAAAGTAGCCGCATTCCCATCCATGCGGCAGATGGGGAGTCGATTGCCACACCAGTTGATGCCGGCCCAGGCTCAGTTTCTGTCCGTCGGCCATGGCCAGTGGCTCGACGTCTACCAGGTCGCCGATCGAAATCATCGCTGCAACTTCGCTGCACACCGGGCGGGCCTCCGGTGCCGCGGCAAGGAACTCGGGCAGACTGCCGCACTCATCGGCCTCGACGTGCGAGAAAGCGATGAAGCGCAGTTTCGAGACGGGAAGCACGGTTTCGATCTGCTCGCGAATCAGTGCAAACAATCGTCTTGGCCCAGTGTGAAAGAGCAGGGGCATCTCGTCGACCACCAGATACTGGTTGAATGAAAAGCCACCGGGCATCGGCCCCGGCACTGCGACGCTGATGCGATAGGTGTCCTCGGCGATCTGGTCGATCGAGGCGATCGGGGTCGGGCTCATGATGCTCTCCTCGGACTGGGGTTTGGTGAGCATGCGGGCGTCAGTCCGACAACAGCCAGCAAACATTGCACGAGGATGCGGCGCACAACGACACGCGGCAACCGGTGCTCGCGCACCAGGCGGTGCCACAGGTCGAAGGACAGCACGGATTCCCATGCCGCCACCGACTCGCGCTGCACGCCCTGCGCGTCGTGACGCGCCAGCAACCCGGCCAGCAATGCGCCTTTCGACTGGCGGATGTCGGCAGCCATCTCACCGAGAAACGGAATCACCCTGTCCTCGCGCCAGGCCAGCCACGGCTCGAAATGCAGATGCTGCCGCTCCATGGCGGCGACCAGCAAGCTCGCGGCAGAAGGCAGATCCGGTGCGGCAAGGATCTTCTCGATCGGCAGAGCCGGGGCCTTGGCAATGACATGCGCGGTGCAACCCTGAAGCAGTTCATGCTGCGTTGGAAAGTGGCTGTAAACCGTGGGCAGCGATACGCCGGCATGCTTGGCGATGTCGGCGTAACTGGTCGCAATCACGCCCTTGCTCGCATGCAGCTCGGCAGTCGCGGCAACGATACTGGCCTTCAGCGCGGCCTGCCGCCGCCGGCGTGATTCGTTATTGTAGGTCCTGGTTGTCAACGGGGCTACTCTCTGGAGGCTTGTCGCGACATTAATTTGACCATAGTACAAATAAAATTAAATAGAAGTGCGACTTTGCGGGTCGTCTGTTCGCCGGGCTAAGCTCACCGATCAAGCCATGACCGGTCGCTCAGGGTCGGGGGCGCTCCTGGGCTCACGTCCTCGGTCCGATATGACTGGCCGCTCGCCCGGGTCGCTTCGGCTCCGCCCCTGTCAGGCAGAGTCCGACCACCACCTGCCGCCGGTCGTGACATTTCGCTTGAATGTCGTCGGCCATCGGCTATGTTGAATCAATGCGCTTGCCTGTGACTTTAATCGGCCCGTTCAGGACACCACCACATCCTGACTGATCGGCGTCGGCCAACGAGCACGGAGACACAGCATGATCTACAAGGGTAGCTGCCACTGTGGCAGCGTCGCGTTCGAGGTTGAAGGCGAAATCAAGGGCGCCCTCGCGTGCAACTGCTCGATCTGCTCGCGCAAGGGTTCTCTTCTGTGGTTCGTTCCCAGGGAGAAGCTGCGGTTGCGGACGCCGGACGAGGCTGCCAGCACGTACACTTTCAACAAGCACGTCATCAAGCACCGCTTCTGCCCGACCTGTGGCATCCATCCTTATGGCGAGGGCGTTGATCCGAAGGGCAATCGCATGGCCGCCGTCAACGTGCGCTGCCTCGACGGCGTAGATCTCGCGTCGCTTCCCGTGCAGAACTTCGATGGTCGTTCAATGTGAAGGCAGCGACGCCCGACGCATCGTCCCGGCGAATTGCCTGCGGCACCCGCTGAAGTCGAGCGTTGAAGTGTAGGACGACCACTGCGAACGGCAGAGATTCGGGCGCGCGCGGACCGCATGGAGCCTGTCGACCTGCGCTCGGCAGCTGCCATCCGCAGTCACTGACGGGGCAGATTTCTTCACTGGACGTCGGCCCCGAGCCCGGCAACAGTCATCTGCGCCAACTCGACGGACCGTTGCGCGGGCCGCCGCCGACGCGCGGTTCCCGGCGCGGCATTTCCCTTCCCACGCCGGCCCGGCGCATTCGCCCCATCCGTAGGAGCGCAGCTCGTCCGGGCCTCGACGCAGGAGATTCTTCGCCTCCACATGGCCGCCCTTGTCGATTTTCACCCATCCCGGACGACAAAGAGCTGTTCGGAGCGCTTGTGGCCGACGAACGGGGCGTCGGCCGCCGACATGCCTGCCAACGCGGTGCAACCGCCCGCGATCTGCCCCGATTTCCCAACTGAAAGGAGAAACACTGATGTCGCAAGTCAAGCCGATACCCGAGGGAATGCACACCGTGACCCCTCACCTGGTCTGCGCCGGCGCCGCCGATGCGATCGAGTTCTATAGAAAGGCGTTCGACGCCGCCGACATGGGTCGACTGCCCGGGCCCGGCGGCAAGCTCCTGCACGCGATGATTCGCATTGGCGATTCGGCCGTCATGCTGGTCGACGAATTTCCAGAGTGGGGTTCCTCCGGACCCAAGTCGCTGAACGGCTCGTCGGTGACCATTCACCTGTATGTCGAAAACGTCGACACGGTCTTCGAGCGTGCCGTCGCGGCTGGAGCAAAGGTCGTGATGCCGGTCGATGACATGTTCTGGGGCGATCGCTACGGCGTGCTCGAAGACCCCTTCGGCCACCGCTGGTCGATCGCGACCCACGTTCGCGACGTGAGTCCGGAAGAGTTGCAGGCAGCGGCGGCGAAGATGTGCGCCGACCCGCAGAAGTAAGCCGTCCGGAGCGGCACCACTTGTCGTTCCTGCCGACTCCTCGACGATCGTTTCGAAACCGCCGCCGATCCGGCGCTCGCGTTCGGACGCCCGCGGCCGCGCGCGCGCCACCAGGCAAGTGATAAATCGCCGGGATGATCCAATCGGTCCGGCCAAACACAGTCCATCGGCGAGAGCGCATCGGGCTCAGGGCGACGCGTTGAGCGTCTCGCCCAGCGCATCGACCAGGCGGTCGATCTCGGCCTTCTCGGACACGAAGGGCGGTGCAAGCTGTATGGTATCCCCGCCGTAGCGCACGTAGAAGCCCTTGCGCCACATCGCCATTGCGATCTCGTAGGGTCGACGCGCCGGCTCGCCCGGATGGGGGCTGATGGTGATGCCCGCAGCCAGGCCGAAGTTGCGGACGTCGGCCACATGCCTGGCGCCCTTCAGACTGTGCGCCGCGGCCTCGAAATGCGGTGCCAGCGCACGCACCCGCCCTGGGCCGTCTTCGCGCTCCAGCACGTCGAGCACGGCAACAGCAGCGGCACACGCCACCGGATGGGCCGAGTAAGTGTAACCGTGGGCGAATTCGAGCATGTACTCGGGGCCGCCGGCGTCCATGAAGGTATCGCAGATATCCT
Organism: uncultured Azoarcus sp.; assembly: GCA_964404505.1. GTDB lineage: Bacteria > Pseudomonadota > Gammaproteobacteria > Burkholderiales > Rhodocyclaceae > DAOMNN01. Next base: position 3,749 of record CAYOKH010000059.1, read on the forward strand.
GCCTGACGATCACGGCACCCAGCGGCTGGGTGCCGTTGGTGACCTGCTTGGCGATGTTGAGGATATCGGGCGTGACGCCAAAGGCCTCCGCCCCGGTCCAGGCGCCGGCGCGCCCGAACCCGGTGATCACCTCGTCGAAGATCAGCAGGATGTCGTGCGTGGTGCAGATCTCGCGCAACCGCTGCAGATAGCCCACGGGCGGAATCACCACGCCACCGGAGCCCGAGAAGGGCTCGACGATCACGGCTGCAATGCTGGAAGCGTCATGCAGGTTGATCAGGTCGAGCAACCGGTCTGCCAGTTCGCCCCCCCCGGGCGGCTGGCCCTTGTGGAACGAGCCCGCAGGTGGCTGGGTGTGCGGCAGGTGGTCGGCCTCGATGGTCTGGCCAAAGGTCTTGCGGTTGGCTGCTATGCCACCGACGGAGATGCCGCCGAAGTTCACGCCGTGGTAGCCCTTCTCGCGCCCGATCAGCCGCGTCTTGCCCGCCTGGCCCTTGGCGCGCCAGTAGGCGCGGGCGATCTTGAGCGAGGTATCGGCCGCCTCCGAGCCCGAGCCGGTGAAGAACACCCGGTTGAGCCCGGGCGGCATGTGCGAGACGATGCGGTTGGCCAGTTCGAACGACAGCGGGTGGCCGAACTGGAACGCGGGCGAGTAGTCGAGGCGTGCAATCTGTCGGCTCACCGCCTCGTTGATCTCGCGTCGGCCATGGCCCAGGCCGCAGCACCAAAGGCCCGAGAGGCCGTCGAAGATCCGGCGGCCCTCGCTGTCCCGATAGTAGCAGCCGTGCCCCCCCACGATGATGCGCGGATGGGCCTGAAAGTCGCGGTTGCCGGTAAACGGCATCCAGTGCGCGGCCAGCCACTCGGCATCGGTGCGCACTTGGGGCGGATCCGGCACTAGGGCCTCGGTGATGTCCATGGAGTTCTCCTCGGAAAATGCGGCTTCAGGCACGGGGCGCGGCACGCGTGGTCTGGACGCGGGCGCGCTGACGGGGTTGAGAATGATGCGGACCGATCGTGAATACATCAAGTGTTGCGGTCATGTCCGAGGCCTCTTCGAATGGGTGGAATTCGGTGCAATGCAGGCCAGGGTTTCGCGATCCTGGTACTCAGGCGATGGTCCCGCGGCGAATGCGTTCGGACCGGCGCCGGAGCAGTTCCAGCGTGATCAGCAGTGCCACCGAAATCAGGATCAGCATCGTGGCCACGGCGAGGATCGTCGGGTTGATCTGCTCGCGAAGCCCCGAGAACATCTGCCGCGGAATCGTTCGTTGCCCGGGACCCGCCAGAAACAGCACGACGACGACCTCGTCGAATGAGGTCACGAATGCAAACAGACCCCCCGAGATCACGCCCGGACGGATCAGCGGGATCACGATATCCCAGAATGCCCTGACCGGAGACGCTCCCATGCCGGTGGCCGCGTAGTACAGGGACCGATCGAAGCCCGTCAGCGTTGCCGTCACGGTGATGATGACGAACGGAATCCCCAGTGCGGCGTGCGCGAGGATCAGACCGAGGTGACTGCCGACGAGGTTGAAGCGGGTGTAGAAGAAGAACATGCCGGCCGCGATGATGATGACGGGCACGATCATCGGCGAAAGCAGCAGGGCGGTGATCAGCCGCTTGGACGGCATCACCGGCGACGAGAGACCGACCGCCGCGATCGTGCCCAACAGCGTCGACAGCAGCGCCGCCACGATCCCGATGATGAAGCTGTTCTTGATCGACAGGGTCCAGCGCGGATCGTCGAAGACCTGCGCGTACCAGCGCGTGGAATAGGCATCCGGATCCAGGCGAAGCATTCCTTCGGTGAAGCTGAAATAGGGCTCCACGTTGAAAGACAGCGGGATGATGATCAGGATCGGCAGCATCAGGAAGACCAGGATCAGACCCACGGCGACGCGCAGACCATAGTGACCCACGTAGTGCCAGAATCCGTAGTAGGCAGGCAGTCGCCCCATGGTCCTCAACCGAAAGAGATGTTCTTGGCCCCGACCAGCCGGTCGTAGGTCCAGTAGAGCAGCAGGATCACCAGGAGCAGCAGCGAGCCCAGCGCCGCCGCCAGCGGCCAGTTGTTCGATTGCTGCATGTGGAACGCAATAAGGTTCGAGATCATCTGTCCGTCACTGCCCCCGACGAGGGCGGGCGTGATGTAGTAGCCCACCGAGACGATGAAGACGAGCAGCGCACCCGCGGACAGGCCCGGCAAGGTCATCGGAAAGTAGATGCGCAGGAAGGCAGGGATGGGTCTGGCGCCCATCGACATCGCCGCACGCAGGTAGCTCGGGTCGATGCCCTTCATGACGCTGTAGAGCGGCAGGATCATGAACGGCAGCAGGATATGCGTCATTGCGATGATCGTGGCCAATTCCGTATACAGCATGTTGAACGGGGAGGAGGTGATGCCGGCCCCCATCAGCGTCGTATTCACCACGCCATTGGTCTGCAGCAGGGCGATCCAGGCGGTCGTGCGCACGAGCAGCGACGTCCAGAACGGCAGCAGCACGAAAATCAGCAGAATGTTGGCCATCCGAGTCGGTGCATTGGCCAGGAAATACGAAAGCGGGTAACCGAGCAGGAAAGTCAGCAGCGTGATGGTCAGCGCGATCCGCAGCGACTGGACGTAAAGCGTCACATAGATTCGCGGTCCGTCACGCGCCTGGATGGCGCCGCTCTGGGTGCGTTCGAGGTCCAGTGCAGTAAGGTAGTGCGCGATCGTGAAGGGTTTGCCGGAGTCGCGGATGGCGCGCCAGATGGCGACCTGTCCCCAGGTCGCGTGGGACTCGAACAACAGGGTCGCCCCACGTTCTTCCAGTTCATTGTCCGACACGGTGCGCATGCGGCGCGCCGTGGACTGTATGAGGCTGCTCGCGCCGGGCTGGATCCGGTTGACCTCGCCGGCTAGACGGCCGGAGGTGCGATCGTTGGCAAGCCGCTTCAGATCCAGCGCGAACTGGCTCAGCACCTCCGGGTCGGGCAGGGCCTCGCCATCCCAATCGTCCATCAGCTCGAGCGTCTCCGGAATCAGATCCGCAACGGTCGGGTTGTGCACGCTGCGGAACAGCATGCTGCCGATCGGCGCGACGAACGTAAACAACAGAAATGCGAGCAATGGTGCAACGAAGAGGAAGGCCGTGATCTTGCGCCGGCGCAGTTCCCGACGCGCCGAACCCAGGTCCTCCTTCGACAGCGAATTCACCGTCATCACCGGAACTCCGAGCATCTACCCGCTGTTCCCGCCGCCGGAGTATCCCGGCGACGGGACCGGATCGGACGGGTTTTACCTCAACAGCCACTCATTGAACTTCTCACCCAGCGATTCACCATAGTCGGCCCAGAACACACCGTCGGCCTTGACCCCGGAATCGATGTGCGACGAGGGCAGCAGCGGTAGCACGGCCGGATCCACGAGCGCAGCCGATGAATGCCGCGTCGGACCGTAGGCCACTTCCTGCATCCCCACCAGCGGCACGGTACCGGACGCGAACGCGATGAACTCGAGCGCAAGATCCTTCTTCGCGGTTCCCCGGACGATCGACAACACGTCCAGGTCGTACACGTTCCCATCCCAGATCATCTCGAACGGCCGCCCGTCATCCTGGATCGCAGCATAGAAGCGCCCGTTGGCCGACTGCACCATGATGGCGCCGCCGTCATTGAGCAACTGCGGGGCCTGCGACCAGCTATCGAACCAGACGACGTCACTCTTGATCGTGTCGAGCTTGGCGAAGGCACGGGCCTGCCCCTCTTCGGTGGCCAGGACCTTGTACACCTCGGAACGATCTATGCCGTCCGCGATGAGCGCCCACTCGAGGTTGACCTGAGGACGCTTGCGCAGGGCGCGCTTGCCCGGGAATTTCGTCGTATCGAACAGATCCTGGATGGTGCTGGGCTTGTTCGGGCCGATGGTCTCCGTGTTGATCGCATACAGGGTGGTCCAGAAAATCACTCCAACGCCGCACTCGTTCTCAAGCGCCGCTTCCATGAAGTCATCCAGTGCCGGGGTGCCATCATCGCCCGGAGGCAGGATGTCACGCGGAATCACCTCGAGCAGGCCCTCGGCACAGGCGCGCTCGAGGTCGATCACCTCGATGTCGACCACGTCCCACTGGACGTTACCGGATTCGACCTGCGCCTTGATCTCCGCGATCCCGCCCGAATAATCCTCGAACAGGATCCGGTGTCCGGTCTTTTCCATGAAAGGATCGATCATGTGTCGCTTCTGCGCAGCCCCGTAGGCACCGCCGAAAGATACTGCGGTCAGGGTCTGCTGTTGCGCAAGAGTGCCAGACGCGACCAGCAGTGCCGCGATTCCGACCAGTGCCGCTGACAGTTTTCTCATTGTCTTCTCCTGAGTCATGGGGTCCGCAGCACGGACCGTGCGTAGGTTCCCCGTTTTAAGGCATCCGGCCGCTTCCTAGGCCGGATACGCAGAACAGTCCTTCGTCAGCCAGATAAGACCCGCGACATCCCCCTCGGAGAACTGCGGGGCAGCCAGATCGTTCAGCACTTTGACGGTGATCTCCGTTCCGTCGGAGAGCTCGAAATAATAGCGAATGAAGTCCCCGACGTAGTGGCGGGTCAGGAATTTCGCCTGCATGCGGTTTTCACTGGCGTGGGTCGTGGGCTCGATGAACAGCTTTTCGGGCCGGACCGACATCACCACGTCCTGATCATTCCTGAGATCGCCCTCGGCACGGGCGTGAACCGTTTCCCCGTGGGGCAGATGGACCTGCACGCATTCGCCCTCGAAGCTGTTCACGCGACCGCGAATGAAATTGTTCTCGCCGATGAAGTCCGCAACGAAGGCGTTTCTCGGGCGTTCGTACAGTTCGGCCGGCGTCGCGCACTGCTGCACGACCCCGTCGTCGAAAACCGCGATCCGGTCGGACATCGACAGCGCCTCGGTCTGGTCGTGGGTCACGTAGATGACGGTGCAGCCGATCATCTCATGCAGGCGCGTGATCTCGTACTGCATCTGCTCGCGCAGCTTCTTGTCCAGTGCTCCCAGCGGTTCGTCCATCAGGACCAACGAGGGCTCGAAGATCAGCGCGCGGGCGAGCGCCACGCGCTGCCTCTGCCCCCCGGAGAGTTGCCCAGGAAAGCGCTTGCCGAAACTCTGCATGGCGATGAGCGCAAGATACTCCCCGACACGCTCGCGAATCTTCGCCTTGGGCATCCTGCGTACGGAAAGGGGGTAGGCCAGGTTCTCCTCGATGGTCAGGTGCGGGAAAAGGGCGTAGTTCTGGAAAACCATCCCGATGTTGCGGCGGTAAGGGGGCAGGCGCGTGATCGATACCCCGTCGATCGATATGTCTCCGCTGGTCACACTCTCGAACCCGGCGAGCATCATCAGGACCGTGCTCTTGCCCGACCCCGAAGGCCCGAGCAGCGTAAGAAACTCCCCCTTGACAACATCGAGGCTGAAGTCCTTGACCACCAGGCTCTCGTGGTCGTAAGTCTTCTTGACGTTCTGAAACCGCAGATAAGCGGAGGAGCTGCCGGTCATCGGAGGTCATCCAGTGAAACGCGGAATGCGTGACCGGAAGCCATCGAGCCCTCCCCAACCATACGCGCGCTCCCTTCGAATGCGGACCCCAGGCAACGGGCCCGGGTGACCTGGTGTCGCATCAAAAACGGTCGAAGACATGAAATAGAACCCAACTGCGCAGCAATTCCGCCGACCACCGATCCAGAGCATGTACAGCGCGAAGATAGCCCAGAACGGCCGATTTGGCGAGAAGCACGGAACGCAGCCCCAACCGGCGCCGCACGAGGCTGACGCCGGATGCCGTCACTCGCTGCAGTTGCGATCCGGGTGCGGCGCGGTTTACCTTCCCGGTGTCCACGCCGAGGGACGCTGGCACGCTGCGCAGCCAAGGCGCCGATGACGAACCCCCAAGCGAGGCCGCCCACCATGAACACAACGAGCCCTTCCGACCCATCCGTTCTGCCCGAGACCGCCCGGGGGCGGATCCGCCAGGACTGGATCGACTACAACGGCCATATGAACGTGGCCTACTACGTGCTCGCCTTCGACGAGGCGACCGACCGCTTCCTGGCCCAGCTGGGAATCGACGCGGACTACCTTCGCACCGGCGGCTCGACCTTCGCTCTCGAGATGCACGTTACCTACGACCGCGAGCTGCGGGCCGACCAACCGTACATCGTGCGCACCCGGCTCGTCGACGCCGACACCAAGCGGCTGCACCTCTTCCACCGCATGTTCCACGCGGAGGAAGGCTGGCTCGCGGCCACCAACGAGGTGATCAGCATGCACATCGACATGGCTGCGCGACGCTCGGCCCCGTTTCCGCCGCATATCCGGGCTGCGGTGGACCGGATCCTAGCGGCCCATGCCGGTCTTCCCCGACCGGACGGGCTGGGCCGTGTCATCGGAATACGACGTTAGCCCGCGTCGCTCTCGCACCACCCGGTAGCCACAGCGTCGAATCGCCGCGATGCGCCGTACGAGGCGGAGGGTTCGACGCCCCCGCGAACGCAGGCGCATGCACCGCGCCGAATCGAAACTCGCAGGCAAATGGCCGCAGCTTGATCTGCGGCCATCGGTAGAGTTACTACGCGTCATGACCCTGTAAAGGCCTGCCGCCACTCACTCACGTGTCGAGTGGTACCGTTTCTCCACAGCATGGTCTCGGGGTGCGCATCCTTCCCGTGCGCGATTCGATTTTTCCCCAACGACCGGATCAGTGCCCGCGCTTGCGCAGCTTCTGAATCGCCGATATCTGTGCCATCGCTTCGGCCAGTTCGGCCTGTGCCTTGGCGTAGTCGATTTTCGACGACTGGTTGCGCAAGGCTTCCTCGGCAAGCTTCTTGGCCTCGAGCGCCTTGGCTTCGTCCAGGTCGCCACCCCGGATCGCGGTGTCCGCGAGTACGGTGACGAGCCCGGGCTGGATCTCAAGAATGCCCCCAGCGACGAAGATCAATTCCTCTTCGGCCTGATCAGGCAACTTGAGCCGAACCGCGCCCGGCCTGATTCTGGTCATCAGCGGCATGTGGCCGGGCAGAATTCCGAGCTCGCCCGCCTCACCCGGCAAGACGACGAATTCCACCAGTCCGGAGAAAATCTGTTCCTCCGCGCTGACGACGTCGACATGAACCGTCATTGCCATAGTGTTGTCCTTGTGTTGACCGCGCGGCGCATTCTGTGCCGCCGCGCGGAACGCCCTGTCAGAGCTTCTTCGCCTTTTCCATGGCCTCTTCGATATTGCCGACCATGTAGAAGGCCTGCTCGGGCATGTGATCGCACTCGCCGCTGACGATCATCTTGAAGCCCGCGATCGTGTCCTTGAGTGAAACGTACTTGCCCGGCGAGCCGGTGAACACCTCGGCGACGTGGAACGGCTGCGACAGGAAGCGCTCGATCTTGCGGGCGCGCGAAACCGTCACCTTGTCCTCTTCCGACAGCTCGTCCATGCCG
>CAYOKH010000060.1:0-11172 GCA_964404505.1 uncultured Azoarcus sp.
GAGCACTCGGCCGGCGAAGAGGCCGCGCGCGCAGCGGCGGCGCTGGATGCGGCGCGCCTGCGCTTTTGCTCGGCGTTGGACGAGACGAGGTTCGGGACCGAGGCCGACTATCGTGCGGCGGTTCGCGAAGGGAGTGCTCTGGACGCGATCGCTGCCCGGATCAACGCGCATGAACAGTCGTGCGCGGCTGCACGCGACCGGCTTCTACGCGCGCAAGGGGGGGCTGCGGGACTTGCCGCACCGGATCTCGAAGGCCTGCAGGCGGCCGCAGCCGAAGCTGCACTTGGGCTCGAGAGGCTGCTTGCCGAAATTCAGGATGCCGTCGGAAGGCTCGGTGCAGCGGATAAGGTGCTGGCCGCGCTCGAACGGCTGACCCGCGAGGCTGGCGCGGTGGACGAGCAGTATGCGGTGCTCGGGCGACTGGCCGAGGTTGCGGGCGGTTCAAACCCGTTGCGCATGACCTTCCAGCGCTTCGTCCTTGCCACCCTGCTCGACGAAGTGCTCGAGGCGGCGTCGCTGCGCCTGACAAGGATGAGCCGCAGCCGGTTCGAACTGCGCAGGGTGCGTGGCGTGCAGGATCAACGCAGCACCGGCGGGCTGGATCTGGAGGTGTTCGATCACTATACGGGGACGTTCCGGCCGGCGAGCACGCTTTCCGGGGGGGAGGGCTTTCTCGCTTCGCTGTCACTGGCTTTGGGGCTCGCCGACGTGGTCCAGTCGCGCGCGGGGGGGATCCAGATGGAGACGCTGTTCATCGACGAGGGCTTCGGGACGCTCGATCCGGAGAGCCTGGATTTTGCGATGCGTACGCTGATCGACCTGCGACAGGCGGGCCGCCTGGTCGGCGTGATCTCACACGTGGCCGAGTTGCGGGAGCGCATGGATGTGCGACTGGAGATAGTCTCGGGTTCGCGCGGCAGCGAGATCCGGTTCGTGTGCTGAAGGCCAGGGTCGGCTGACCGACCCTGGAGGATGCATGCATTCAGGCGGCTGCCTTCGTTTCGTGAATATGCACGTCGCGTTGCGGGAAGGGGATGGTGACGCCTTCGGCGTCGAACGCGAGCTTGATGTTCTCGAGGAGATCCGCCCGCAGCGGCCAGAAGTCCTCGGTGTTGACCCATGGTCGCACGTTGATGTTCACGCTGCTGTCGGCCAGTTCGCCCACGGCGACCAACGGGGCCGGATCCCTTAGAACGCGCTGATCCTCGCCCAGGATGCGTTCGATTATGGTTTTTGCCTTTCTGAGATCGTCGCCATAGCTGATGCCGAATACCAGATCGAGGCGTCGGGTCGGCTTGGCATTGTAGTTGATGATTACGCCGTTGGCGATCTGACCGTTCGGGACGATGATCTGGCGGTTGTCAGGAGTGCGCATCACGGTGGAGAAGATGCGGATCTCCTCGGGTACGCCGCTGATCCCGCCCGCCTCGATGAAGTCGCCGACCCTGAAGGGGCGGATGGTGATCAGCATCACGCCGGAAGCGAGGTTCCCCAGCGAGTCCTTTAGTGCAAGAGCGACCGCGAGACCGGCAGCGCCGAAGACTGCGAGCATCGACGTGGTGGAGACCCCGAGGCTGTCGAGGGCCGCGATGATGACGACGACGAGCAGCACCACGTTGATGATGTTGCCCAGAAACTGGACCAGCATGACGTCCAGACCGGTACGCGTCATCGCTTTTCGCAGAAGGCCCGTCAGCTTTTCCGCGAACCATTTCCCGACCAACCAGATTGCTGCCGCGGTGATGATGCGAATGCTCCAGGGAATGACATAAAGATCGACGAAGCCGGGCTGGTACAGCGCGGTAATGGGGTCCATAGACATACTCCATGCGGGGGTAATGCGGATGTCGGTCGCAGCGGGGAGGCCGATGCGATCGGGTTGATCAGTGTTCGGGGCTGCAGGCGCTGATTATTCCATCGATCCGCGGTCTTGCCGACATTGCCTGCAGGATGCGGTGGTCGCGTGCGTAAATGTCGGGCCTGAACGAGGCCTTGCCGTGCGTATCACCCTCGGCCGTCCAGTAGGCGAGAACGATCGGAACCGGTTGGGGCAGACTCACGTTTCGGGTGTGGCCGCTTTCGAGGATCTCCCTAACCCGATCCGCATCGATTCCGTTCGAAACACCGATCAGCAGGTCGACAAGTTCCATCGCACGTTCGACGCGTACGCAACCTGAACTGAATGCACGCTGGTCACGCTCGAACAGGCGCTGGCTGGGCGTGTCGTGCAGATAGACCGAAAACGGATTCGGAAACCGGATCGCGACCCGGCCCAGGGCGTTGTCCGGACCGGCATCCTGACGCAGCAGTACCGCGCCCGGTCGGGACCAGTCGATGTGTTCCGGATCGATCTCGCTTCCCGAGTAATCGAGCACCCGGATCCGGTTGCGGGCCAGATACTCGATGTCCTGTCGAATCTCGGGCAGTTTGTCCTTGCGCAGGATCGTCGGGGGAATGGTCCAAGTCGGATTGAAGGTGAAGTGCGTGATCTCGGATTTGAGCAGGGGGGTGGGGCGTGAGGATCTCCCGACCTGCGTGCGTGCGCTCCAGACCGTCTCGCCATCGCGCAGGAAGCGAATCGCCGCTCCGGCCACATCGACCAGTACGTACTCCGACAGTGGCTCGGTGATGCGTGCAAGCCAGCGAGCCCGTTCAAGGTTGACGCGTATCTGGTCGATGCGGGTGCCCAGCTGTACATTGAGCGCGGCCAGCGTCGCCGACCCGACGATGCCGTCGACCTCCAGGTGGTGACGCTGCTGAAATTGCATGACGGCATCGACCAGGCCATCGTCATAGATGTCCATATCCGCCGACCCGGACGAAGCGAAGTACGGTGCGCCCAGTCGGGTCCTGAGCAGGGGAACACGCGGGTCGACCGTACCGGGGCGCAACGACGGGCCTGCGGGAATGGATGGCCAGTCTCCGCGCGTTGCTTCGAGGCGAAGCTGTGCGAGTGCCTGCCGCAGGTTTCGATACATGGCCGTATCCGGACGAGCGCGGTCGAACGCCTCGGAAAGGTGGTCCAGGCGGGCACCCGCACCGAGCAGCAATGCCTCGTTGGCCAGGTCGTCGCGGGAAACCTCGAAGCGCCACAATGGCTCGACTGCCGCGGGGTCGAGCCTGCCGTTGGCGAGATGCGCCAGTGCCTGCAGATAGACATGCGTGGCGAGGATGTCGTCACATGCACGCCGTGCCGGATCGTGCCCGGATACTCCCAACAGGTGTCGCAGGCGCTGGACCGAGTACTCGTCCGGGTCGAGTCCGTCGTGGGCGAGTCCCTCCAGTTCCGAGATCAGCGCGGCCAGGCGGGAATCATCTCCCCACGCCGCGGAATACCCGCGTTGCGCATAGAAGACGGCTAGATTCTCGGCCGCGACCCGCGAGGCCGGGTGCGCTTCACGCATGGCTGCGAGCCGAATCTGCTCGATGCCGGCGTAAATGCTCGCTGACGGCGCGAGTTCAAGGCCGCTCGCCGCGCCAGCGTGGCCGGGCATCAGCATCGCGGACAGCAGGACGATCACTCGTATTGGGGACAATGCTTTTTCTCCGTTGATCGGCCTGTTAGAATGCGGGTCAATCAGGGGCTCCTGCGATATTGACCGCAAGGGACTCACGGGCGTTCAACGCCTGTTTGCAGGCAGGGAGGCGTCTGCGACGACCTCGGCGCACAGCCGGGCACGCAGGAGCGCTGCAACAAGGGGATCATACTGCATGACCAGTGCATTGTGCCGGCTGCTGCTGGCGGTGGGGACCGTTGTGGCCGTTTCCACGCCGGCCCTCGGGGCGTCTCCGGCGGAGAGATCGCTGATAGAGGATCTGGGGCGCGCGGCGCCCGCGTTGGACGCGAAGGTTCTGGGCAAGGCCGTTGCAGCGATGCAATGCGCCACCACCGGCGGCATCAGTCCGGCCGAGCGGCTCGCGGTGATCGACTTTTCGCTGCCGTCGTCGGTACCGCGACTGTGGATCTTCGATCTGCGCACGCGCGGGTTGATTCTCGAGGAGCTTGTCGCACACGGGCAGAACTCGGGCGACAATCATGCAACGAACTTCTCGAATACCGTTGGCAGCCATCAGTCGAGTCTCGGGCTGTTCCGCACCGAGGAGAGCTATTTCGGTCGCCACGGCTACTCCCTGCGAATGGATGGCCTCGAACCGGGCGTCAATGACAAGGCCCGTGAGCGTGCCATCGTCATTCATGCGGCCGATTACGTGGATCCGCAATGGATCGATCGCCAGGGGCGGATCGGCCGCAGCCAGGGGTGTCCTGCAGTTCGCCCCGAGATCGCGAAAACGGTGGTCGATAGCCTGAAGGGCGGGCAGTTCATGTTTTCCTATTATCCCGATCCGCAATGGCTGGCGAGTTCCACCTACCTTAACTGCGAACCGCAAAGGGTTGCCAGCATCATCTCTTCGCTGCGGGAGATGGAGGGCTCCTGAGCAGGACGGCCTGTTCGACAGGAACGCAGGTCCGGAAATGCGGCGGGCCGCGCGGGTCCAGAGAACAAGAGAGAACGGGTCCATCGGGCCCGTTTCTGTTTCCTTCTTGCCATATGGCCCGATCGATACCTGCTTTTGCCGCTGCCGCCGGACGCTTGGCCGGGCGAACAAGAACATCGTGAAACGACGGGGCCGACCGTGGCGCAGTGCCGGCCGATACCCTTGGATTGTCGGAGAACGGGCACCTATACTTTCTACATTCCCGGCACGCGAACACGGCCATGTGCATCAAGATGCCGGCAGTACCCCGGCGGTCGTCGAGCGCTTCTGACGCGTGCGTTACATTCGCCGGGCAACGGCACCGCAGGAGGCGTGCATGAGCCTGGCCAAAGGCATCCGCAAGCACGGGTTTCGCAACTGGCATGAGCGCGAATTGCTCTCCAGCCACGGCTGGCTTGTGATGACATTGCTGTGCGCACTGGTGGCGTTCGCGGCCCTGGAGTCGCTGATGCAGGACCGCGGATGGAGCGAGCGCGCGACGAGCGCGGTCGCGATCGTCGTTTGCGGTGCCGTCGGCATCGTCGCGTTGCGGCGCTTCCTGACCCAACTCGTGCGCGCGCAGACGGCTGCCAGCCAGGCAATGTGTCCGCAGTGTCAGACTTTTGGGCGGCTGATCGTCGTCACCGAGGATCGCGCCGAGTCGTGGGTGCGCGTGCGCTGCCGCAACTGCGCGCACGAGTGGTCCATGGACGATCCATAACCGTGCGTCGGAATCGATGCCGAATTGCTCTCCCGCTCGGCGCTCCGATGATCACTCGAATCAGGCGGCATCCCGGTGTCCTTGCGTCACCCAAAAAAAACGGGTCCCGCGGGACCCGTTCCTGTCGAGTGACCCCCGGCTTATTGCTTGGCGGCTTTGATGTCGCCTTCGGCATCGATCCCGAGGGTGTAGCCGAGCGAGACGTGGTGATAGCGCCCGGCGGTGTGCTCGTTGTGGATCGCGAAGCCGAAATTGTAGACCTTGCCGGTTTCCAGCGTGACGTCGCCTTCGCCGCCCGCGAGCTTGCGCTGGAACAGGACAGTCCAGGTGTCGCCGTCGAGCTTGCCCTCGGCAACGATGGCCGTGCTCTCTTCCTGAACGCGCTTGTCGGCGACATAGCCGTTGAAGGCCTTGCTTTCGCCGCTGCGCCACTGGACGAGGTCGTAGTACACGCCGCCGGCAAGCGAACCGTCCTTGACGTACTTGGTCTTGTCGTCGCTGCCGTCCGGCATCGTGCGCGAATCGGCGTGGCAGCTTGCCCAGCAACCGCTGCGATCGGCCATGTCGACGTTGCCGCCGTCGAGCATGAACGCGATCTTCATCGGGTTCTTGTCGTCCATCTTGGGCGAATTCGCGGCAGCCGGCTGGGTCCAGCTGAACTTCATGTAGAGGTTCTCGCCGTCGTGCGCTGCCTGAATCTTGACCGGGATCGCGGCGGGCTTGCCCGGGACGGGATTGGGTTCGAGCTTCTCGCCTTTCACGATCTTCTCGCCCATCTCCGCGGTTTCGTCCGCATGGCATTCGGCACAGGTGTCGCCCTGTCCGAAAGCGCGACCGCCGCCGTGACGGACCCGATCGATGCGGATCGCGCCGGTAATCCACTCCATCGGGGAAATGCCCGGATAGAACACGTTGAGGTCGGTTGCACCGACCTTGCTCCAGTCGGCTGGCGGCGCGGCCACGGCTGCTCCCTGCGCGACGGCAAGGCTCAATCCGATCGTTGCGGCAAGCAGTGCTTTCTTCATACTCAATCCCCCGTCATTTGTCGATCTGCGGCCCGTGCGGTGCGGATCAGTAAAGGTCATCTTCGTCGGTCATGTCTTCGGGCAACGTGTGTGCGACGCCCTGATGACACTGGATGCAGGTCATGCCGTCTTCGACCGCATTCTGGTGCTGGCGACTCGCACGCGTTGCCTGCTTTTCCTTGTCCATGCTCTCAAAGCTGTGACAGTTGCGGCATTCCAGCGAATCGTTGCCCATCATGCGCTTCCACTCGCGGCGTGCCAGGGTCAGGCGCTTGGCTTCGAACTTTTCGGCCGTGTTGATCGTGCCGGTGACCTTTCCCCAGACCTCGCGCGTCGCCTGGATCTTGCGGATCATCTTCGGTCCCCATTCCTGGGGAACGTGGCAATCCGAGCAGATTGCGCGCACACCGGTGCGGTTGCTGTAGTGAATGGTGTCCTGATATTCCTTGTAGACGTGGTCGTACATCTCATGGCAGGAGATGCAGAACTTCTCCCTGTTCGTCCATTCCAGGATCGTATTGAAACCGCCCCAGAAGATGATTCCGGCTGCGACACCGATGATCAGCAGTGCGCCGACCGAATAACGTGTGCTCGGCCTTCTGAGGCGGGCAAAGAATCCGGGGCGTTCGTCAGAGTTTTGATTGTCCATATTGTGGTTCACTTTGATGAGTTATTCGGTTGCCAATTTGCATGAGGCGCGGACTCCGAGGCGGACTGTGCTCCGCTCGAATCCCGCACATCTTAATCCGGATCAATCCCATGTTGTTGATAAGGCTTCATGGTCGAGTGTTGTGTTCGGAGCTGCGGCCGCGGCGGGAGCGCTTTTTACACGTGGCCGATTCGATCCCCAGGGGTCCCGAAAACAGCGATGGGGTGCCACTGGCACCCCATCGTCCTCTGCTGCCTAGACCATCAGGTTACGTGATGAGTGCGGTTGTAGACGTTGAACTTGCCGGTCGGTGCGTACAGACCCTCCACGCGCCCCTTCTCTTCCAGCGTCTTGGCATCGAAGATGATCATCGAGCCGTTCGGCTGCAGGCTGTCACCCCGGTTCCACACCGACGCCCAGACTTCGGTGCCGTCCGCATTGAACTCGAAATGGACCGCGACCTGACCCTTGGTTTCAGTCAGTCGGATCGTCTTGACGACCTCGCGGGTCTTCTTGTCGATGACCTTGATCGACTGCTGAACGTCGGGCTCCGGATGCAGGGTCTGGTCGATCCACACGAAATCGCTCGTCGGATGGGTGCGGATGAACAGACCCGGCCCGTCGGTGTCGACCTCGTAGCAGATCTTCCATGCCTGGTCCGGATGGCCCTTGGGATCGTTGCCCCAGGCGGTCATCTTGCCAACGCCGAGGTGAGGCGTGCCGCCCACCGGCCCGCAGTTCGGGTCGATCCAGTTCGCGCCCGGACCGGGGTGAGGACGAAGGTCGGTGTCGATGATCGCTTCGAGCTTGCGGGTCTCGGTGTCCATGACCACCATCTGGTTGGACGCGTTCGCGGCGATCTGGAAGTAGCGACCGGTCGGATCGAAGAAGCCGTCGTGCAGGTACTTCGAGTTGTCGATCATGTCGATGCGCAGGTTCTCGAGGTCGGAGTAATCGACCTGCCAGGTCTGGCCCAGTTCCTTCATGTTGACCAGCCAGGTCGACGCATGCGGCGTGTCGTAGATCGCGGCCACGCGTGACTCGTTGACGTATACGCCATCGACGTTGACGCCACGCGCGGACACGACCTTGAGCGGCTCCATCGTCGCGGCGTCGAGGATGACGAAGTGCGGCGGCCAGTATCCGCCACCGATCACATACTTGCCGTCACCCGACACGGCGACGTCGCGTGCATCGTAGGCGATCTGTGTTTCGGAGACCAGCATCTTTTCCGGTACCTGCCACAGGTCGATCTTGGTCATCTTGCCATCGCGGCCCATGGTGTACCAGAAACGGCCGATCTCGTCGGGCTTCGGGTGCGTTACGGCCTTGTTGTTCTCGACGGTCTTCAGCACGTGGACCGCGTAGCCGGTCGGGATGCGCGCGACAAGTTCGTACTTGTCGCCGTCGATGACGGAAACCGAACCGTGATCACGTTCGATGACGAGGAAGAAATTCTTCCAGTTGCGGCCGTGCATCGGCTTGGTCGGGTAGTCGGCAGCCTCGACATGGGTCTTGCGGCTCTCCTTCATCTGCGCGAGCGTCAACTCCGGCGGAATCGGGGGCGTCATCTGGACGTAGGTCGCGAGCAGCGCAATGTCTTCGGCCGAGTAGATCTTGTCGAAGTTGTTCATGCCGCCTTCGGTGCCCAGCGCGATGATGCGCTCAAGACGCTGCTGACCGAGCTTGAGCATGTTCTCGGGCTCGAGGTTCTTGCCGGTTGCGCCCTTGCGCAGTACGCCGTGACAGCCTGCGCACTGCTGGAAGTACAACAGGTTTGCGCGGTCGAACTGTTCCTTGGTCAAGGTCGGCTCGGATGCGGCGGCGGAGCCACTGACCGCCGTCAACCCGCCAACCACGATGGCAGCGAGCACTGCGGTGTAGCTCTTGCGGAGCTTCAGTTTCACTTGCATAGTCAAATCTCCCTTCAGAAATCGCCAGATATGGCCTGCTTTAGCCAGTTCGTAATTTGTTCCCCTATGAGCAGTGTGTCTTTAACCTGCGTCAAGATTTGGCTCGAATCAAATTAAAAACGAATCGCATAGGCCGTTCGGCGGGGATGCTCTAAACCGAAGCGCCGGCAAGTGCCCTAAACTATCCTCCACACGGACGATGCCCTTTCGCACAGGGCGAACAGGGCCAACTCACCCCTCAGACAGGGGCATTCTCCCTCAGGCTGGCGGGAGATTCCCGGTCGTCGTGCGCGGCCGATGCAAATCGCGACGCGACGAATCCGGCCCATCCGACCTCGCTCCGGGTATGACTTGCTTCGCCCGCGCGCGTGACCTAGGATGAAACCAACGGGATCAAGCTTTTCGATGCGATGGAGGGTTATGGATGATCAGACTTCGAGCTGCTCTACTGGTCGTCGTGTTTGCCGCAGGATCTGCCTCCGTGATGGCATGTCCCGGTGATAAGGGAAAAGCAATTGACGGCAGGAACGGGTCAGGCCAGGTGAGTACGCCCAACACGAATACGTGAACGAGATACGAAGTTCAATGCGAGGCGGCCACCGGCCGCCTTCGCTTTGCGCGTTGGCGAATCGATCATCACCCTCTTTCCATTGCCGCATCCGCCGGTCGAAATCCATGTTCTGCCGCTTGCGATGTCGGCTACTGGCATGCTCAATCGCGCCGCAGCGCGTCGAGGACTCTGCGCCCCGCGCGGCCTCCGTCGTCGGGGACGCCGAGTGCGGATTGCAGTTCCCGTATCGCACGGCGGGTATTGGCGCCGATGATGCCGTCGGCCTCCCCGATATCGTAGCCGCGCTCGAGCAGCAGCATCTGGACCTCGCGGCGCTCGGCGCGCGACAGGCCCTGGTCGTCGGTCGGCCAAGGGGTTGCGAAGGGGCTGTCGCCGCGCAGCCGGTCGGCAAGGTGCGCGATCGCGAGCGCGTAGCTTTCCGCGGCATTGTAGGAAAACAAGGCGTCGAAGTTGCGCAGCACCAGGAAAGCGGGGCCCTCGGGCCCCGCCGGCAGCAGCAGTCCGGCTGCGGCGCTTGCCGACGGAAGCGGTGATCCGTCTGCGAGGCGCAACCCTTGCGCCGCCCACGTCGACACGGGCTGTCTATTGCGCCGACCGGCTCCGGATGTGTCGAACCCGGCAGGGAGACGCACCTCGTGTCCCCACGGCTGTCCGCCCTGCCACCCCGACTGCTTCAGATAGTTCGCGGTCGACGCCAGTGCGTCCGGGACACTGCCGAGGAGGTCGCGCCGTCCGTCGCCATCGAAGTCGACCGCGGTGCGCATGAAGGTCGAAGGCATGAACTGGGTGTGCCCGAAGGCACCGGCCCACGACCCGACCAGCTGATCCGGGTCGACATGGCCTTGCTCGAGAATCCTGAGCGTGCTGAAGAATTCGCCGCGGAAGAAGTCCTGACGGCGTCCGAAGCATGACAGCGTAGCCAGGGATGTGACCACGGGACGCCGGCCGAAGATCCGCCCGTAATTGCTCTCGACCCCCCATATCGCAACCACGGTCTCGGCGTCCACGCCGTATTCGGCTTCGATGCGGCGCAGAATGTCGCGCCATTCGACGAGCATCGTCTTCCCGTCCGCAATCCGTTCGTCATCGACAAGTCCGGCCATGTAGTCCCAGATGGGGGTACGAAACTCGGGCTGATGGTCGAGCAGAGCGATCACATCCATGTCCGGCCGCAGCGCGGCGGTGTGGCTGTCGAAAGTCGTGGCACTCACGCCGTGTGATGAGGTCTGACCACGAAGTTCGGCGATGCAGTTTGCGAACGCCGGATCGTTTGCGGAGGGATCGTGCTGGGCCAATACGGGCGAGAACAGGAAAGCGGCGGAGATCAGGGCAGGGCGGAACATGATGTGAGGCGTGGTCCGGTCGGAGGATCGCCAGTGCCGTTCGGGAACCCCATGGTACGTCAAATGTCGTTGAGCAGAGCGCGGTTCGTGGGGCCAGTTGTTTCAGTACGTAAGACTCGAAGTGCGTTCGCGGCATGGCATGTCGTGATGCGTCATGTCCTTGAGCGGGGCGGGAATCGGTTAAAGTGGGCGGTACCGGGAACAAGCGGATATCGGACGGGAAGCGCATGAAGACGGCAACGGGTGGCGGCAGCCGGTGGGGACTGTGGCTGGGGTTCGGGCTGGTGACGGTACTGCTCGTGCTGATGATGATCCAGGTCGACCGACAGTGGCAGCGCATGGCGGAGATGACGCGCATCATGCAGGAACAGGCCGAAGACATCCGGCGCACGCGCGGCCTGCTGCGCGATCTCGAGCAGACGCTGCGAAGCGGCGACGTGCGCGTCGCCGGCGCGGCGGCCCGTCCGGCATCGG
>CAYOKH010000061.1:0-11024 GCA_964404505.1 uncultured Azoarcus sp.
TCGTGCAGCACGTGAAGTCGCTGCTCAAGGTCCACGGCCGCGCCGCCGTCGTCGTCCCCGACAACGTCCTCTTCGAGGGCGGCGCCGGTGAAACGGTGCGCCGGAACCTGCTCAAGGAGTGCGAGGTTCACACCCTCCTGCGACTGCCGACCGGCATCTTCTACGCCCAGGGGGTGAAGGCCAACGTGGTCTTTTTCGACCGCCGGCCCGGCGCCCAGGAGCCGTGGACGAAGGCGGTGTGGGTGTACGACCTGCGGACCAACAAGCACTTCACGCTCAAAACCAGGCGCATGACGCGCGCCGACCTCGACGAGTTCGTGGCGTGCTACCGACCCGCCGATCGCCACAACCGCACGGCGACCTGGTCCGACGCCACGCCGGAGGGACGCTGGCGGTCGTACTCCTATGAGGAGATCGTCGCGCGCGACAAGGTCAGCCTCGACCTCTTCTGGCTGCGCGACGAGAGCCTGGAGGATTCGGCCAGCCTCCCCGAGCCGCACCTGCTGGCGCAGGAGATCGCGGATGACCTGCGCTCGGCGCTGGCGCAGATCGAGGATGTGTTGGGAGATCTGGAACAACGGGTCGATGTCGGTGCTTACGAGGAGCCCTAGGCGGCAGGGTCGTGCCGCGACCAACGCGATCCCACGGTTCAGACGAAAGTAGTGGCCTCGGGCGGGTTCCTGTTCACAGGCAAAGCACAAGATCTAGTGGCTACCGAAGCACCTCCGCGGAAACGTTGGTTTCGTGACGGATGCAGGAGGTCCCGGACCCCGCAATTATAAATTTGGTTGACAATTGGTCAAAATAATGCAACCCTCTAGTTCGCATCGTTGAACATGCGCGTGCAGATGCCTACCGGTCGCCACGGCAGCTTCAAGGGGGGAGTATCAATGGTCCCATCAGTCATGGCCCTCCTGGGCACTGCATTGCTCGCGTCGGCGGCTGCCGCCTCCACCCAGCAACTCGACGAGATTGTGGTCACCGGGAGTCGCGTTGGAGAAACGCGATTGCAGGATACCCCCATGCCCATCACCGCGATCACGGGCGATATCGTGGAGCGCACGAATATCACGACGATCCGCGACATCGTGATGTTCACGCCGAACCTTTCCGTGGCCGAGAACTCAGGCTTCGGCGTTGTGTCCATACGCGGCATCGGTTCCAGCAACGTGTTCGCCGGCAGCGATCCGAGCACCACGGTGCATATCGACGGCGTCTATATCGCTCGTCCCTTCGCGCAGTTTTTCAATTTTCTGGACGTCGAGCGCATCGAAGTTCTACGGGGGCCCCAGGGAACCCTTTACGGCAGAAATTCCGTCGGCGGCACCATCAATGTGATATCGCGCAGGCCAAGTGACGAATTTACCGGTGCCGCTCGCATGACAGTGGGTACGTACGGACTGCTACAGCCGGAAATCATGCTGAGCGGACAGATCGTGCCGGGCCGGACGCAGGCAAGTATTGCCGCCATGCATCGCCAGCACGATCCCTATCGCAAGAATATCGCTCCCGGAGCCCCCGATATCGAAAACGACGACAGCAATTCCGCCCGCGGGCAGCTGCGTATCGATCTCACCGATCGCCTCGATGCCACAACCCGCGTGGATTACTACAGCCACGACATTCGGCCTTCGAGCTTCTCGAAGACTCTGGCCCCTTTCAGTGCCCTGACCGACAGTATTCTCGGCGACTTCAGCAGGATTGCGCACAATTTCCCAAGCCGGTCCCAGGTGCGCTTGTGGGGCATCGCGGAAGACATCAGCTATGCCGTGAACGACGCCACCACGCTCAGGTCACTGACTGCCTACCGGGAGAACCGGATCGAGGCCGAAATCGATTCCGATGCGACCGAACTTGACCTGTTGCGGTCGACACCCTTCGAAGACCAGTCGCAATGGTCGCAGGAGCTGACGTTGAGCGGGCGGACTGAAAGAGTTACCTATGTGGCGGGTGGTTACTTCCTCAGGGAAGACGTGCAGGAACGGATTACGGTGCAGAACATAGGTGCGGGCGTAGATATAAGCTTCGCGCCTCGCGTCAAGACCACGGCCCGCGCCGCGTTTTTCCAGGGCACGTACCACTTGTCTGACACGTGGGCTGCTACGGCTGGGGTTCGCTACACCGTCGAGGACAAAAAAATCGATCAGGACTCGGGCATCTTCATACGGGCGACTGGCGACCCCCTGCCCATTCCGCTGAATCCCAGTGTCTACACCGCCCGCGATACCTATCGGGCCACGACGCCCAAGTTTGGCCTGGAGTATCGGCCGACGGACGACTTGCTCTACTTCGCGACCGCGGCGCGCGGATTCAAGAGCGGGGGGTTTGACAACACGGGTCGCAACCCGGACCAGGGATTCGACTCGGAGGATCTGTGGAACTACGAGCTGGGTGCGAAAGCAGCGCTGCTGCAACGACGCCTGATGCTGAATATCGCGGCCTTTCACTATGACTACAAGAACCTGCAGGTTCAGGTCGCCATTGCGCCCGGCATTTCCGCGCTGACCAATGCCGCAAGCGTGGAGGTCAACGGCGTCGAACTGGAGTTGAGCGCCTTGCCGGCCGACACTCTCGAGATCGGACTGATGGCCGCGTACTTGGATGCGAAGTACGAACGTTACGAAAATGCCTCCCTGCTTGGCCAGGTATTCGATGCTTCCGGCCGCCGCCTCGGGGCCCCAAAGAGCTCTTACGGCCTGTATATCGACAAGCATTGGCCGCTGGCGGGCGGTGGGGAGGTATTTTCCCGCGCAGACGCATTCTGGCGTTCCCGCACGTACTCATTGCATGACGACATCCCGCACCAGCCGGCTTACGGGCTCGTCAATGCAAATGTCGGCTATCGCAGTGCCGATGACCGGTGGGACGTGACGCTGTGGGGCCGGAATTTGTTCGACAAGGAATACGTGACCTCGATCACGACGTTCACCGCTACTTTCGCCGGCCGGCCGGGCGAGCCGAGGAACTTCGGCGTGCGCTTTGCCTATCGTTTCTGATGGACAACAGGTGCGCCACCACCAACTGGCGGAGGTGTCTGACAGGAGCAGCCGCAGGCGGTCTGCTTCTGGGCATCTGCTCTGCCGCCGCCGCGGATGGGCTCACGGCCTTCACTGGCGTTAACGTCATCCCGATGACCGGAGAGACTTTGCTTGGCGGATACACGGTGATCATCGAGGGCGATCGCATCATCGCCGTGGGGCCGACCGATGCAATCGCCGTCCCGTCGGGCACGAAAGTCGTGCCCACGGACGGCAAGTATCTTGTCCCCGGCTTGATGGATATGCACGTGCATCTCGGACTTCAGCGTGGACCCAGGGACATTGATCCGGAGATCAGGGAGCAGGCAGTTGAGGACGAGCTGTTCCTGTATATCGCCAATGGCGTGACCACGGTGCGCAACATGATGGGCAGCAGTTATCATCTGCGCATGCGGGAGCGAATCGCCCAGGGCGAATTGCTGGGCCCGCGCATGTACACCGCCGGACCGCTCGTCGACGGCGTACCGCCCACCTGGCCTTCCGGGCACCGCATCCTCGTCGATGGAGTCGATGTCCACGCTTTCATCCGCGACTATCTTGACGAGGGCTATGACTTCGTCAAAAGCTATTCGAAGCTCTCAGACAACGTCTACCGTGCTCTGCTGGTGGAAGCAAGGAACATGGGCGTTACGGTCGCGGGGCACATTCCAACACACTCGACCGTGGTCCATGCACTGGAATACGGGCAAGCATCCATCGAACACATGAACGGATTCGATCGCGTGATGCAGCCGGCGGATGCCGATGCATTACCTCCATATCCCTACAGCGGCTGGCCCACCATTGACCACGGCCTCATGGACGAATGGGCCGCACGTACCGCGGCGGCGGGCGTATGGGTGTGCCCGACACTGGTGACGCTGCACAATCTCGGTCAGGAATACGGTGAAGAGCCTGGCCTGGCCGCGGTGCTCAGTTCGCCGGGGATGGAATTCGTCTCACCCATCAGAATGGCTGCATGGGGCGCCTCTCCGCTCTACATGAGCCAGGCCGCGGATTTTCGTGCCATGATCCGCGCGGGGCAGGCCAACAGAATGCGCATGGTCAACGCGCTGCACCGCGCCGGGGTGCCCATCATTATCGGGACGGATGCCACCGCCGCTTATGTGGTGCCCGGTTATGCGGTGGCGACAGAGTTCGAAAACCTGGTCGCGGCTGGCCTGTCCAGATACGATGCCCTTGCCGCGGCGACCAGTGAGGCGGCGCGCTTTCTACGACGGGAGAATGAACTGGGTGTTGTCCGCCCGGGCGCGCTCGCCGACCTGCTGCTGCTCGATGAGAATCCGCTGGAACAGGCCGAAGCCCTCCGGTCGGTGGCCGGCGTGATGGTGCGGGGCGAGTGGTTTTCGCGTGCAGCGATCGATGCACGGTTGCGCGAAATCCGGGAACGTCAGGCATCAGTGGAAGTGCCCGAACCAAGTGATCCACCTGCATTCCGGTCGCCGTTTTCCCACGTCCATTGAATCCTAGTGGCGCCAGTCACTTGACCCCCGCCAGTGGCAGCCTCTACGCTGCCACCCGGCAGAGTGAACGAATCAGGATGATCCGGACGATGGCGAACCAATCGATTGCCGCCAAGCGGAAAGCGCGTCGCCGTGTGGGACGGCCGCGCCATGAAGTACCCTCCGAGTCGTATCATCAGCAGCGTTCCAGCATCCTGCGCGAGGCCGCTGAACTGTTGCACTCGGGCTCCTACCAGGAGCTGACTCTGGCTCGCATCGCCGAGGGACTCGACCTCAGCAAGGCGAGCATGTATTACTACTTCAAGTCCAAGCATCACCTGTTGTACGCCCTCTACGAGGACTACCTCGACGAGCAGCACAGCAGGATGTCTGAGGTGCTGCGGATTGGCGACACCAAGGCCAGGCTGCTTGCTATGCTGCGTTGCCAGATTCAGGGAATTCTGGATAACCTTGAAGTCGTCAGACTGCGCCTGAGTCACTTCCCGGTGATCGACGATCCAATCGTCGAACGTTGCATCAGCAAGGAAGCCCGCCACGTCGGCTGCCTGACCGTGGTAATCGAGGATGCCATCTCAGACGGCCTGCTGCCCGACATCGACAGTTTTCTCTTGACTGAACTATTCTTTGGCCTGCCGCTGCTGATCTATCGCTCGCATTCAACCGGTGATTATGATCCTAAATACATCGAAGCGCAGATAGTCGCGCTTTTCGACCTGCAGTAAGCAGCTTCAGGCAGGTGCTCGAACCTCGAGTTCGGCGAGGGCGGCGATCGCGCACGCAACTGTGGCGCGACCGCCCCACCACGCCGCCTGACGCCAGGCGTCCGAGTTGATGCAGAAACAATCCTGAACTTTCTGCCGTATTTCTCGGGTGAGTGATTGCGGGGCGTTTTGCTGCTGTCGCAACCAGTTATCCATGCGCAGCGCATCCAGCATCTGCATCACGGGTACGGTGCCAATCTCCAGCGCGATACCGGCCACGGCCGCATCCGATTCCTCGGACGTGGCGCCGACCAGTGTCCCGGAAAGCTTGCTGCTGGCGCTCGATGCGCCAGTGCCAAGATCGCGCACGTCGGTGCCAAACAACTGCTGGCCGGTGGACAGGGCGCCTGCGAGCAAAATCTTCTCGATCGCGGCCTCCTCACCGAGGCCGGTGTGGATGTCGATGACCGCGACACGCCGCGCTGCGGCAGCCTGCTCTCTCACGATCCGACGCCAGAGCTGGTTGGACCAGCTCGGTCCACGGCCACCATAGAACAGCCCATCGGGGTACGCATACTGGCCAGACGTCAGCGCGGCAAGCAAGGAATTCCGGCCACGACTGCGAAGGAATTCCGCGATCACCGGTTCCGCGGCCAGCGGCGTGACCATGTCCCAGTCTAAGAGACTGGAATGGAACTCCGCATATGCCGTGGTTTCTTCCGGCAGGTTCTGGTGATTCACGAAGTTTCGATTCAGGTCGATATTATCCTCATTGGTCCGGCAGCGATGCACAAAGCCAAACGGATTGATGGCGTGCACGAAGACCAACGCGACAGTATCGGGACACGCCAGCGCCAAGTCGTCGGCCAGAAGACCGGATTGAATGGCGGAGCCGCAGAAGCCCTCTACGCCGTGGGTTCCAGACACGATGAAGACGACATTGGGAGCATCCAGCGGACCAAGACGCGCCACATCGACGGTTAGAAGTTCCTCTTCTCCGGGGGAAGGGGATGACTGTTCGAACGAAACCTGGCGGCAGTTCCGCAGCTGCGCCATGCCAATGAATAATGCTCGCGCGGCCCGGTAGTCACTCGAGAACAGCCGCCTGATACTTTCGAGAGTCCACTCCATGTCAGTCGACTACTGCCGCATGCACCATATCGGAGAGTCGCTGCCAGCGTTCGACGCTTCTGGACTCCTCCAGGAAGCCAGCTGTCAGGCAAACGAAGCTGACTTTGGTGATGGGATCTACCCAGAAACATGTCAGCCCGGCTCCGCGGTGGCCGAAGGCACCAGCAGAAGCGAGTGACCCGTGCATGATCGGTTGAAAGGGCACGTCCCCTCGCATCTGGAAACCGAGGCCGTAGTTTGCGCGCAGCGCCGGCCATCCGACGAGTTGCCTGCCGTGCTGGAGAACTCCAAACTCGTCGGCGCCGGTATGATTCGTTGTGGCCAGCCGGATCATTGCCGGCGACAGCACGCGCACGCCATCGAGACATCCGCCTTCCAGCAGCATTATTGCAAACCGGTGCAGATCCCCGGCAGTGCTGACGTAGGATCCGCCCGGCTCAACGAGACCGGCTTCGAATGCGCGTTCCATCGCAAGCAGTTGGCGATCCGAGTACAGGCCGTCGGAATTGCCGACCACCGTGATCGGAACACGGCTTTTTCGCAGTTCGGGCGTGGTGGTCACCGCTGTGCTCGTCATCCGCAGTGGCTCAAGCAGGATGTCCGCCACAATGTCGCAAAATGAACGGCGACTCTTATCCAATCTCTCAAGAAATTCTGCCAGTATGAAATAGCCCGATTCGCCGCTGTAGCCGAAGTGTCCCGGGGGGGTTCGGAGCGGTGCCTTGCAGATATGGTCAAGCACCGCAGCGGCATCCGATGAATCGTGGCCCGGTGGGGTCTCCTCGCCCAGGCCGCTCGTGTGTGAAAGCAATTGGGCGACGGTGACTGCCGATTTGCCATTGGCACCGAATTCGGGGATCACATCCGCAATACAGGTGGTCAGCTGGAACAGCCCGCGCTCCGCCTGGGCAATAACCACGACCGCCGTGAGCGATTTGGAGATGGACATCAGAGGAAACACGCTGTCGAGCGTGACGGCCTGCGCGGCGCTCTTGTCCTGGTTGCCGAAAGACTCGCTCAGTGCGATGGTCGAACCCCGGCTCACCACCACCGAGGCGCCGAAGTATGCGCCTGACATCACGTCCGACTGAATTGCCGCGCGGACCCGTTCCAGCCTGTCCAAGTCGAAACCTGCCATGGTGCATTGCCTCCCGCTGGCGTGGCTGAACCGGATGCACCGGCCGCGCGTGCGGATGTAGTTTGTTTGACTTTCAGTCAAAATAATACAATACTTGAGTGGTCATATGCAATCGAGCACCGGACGGCCTAACTCCGTGAGCCCCAACAAGCAGGCAGTTGTGCGGCAGAAGAAAGCACGCGGGGGCGGCTGGCCGTCGGTGGCCGGCGCCTTCTTCGGCTTCATGTTTTCCTATGCCACGCTCGGGGTGATGCTGCTCTCGTTGTTGACGCAACCGCTTTCCGAGGCGCATGGCTGGAGCCGCGCCGAGATCTCCTTCGCCACCATGGCCTTCATTGTCGTTGCGGTATCAATGTCCCTGCCCCTGGCGACCCTGATGGATCGGTTCGGCGTGCGCCAGGTGCTGCTTCCTTCGCTGACAGCCTTCGGACTGATCATGCTGTCGCTGTGCTTTCTGACGGGCTCGCTGGCGCAGTTCTACGTTTCCTACGTACTGCTTGGCGCCGCGGCCGCCGCCACTTTGCCGCATGGCTACACACGCGCCGTCGTGGGCTGGTTCGATCATCGGCGCGGGCTGGCGCTAGGCGTCGCCGCAACGGGCGCGGCCGTGGGCATGGTGGCCCTGCCTCCGGCACTGACGTGGGTCTTGCTGGGATATGGCTGGCAGGCGGTGTATGGCGTCGGCGCAGGCATGATGCTCTTCGTTTGCCTGCCAATCGTTTATGCGCTGCTGTGGGAACATCCCGTGCGCGGTGCGCGGCTTACGCAATCCGGCATCGATGTGGCACGGACTGAACTTCGCCGCACCATGCAGACGCAGGAATTCCTGGTGCTCGCGCTCGCCTTCGTTTTGTTGGGGTTCGGCACCATCGGCCTGATTCCGCACCTTGTTCCCATGCTGCGGGACATGCAGGTGGACGCACTGTCCGCCGCCTACGCGCTGTCGCTGTATGGCATGGCGGCGGTGCTCGGCCGCCTGGGCTGCGGGATCCTGCTCGACTATTTTCCCACTCCGCTGATTGCAGTGGTGTTTGCCGCCTGTCCTCTTGTGGCCTGCGTCATCCTGGCGGTCCGGGCGGACCTGGCCGCCGGCCTGGTCGCGGCGGTGCTGATCGGGATTGCCGCGGGCGCCGAGCTCGATCTCATGCCATACATGATCAGCCGCTATCTCGGTCTGGCCGCATTCGCCCAGACCTATGCCGCCGTATTCGCCGGATTCTACCTGGCTGGAGGCATCGGTACGGGCGCACTCGGGTACCTCTATGAGATGTCCGGCAATTACACACAAGGCCTCTGGCTGATGGTGCTGACGGTAGCGATAGCGATGCTGCTGCTAGGAAATTCGCGCCTCTACCGACCGCGGTCGCCAGTCGTGGCCGTCGGGCCCGCAGTCGCTGACACCAAGGAGAATCCGATATGAGCGATCAAGCAATCATGAGAAAACTGATGGAAGAGTGGCTCCAGGCTGCGGCCGACAGCGACATGGACTGGTTCGAAAAGCACCTGCTGCCGGAGTTTACCTATCTGAATGCCGGCGGGGGCAGCATGGACAAGCAGGGGATCATGGCCGCCAACAAGGTCGCCCGGACTTCATATGTGCTGCACGAGGTCGATGCGCAGCGCGTCGGCGATGTGGTCGTGGCCAAGGGGCGCTACACGGGCACGGGAGTGATCCCGCGCGAAGTGCCCGTCAGCGAAGACATGAAACAGCGGTATCTGAAGGGCGCTGAACTTCGATACTCGCAAGTATGGCTGGAACGTGACGGCCGCACTGCCTGCCTGTTGATGCAGACGACCCCGGTGACATGATGGAGGAGCTCGCATTCAGTCGGGAGCAAATGCAGCGCCGCGCCGCCCGCTTCAGTGAACTCGATGTGATTGAGGCGCAGAAAGGCGACATGCCCGTGGAAGTGCGGGACATCATTTACTCGAGGAAACTGATGCCGGTCATCACGCTTGCCGAGTCGGACACGGGCGGCACGCCATTCGGCAGGAGCGCACCGATTCTCGGCGCGGGCGGGATGACGATGACGTATGCTGTCTGCCCGCCAGGAACCGGCCCGTCGCTGCATCGGCATTTGCAGACTTTCGAAACGTTTACGGTAATGCAGGGCCGATTCGAGTTTTCCTGGGGGGAAGATGGCGCGAACACCATCGTTCTGGGGGAATTTGATGTGATTTCGATACCGCCTGGAATCAGCCGTGCGTTTCGGAACGTATCGGATGCAGAGGGAATTCTGCAGGTCATCATCACAGGCGGCGTGCATGACATGGACGATATCGAGTTTCCGGCATCGACCGCGCGCCAGATCGAGCGGCACGGCAAGCGCTATCTAGAGGAATTCGAGGCGCGGGGGCTGCGGTTTGGGGCAAGGGAATGAGTCGTTTCCACCAACTGGTCTAGCCGGGGCCCGTACATGACGTTGGTACCGCTGCACGTTGCCGCAGGCGTCATTGGGCTTGCCGCGGGGTATCTCGCGCTGTATGCCCTCAAAGGAGCAAGTCTCCACCGCAAGAGCGGGGCAATCTTCGTCTATGCCATGCTGGTCATGTCGGCCACCGGCGCAATGATTGCGGCCCTTGATTCGAAACCATTGAGCGTGATTGCCGGGGCGCTGACCTCTTACCTGGTCTTGACCGCTTTGCTTACCGTCCGCCGTCCCGCCGTGGGGGCACTTTGGCTGGATTTGGGTGCGATGCTGGTGGCGCTGGTGGTAGGTATTACCGGCGTCCGCCTCGGCCTTGAAGGCTTGCACAGCGCCACTGGCAAGGTGGGTGGCCAACCTGCCCAGGTTGCTATTGTCTTTGGCTCCGTGGCGTTGATGGCCGTGCTGCTGGATCTGCGAATGCTTCTGGTAGGCGACTTCAAAGGTGCCCATCGCATTGCCAGACACCTTTGGCGCATGTGCTTTGCGCTCTTCCTCGCTGCGGCATCGTTTTTCCTGGGTCAAGCGCAAGTGTTTCCCGAGCCGATGCGCGACTTTGCGCTGCTCGCAGTGCCGGTGATATTGGTGCTCTTGCTGATGTTGTATTGGCTTGCGCGCGTCCTGTTCACGAGGCGATTTCGACGCGCCTGAACAGTTTTTCGGGAGGCCGTCGCCCGATATAATCCAGGCGTGCTAATTGCGGAGATTTTCCAGGTGCTCGACGCTGAATGCGGTCGTTTGGTTACCTCTTTGATCGGGCCCAACCACGCGTCGGAGCGGACGTCCGCAAGCGCGCTTCGCTTGCTTGCGCTTCACGCCCCGTCGCCGGGGCCACACGTGGCAGGCGGTCCTCCGAGCCACTCGCGGACCCGCTGCCAGAGGTAGCGGCACGCTTGGAATGCCCGCATGCCCAGCAGCACCGCGGCGAGCCACAGCGGCCCCTCGGCGAGGACCGCCGCGATGGCCCGATTGCGTGGTCGTACCTGTTCATCTTCACTCTCCCTTGAGTTCGGCCAACTGCCCCCTGTTGAGAAACCGACCGTCGAGGATCACGGCGTGAATGCCGCGGGTATTGCGGATGTCGTCCAGTGGATTGGCGTCGAGCACCACCAGGTCCGCCTCGAAGC
>CAYOKH010000062.1:0-10964 GCA_964404505.1 uncultured Azoarcus sp.
CGCCTTCAGCTACGGTGTGGGCCCGGCGCTGCTCGCCGCCCTGGAGGAAGACGTGCGCGAACGGGTGCGCTTCGTCGTCGGCGTGGGTGGCTACCACGATTTGACACGCACCGCCCGCTACCTCACCACCGGCTATTTCCAGACGGAAGAACGATGGCAGTATCTCGCGCCCGACGACTACGGCAAGCTGGTGTTGGTGAGCACTGCGCGCTCTCATGTCGAAACCGGCGACGCCCGCGTCTTTGAGCAGATGATCGAGCGCCGCCTGAACGACCGCGACGCCGATCTTTCCGACCTGGCCGAGCGGCTCGGTCCGCAGGGGCGGTCGGTCTATGCCCTCACCGTCAATGCCGATCGCGAGCGCTTTGCCGCCCTGTACGGGGCGCTGCCACACACCATGCGCGCCGACGTGGCCGCGCTGTCCCTGCACGATAAGGATCTGACCCGCCTCAGGGCACGCCTGACCCTGATGCATGGGCGCAGCGACAATCTGATCCCTTGGCCGGAAAGCGTGGCCCTGGCGGCGGCCGTGCCCGCTTCCCAGGCGCGCCTGCATGTACTCCAAAGCGTCCTCGGCCATGTGGATCTGCGCCTTTCAAACGTCCTGAGCTGGCGTTTCCTGACACAGGAGTTGCCGGATATCTTCAGTATGTGGTGCGCCGTGGACGTGCTGCTCGCCGAGCGACAGGCGCATGAGTAGCCGCTGCGATTGCAGCGCTCGCCGAGTACCCGATGTCCACCACCCCTTCACGCACCGGCCGTCGATCGACACGGTTCCCCACGCAGCCCTGTTTCGGGCGTTATCGAGAATCACTATTACGCTTCTGTTTCGTTGTGCGAACGCAGTTTTCGTTCCAGGGTGTCGAACCCGCATCATTCAGGCAGTAGAACCTGTCATGATGCCGGCGCGAATTTTCTGCTAATCTCGCTCTTCCGCAACTGCAGCGCCCCGCATCTGAGCGCGCCTTACATGAACGACCCAGAGCCTCGACCTTACCTTCCCCCCCGCTTTCTTGCCGGTGCCTGCCTGCTTCTTCTCAGCCCGGCGCTCATGGCAGCCACCGGCACCGAACTGGTTGCCGACCCGTCGAGCAGCGACGTCATCCTGCTCCTCACCTATGTGCTGCTCGCACTGCTGTTCTCCTTCACCTGTTCCGTGGCGGAGGCAGTCCTGCTCAGCATCACGCCTTCGTTCATCGCGGGCCTTGAGACGACCGACCCGAAGCGCGCGGCCCTGCTCAAGAAGCTCAAGGGCGACAACATCGACCGTTCGCTGGCTGCCATCCTCACGCTGAACACCATTGCCCACACCGTCGGTGCGATCGGCGCCGGAGCCAAGGCCACGGTGGTCTTCGGCAGCGCCTGGTTCGGCGTTTTTTCGGCGGTGATGACCTTGTTGATCCTGTTCCTGTCCGAGATTGTCCCCAAGACGCTGGGCGCGGTGTATTGGCGCAACCTCACCGGAATCACCGCCTTGTATGTGAGCTTCCTCATCAAGAGCATGTATCCGCTGATCCTGGTGTCGGAGAGGCTCACCAAGCTGATCGCGCGCGGACAAACGGTTCACGTCTTCAGCCGCGACGAGTTCATGGCGATGGCGAACATCGGCCAGGAGGCCGGGCACATCAACGACCGCGAGTCGCTGATCATCCGCAACCTGTTCCGTTTCGGTTCGCTGCGCGCCCAGGACATCATGACGCCGCGTACCGTGGTCGTGGCGCTGCCAGAGAGCATGAGTATCTCGAATGCCCTGCAAGTGAAGATGAGCACCCCCTTCTCCCGCATCCCGATCTACGCCGCCGACCTGGACGCGGTTTCCGGGTTCGTCCTCCGCGAAGACCTGCTGATGGCTCAGACGCAGGGCACCGGCAACCGGCCGCTCACCGCGCTGCGGCGAGACATTCTCGCCGTCGCGGGCGCCACGCCACTGTCGACCCTGCTCGAACTGTTGCTCGACAAGCGCCATCACATTGCCGTCGTGATCGGCGAGTACGGCGAAACCAAGGGCGTGGTCACGCTCGAGGATGTGGTCGAGACGCTGTTGGGGATCGAGATCGTCGACGAAGGCGACAAGGTTGACGATATGCAGCACCTGGCGCGGCAACTCTGGACCAAGCGAGCAAAGGCACTTGGCCTGGAGATTGAATCGGCTGACGCATCGACCGCGGCACTTCATGCCCACGCGCCTGAAACCCCGAAGAGCTGACCCCTTGTATCGTCCTGCCCCGGGAGCCCGCGTGAGGCCGGCATCGTGATCGACGACGTCGCTGAACGCATCGTCCGCCGGGTCATCCTCGGCTTCCTGCTGGGCGGGTTGCTGGTGCTCGGATACGCGGTGCTGCATTTGTTTATTGTGCCGGTGGCCTGGGCCATCATCGTAGCCTACGCCACCTGGCCGCTGCACCACCTCCTGCGCAACCGTATCCCCCGCTATCCGAGCGTCAGCGCGATGCTGATGACCCTGCTGCTGACCGCCGCATTCGTGCTGCCAGTCCTTTGGATCGCACTCCTGTTGCGCGGCGAGATGGGCGTAGCCATTGCCGCCGTGAATGAGCAGATCCGCCAGGGATCACCCACACTCCCGGATTTCGTCCGCAACCTGCCATGGCTGGGCGACTACCTGCAAGGGCTCATTGATAGCGTGGTGAGCGACCCGGACACCTTCCGCGAGCAGATGACCGGCTGGGTCAGCCAGGGCGCAGACCACCTTGTCGGCCTGGTGGGTGATGTGGGGCGCAACGCGGCCAAGCTCGGCTTCGCACTCGTCACCGTGTTCTTCATCTACCGCGACGGCGAGCGCTTGCTCGAACAGGTACACCGGGTGCTGTACCGCTTCCTCGGTGCGCGCATCGATGGCTACCTGGCGGCAGTCGGTAGCATGACCAAGGCGGTGGTCTGGGGGCTGGTCGCCACCGCGCTGGCCCAGGGTTTCGTGGCCGGACTCGGTTACTGGTGGGCGGGCATGCAGGCGCCAGTCCTGCTCGGCGCCATTACCGCGCTGATTGCCATGATCCCCTTCGGCACGCCATTCGCATGGGGCTCGATCGTCGCCTGGCTGCTGATCCGCGGTGACACCGTCGCCGGCCTCGGTCTGCTTGCCTGGGGCGTACTGGTAGTAAGCTGGGTGGATAATCTGGTGCGACCGCTAGTGATCAGCAACGCCACCCGCATCCCCTTCCTGCTAGTCATGTTCGGTGTGCTGGGTGGCCTCGCGGCCTTCGGCCTGGTGGGGCTCTTCCTCGGACCGGTGATCCTCGCGGTGCTGATGGCGGTATGGCGCGAATGGATCGAAGAATCCGACCTACGCCTGCCAACGCCCGCCGAAGCCCCGGAGATGCCAGCCACTTCACCTACCGGCAAGAACGCCTCATGACTGCAATCGCTGGGAGTGCAGTCGCTCAAGCGGCGCACCCTGAGCGGCGGGTTTAGGTCGAATCGGTGAGTTCGAGAGAGGCGAGACCGGCCATGCAGCATGAGTGAGCATCAACCCGCGGGTCTATGCCGCATTGCCGCCGTTTATCTGACGCAATCTGGCCGGCGGCAATGGCCAAGAAGCGGCTGCCTGCCAATCCGCCGACAGTGCAATGCAGTGGCCCGCCCCGGCAGCGGCTGCAAAGCCGTTCATGAGCAGCGCACAAGATCCGTATGTGCGAACCCCTTCGAGTAGTCGAGCACGGAGATCACGTCGGGGGTGGCGCGGTAGATGTTCACGTCCTGGGGGGTCGGCATCGGCAGGGGGAAGGCGTTCTGTTCGGGGTATCTCGCCATGATCAGGCGCAGGGCGGTTTCGGCTTCGTCGGGGTCGGTGACGAGGCGGACGCGGGCGGCCATGGACAGGCCGGCGATGTCCATGACCTGGGCGGTGTCATGGTCGATGGTGAGCGACACGCGCTCGTCGTGCGCGAGGTTGGCGGCTTTCTGGCTGTCGCGGCCGCACAGGAAGTAGAGCGTGAGGCCGTCGTGGGCGTAGCCGACGGTGGTGGCCTGGGGCCAGCCGTCGGGGCGCAGCGTCGCCACCGTCATGATGCGGTGCTCGTCGAGCAGCGACAGGATCTTGTGCCTGATTTCCTCGTCCATGATGCGTCTCCCCGATGTGCGGGTTGTTCCCCGGCGCGGACCGGGGCCGGAGCGCCGCACGCCCGCCGTCGTTTCAGTGTAGGCGGGCGATGCGCGGACGTCAGCCTGCGCGTGCGAAGCGGGGGTGGGCGTAGCTAGACGTAGACGTGATACAGCAGCAAATACACCACCACGCCCGACACCGATACGAACATCCACAGCGGCCAGGTCCAGCGGGCGAGGGCGCGGTGGCGGGCGTCGGCGCGATGCAGGCCGCGCCAGGCGGTCATGAGGATCATCGGGGTGGCGACGATCGCCAGCGCGACGTGGCTGATCAGGAAGCCGTAGTAGATCGGGCGCACGAGGCCTTCGCCGCGGAACACGAAGATCGGCGCGGAGAAGTGATAGACGAGGTAGGACGTCAGGAACAGCGCCGAGACGGCGATCGCGGCGAGCATCGCGAGGCGGTGGGCCGCGATGTTGCGCCGGCGGATCAGCATGAAGGCGGTGATCAGCAGGACGATCGTGACGCCGTTGAGGAAGGCGTTGAGGTGGGGCAGCGTGCTGGCCGTATCCATCGCGGTCTCGCGCTCGGGGTTGGGGGGTCCGGCATCGTGCATGTGCCGGTTGGGCCCGATCATACCTGAGTTGCGCGCGGCGGCGTGGGACCCCGCCGCCGCCGCGTACCCCGGCCGGGTCAGCGTACCGCGTGCAGGAAATGCAGGTGCCGTTCGTATTGGTCGAGCACGTCGCCGATGATGTCGCCGGAGGTCCACCCCATGATGTCGTAGTCCTGTCCGCCCTCGCGCAGATGCACTTCGGCGCGGAAGTACTTGAGCTTCTCGGCACGGTCGGTACGAGTGTCGCGCATCACGAACGAGGGAGGCTCGTACGCACGCGGATGAACCGAGTAGAAGAAATCGATCTCGTCGCCGTGCAGCACTTCCATCCAGACGCGACCTTCCTCTTCCTCATCCTGGGCCACACGCGCATTGCGCCCCTGGCTCCTGAGTTCGGAGGCGACCTCCTCCAGGGCGGGTTTCGCCACTTCGCGGATGAAGCGCGTGACCTCATTGTGTCCGGGTTGGTGCACGATGGTCTGCAGGCGTTTCTGCCAGCCCATGGCGGCGTGGGGGCCGCTGGGGGTAACGCGCGCAGCGCGAAGCGACATGCGCTTGACCATCTCGATGCGCAGCGCCCGCACCAAACCCCAGCACATCAGGATCATCACCACCGTGAACGGCAGCGCCGCCGCGATCGTCGCCGTCTGCAGGGCACCCAGCCCTCCGGCGATCAGCAGGGCCGCGGCGACGATCCCCTCGACCACCGCCCAGAAAATGCGCTGCCACACCGGCGACTCCTCGTGGCCGCCGTTGGTCAGCATGTCGACCACTAGCGAGCCCGAGTCCGACGAGGTGACGAAGAAGGTCACGACCAGTACCGTCGCGATGATGGACATCAGCGTCGTCAGCGGCAGGTGCTCGAAGAACTGGAACAGCGCCACCGCGGTGTCGGCCGCGACCGCCTCGGACAACTGCTCGATCCCCCGCATCATCACCATGTGGATCGCGGTGTCGCCGAAGAAGGTCATCCACATGAAGGTGAAGCCGACCGGCACCAGCAGCACCCCGATGACGAATTCGCGGATCGTGCGTCCGCGCGACACGCGCGCGATGAACATGCCGACGAAGGGCGACCATGCGATCCACCACGCCCAATAGAACAGCGTCCACCCGCCGATCCAGCTAGTCGGCTCGTAGGCGTAGAGATTGAAGGTCATTTCGAACAGGCTCGACAGATACATGCCGGTGTTCTGCACCAGGGTCTGGAGCAGGAACACCGTCGGGCCGGCGACGAGCACGAAGGCGATCAGGATGACGGCGAGGATCATGTTGAGTTCGGAGATGCGGCGGATGCCGGCATCCAGGCCGAGACCGACCGACAGCGTCGCGATCGCGGTAATGACCGCGATGAGGATCACCTGCACGGTGATCGTGGTCGGCACGTCAAACAGGTAGTTGAGCCCCGCATTGACCTGCATCACGCCGAAACCGAGCGAGGTCGCGACCCCGAAGATGGTGCCGAGCACCGCGAAGATGTCGACTGCATGACCGATCGGGCCGTGGATGCGTTCGCCGATCAGGGGATAGAGCGCCGAGCGGATGGTCAGCGGCAGATCGTGGCGGAATGCGAAGTACGCGAGCGACAGGGCCACCACCGCATAGATCGCCCACGCATGGACGCCCCAGTGGAAGAAGGTGATGCGCATGGCCTGGCGCGCGGCCTCGGCGGTCTGCGCATCGCCGACCGGCGGGCTAGTATAGTGCATGATCGGTTCGGCCACACCGAAGAACATCAGGCCGATGCCCATGCCGGCCGAGAACAGCATCGCGAACCAGGAGGTATAGCTGTACTCGGGCTCGCTGTGGTCCTGGCCGAGCTTGATCCGTCCGAAGCCGGACAGCGCCAGCACGACGACGAAGACGAGAAAGCCGGCGACCGAGAGCACGTAGAACCAGCCGGCCGATTCCATGGTCCAGTCACGCATCAGGCCGAACATCTCGCCCGCCGCATCCGGCGCCACGGCCGCGTAGATCACGAAGGCGAGCGCGAGTGCGCTGGAGACGAAGAATACGGGAGAATTGATCAGGATCTTCGGTTTCTTCGCCACGCCTTCGTCATGTTCGCTCATGCTGCCTCCTTTGTGGGGATGGGCCGTGCGGCCGACTTCAGTATAGAGGACGGGTACCGAAGTGGCATGCGGCGCGGCGGCCGATCATGACCTGCAACCCGGCGGAACTGTCCGATCGGCGCCCAAATCTGCTATGGTTTGGTGCTCCGTGCGAACCGCTGCGGCGACGGTGCGACGGTTCGCCTGCCCGCACACAACAGGAGGATGGTGAGGATGAATGTCGAGGCTTTCGGCGCCCTGATCAAAGACGTGACCGATGCGGTCGCGGACAGGCCGTTGACACCCGCGCTGGGCGAGGAACTTGACCGGTTGCTCCCGCCGACGGGGTCGGCGTTCCGGCAGATCGAGGCCGCCTGCCACGAGGCCATCGCGGCCGGCTGGATGTGCGCCCAGGGGGGTGAAGGACGGCGTTTCGGGCGTGTCATCGAAGCGGGCCCGGGAACGTCGGGATTCAGCGTCGATGTGGTCGATCTTACCGACATCGTCGGCCCCCACCATCGACATCCGAACGGAGAGATCTGCATGATCATGCCCGTATCGCCGGGCGCCCGTTTCGACGGCAAGGGCGCGGGGTGGAAAGTCTATCCTCCCGGCTCCGCGCATCATCCAACCGTGACCGCGGGTCGGGCGCTGGTGCTTTACCTGCTGCCCGAAGGTCGGATCGAGTTCACCCAGACCGCCTGATCGGGGGAGTCACGGTTACCGAATATGCTCAAGAGAGTCGTCGTTGCATCGTTCGTTCTTGTCCTCGCCGGCGCAACGTTTGCGCAAGGTGTCACCATCGTCGGTGGGTGCAGCATCCGGCGCGGGACCTTCTGCCCCAACATGAACCTGAACGGCGCCGATCTGAGCGGCGCGAATCTGGCGAATTCCCAGTTCTCGCGCTCCGTTCTGTCGCGTGCCAACCTCAGGGGCACCAACTTCAACGAGGCGAACCTGAGAAGCGCCGACCTGCGCCACGCCGACCTGAGCGAGGCGTCCCTGCTGCGGACGAACGCAACGGGGGCCAACCTGAGCGATGCGCGACTCACCGGAGCCGATCTGAGCGGGGCGATTCTGCAGAACGCCAACCTGAGCAACGCCGAACTCGGCGAAGCGGTGCTGAGCGGTGCCAACCTGACCAACGCCCGCCTCGGTGGCGCAAGGCTCGACGCTGCCGACCTGCAGCGGGTCAACTTCCGCGCCGCCGACCTGCGCGGGGCAACACTGATCGGCGCGAATCTTCAGGGCACGGACTTCAGCCGCGCCAACCTCACCGACGCCGATCTGAGCGACGCGACCCTCGACCAGGCGATATTCACCGGTGCGCAGACGGCCGGCTGCATCGGTTGCCCATAGGCACAAACGCGCTTCGATCTACTCCAGACCCTGGCTGGCGAGGTACTCCTCGTAGCTGCCGCGGTAGTCGGTGATGCTGCCGTCGAGTCTGAGCTCGACGATGCGGGTCGCGAGCGAGGATACGAATTCGCGGTCGTGGGAGATGAAGATCAGCGTGCCGTTGAATTTCTCCAGCGCGGTGTTCAGCGACTCGATCGACTCCATGTCGAGGTGGTTGGTCGGCTCGTCCATCAGCAGCACGTTGGGGCGCGACAGCATCAGCTTGCCGAACAGCATCCGTCCCTGTTCGCCGCCGGAGATGACGTTGACCGGCTTGCGCACTTCGTCCCCGGAGAACAGCAGGCGTCCGAGCGTGCCGCGGATCAGGGTCTCGAGATCCTCCCCGGTCGATGCGGCTGTCACCCGCGCGTAGTCCGCGATCCATTCGGTCAGGCGCTCGGTCCCGGCGAACTCCGCGGAGTGGTCCTGGGCGTAGTAGCCGGGCCTGGCCTTCTCGGCCCATTTCACCGTGCCCTTCTGCGGTTCGAGGCCGTGCGCCCGAGCCCCGACCAGCAGCTTCATGAGCGTGCTCTTGCCTACGCCGTTCTCGCCGATGATCGCGACCTTCTCGCCCGCTTCGATGGCGATCGAGAACCTGCCGATGACGGATTTCTCCATGCCCGGGTAGGCGAAGGAAATGGCATCGACCTCGCACGCCAGGCGGTGCAGCTTGTCCTTGTCGTCATAGTCGAACCGGATCCAGGGGTATTGCCGTGACGAAGGCTTGACGTCCTCGGGCTTGAGCTTTTCGATCAGCTTCATGCGGCTGGTGGCCTGTCGGGCCTTGGACTTGTTGGCCGAGAAGCGGCGCACGAATCCCTGCAACTCCTGGATCTTCTCCTTGGCGCGGGCGTTCGCGGCCGACTGACGCTGACGCGCGATCGTGGACGCCTCCATGTAGTCGTCGTAGTTGCCGGCGTACACGGTGATCGTGCCGTAATCCAGATCCGCCATGTGCGTGCACACCTGGTTCAGGAAGTGACGGTCGTGGGAGATGATCACCATCGTGCAGTCGCGGCCGTTGAGCACGTTCTCGAGCCAGCGGATGGTGTTGATGTCGAGGTTGTTGGTGGGCTCGTCCAGCAGCAGCAGATCCGGATTGGCGAACAGGGCCTGGCACAGCAGCACGCGCAGTTTCCAGCCGGGGGCGACGTTCTTCATCGGGCCATCGTGGAGCCCGGTCGCGATGCCGACGCCGTGCAGCAGTTCGCCGGCGCGCGCCTCGGCGGTGTAGCCGTCGTACTCCGCGAACTTGCCTTCCAGCTCGGCCGCGTCCATGTAGTCTTCCTCGGTCGCTTCCGGGTTCGCGTAGATCGCGTCCTTCTCCTGCATGCAGGCCCACATCTGCTCGTGGCCCATCATCACCACGTCGAGCACGCGCATGTCTTCGAATGCGAACTGGTCCTGGCGCAGGTAGGCCATGCGTTCGTTCGGTTCCTTGGAGACGTTGCCAGCGCTCGATTCGAGCAGACCGCACAGGATCTTCATGAAGGTCGACTTGCCCGCGCCGTTCGCGCCGATCAGGCCGTAGCGATTGCCATCGCCGAACTTTACGGATACGTTCTCGAACAGGGGTTTGGCCCCGAACTGCATGGTGATGTTGGCGGCGACGAGCACTTGAGATCCTGTTGCGTTGTTACGCTGACGAAACAAAGCCTTGAATTATATCCCAGAAGCGCTGCGACGCCCGCGGCTCAGCCCGGTGCGGCGGCTTCGTCGATCCACTTCTGCTCGAACAGCGCCGGGCTTGCCTCCGGATCCTTCAGCTTTGTCCGTTCGATGCCGACGTAATGCAAAACGTGCATTTCCTCACCCTTTTTCACGCACGCGCTCGACTACAATCGCGGGACGGAGCGCTCAGCCTGGTTCTCGATAGTGGCGGTCGGGTGGCATCCCGGATGCGCGTGATCCTCGCGCGGCGAGCGGCACGTCCCGTTTCGCTCCGTCCCGACATGCATCGGAAATTGTCATGCCACACAAGGCCAGTCGTCCACCTCTCAGGTCGCGCATCCTGGAAATCCTGCTCCGGACGCTGTTGCCGTTCTTCGGAGTCGCCCTGCTCGCGGGCGGACTGGTAGGGGTGGTGACCTTCGCGTTCCTGCCGCTGACCGATTCGCTGCTCAGTCGCAACTGGGAGCCGATTCAGGCGCGCGTCGAAAGCGTCGGCGTCAGAGCGCCGTCGGTGGCGATTCCCCTTGCGCTCGACCTGGTCGAGGTAAACTACCGCTACGATTTCGAGGGCCAGTCCTACGTCGGTCAGCGATTCGGCCCGCATGGCCTGCTGGAGAGCCACAAGGCGAGTCTCGCTTTCGTGGCAAGCGTCCAGGCGGACCCGCTCATAACGATATGGATCGACCCCGACAGGCCCGAGAGCGCGATGGTGCACCGGGATCTCAACTGGAACGTGGTCGCCCTCTCGCTTCCCGCGCTGGTCTTCTGTTTCCTGGGTGCCCTGATGGTGATGACCGGGATGGTGATCTGGAACGACCGACGTTCCGTATTGCGTCGGCGCAAGGCTCGTTGAGGCCGGGCATGCTCTCGAGTAAGAGCCGGCATGGCAAGCGTCAAAGGGCGGCGGGGTCGGCTATTCCGTCACCGTTATCGACGGTGCGTGGGCCGGCCAGATGCCACGTTCGACTGCGCGGCCGCCGTCGATGACGAGCCAGCTCTGGCGGCCGTAGTGGGGCAGCGGACGAACTGCGTTCTCAAGAGCGGCGGCGCTGTCCGCGGCGACGAGCGCGACCGGCACGGCGCTCGCGAGGCGCAGCGTCCACATCCGCACGTCGCCGCGTCCTGCGACCTCGGGCGGAATTGCGGGGAGTGCGTGCCGGTCGAGCCA
>CAYOKH010000063.1:0-10956 GCA_964404505.1 uncultured Azoarcus sp.
CGCTCCTCGGTGAGGTTGAGGTTCTCGAGACCCCAGCGGACCTGCTCGGGCGTGAGCGACTTGCCCGTGCCGTACTTCTCCTGCGCGACACGCATCGCCTCGACCGCGATGATGCCGTGCACGACGCCGCGGTTGTAGTACACGCTGCCGACACGGGACTTGTCCTCCATGTTGCCCATGTTCTTGGCGTACACATGCTTCTCGATCTCGGCGATCACCGGGAAGTCGCGACCCGACACATTGAAGCCGGCGGCGTAGTAGCCTTTCGCGCCGTCGCCTGCCGGGATGACATCCTCTTCGGCGCCGGACCACCACACACCGAGGATCTTGTCACGCGGGAAACCGGTGCGCGCGGCGGTGCGGATCGCGGTCGGGTTCATCACCCCCCAGCCACGCAGGATGACCCAGTCCGGGCGCTCCTGGCGGATGCGCAGCCA
The DNA here is from genome assembly GCA_964404505.1 of uncultured Azoarcus sp. Classification (GTDB taxonomy): domain Bacteria; phylum Pseudomonadota; class Gammaproteobacteria; order Burkholderiales; family Rhodocyclaceae; genus DAOMNN01. The sequence goes on from CAYOKH010000063.1 coordinate 438, forward strand.
CTGCGACTGCTGCTCGTTACCCGGGTGGGCCACCGCGATGTGGATGACGTTGAAGCCGTACTTCTCGGCCTGGGCATTGAGCACCGGAATGGTTTCATTCCCGTACGCCGAATCGTGATGCAGGTTCACGATCTTCTTGCCCTTGAGTTTGTCCATCCCGCCTTCCCTCTCGCCGATGAACTTGATCTTGGCGGTGTTCTGCGACCAGTAGGTGGTGATCAGCGGAAAGACCCACGGAAACACGCGTCCGTCGGCGGCGTCGGTGCGGCCGTAACCGATCGAGACGAGCGGGATCTTGTCGTCTGCGACGCGATCCAGGACCGAGTAGGTGATCCCGGTCGACAGCGGCTGGAAGATCGTGTTGCCGGTGGGTCCACGGTTCTTCATGCGCTCGTAGCACTCCACGCCACGCGCATTGTTGTATTCGGTCTCGCATTCGTCCCAAATGAGCTTCACGCCGTTCACACCGCCGTCGCGCTGGTTGAGCATCTGCATGTAGTCGATCCAGCCGCCGTAAATACCGGTACCACCAGCGGCGTAGGCGCCGACCCGGTAACTCGGCAGGCCGAAGTATTGCTCCTGAGCCACCGCGAATCCGGTGGTGAGCAGACCTGCAACGGTCGCCCCGAGCATCAGACTCTTACTGAATTGCATCTTTGTGCCTCCTCTTTATGTGGTGCTACAGGTGAAACGCAATTGCCGATCATGCCCATCCGGCGAGACCGGCGAACTGCAATCTTAGTGCGGGAATGGCCATAGCCGCAGCTTTTCCTTGCCGATCTGCCACAGGCGGGCAAGCCCGTGCGGCTCGACGATCAAAAAGAAGATGATCATTGCACCGAAGATTATGAGTTCGAGGTTCGCCGCGACGTTTGCCGGAATGAAGCCGCCGATCGATGTGTGCATCATGACGTTCAGGAACACCGGCAACAGCACGATGAACGCGGCACCGATGAACGAGCCGAGGATCGATGCAACGCCGCCGATGATGATCATGAACAGGATCCGGAACGACAGGTCGAGGTTGAAGCCTTCGGGTTCCACCGTCCCGAGGTACATGTACGCATAAAGGGCGCCGGCGACCCCGCAGTAGAAGGAAGAGATCGCAAACGCCTGAAGCTTGGTGTGCATCAGGCGGATGCCGATCACCTCGGCTGCCACGTCCATGTCGCGTACCGCCATCCACTTGCGCCCTGTCGACGAACGCACCATGTTCTTGGCGAGCAATGCCAGCACGGTCACGATCGCGAGCGTCAGCAGATATTTGGACTCGGGACTCCTGAAGTCGTAGCCGAAGATCGAAACGCGTTGTGCCGTAATCACGCCGGAGGTCGAGTAGTTCGAGAACCAGCCGAACTTGGTCAGGGCCCAGACGATGAAGAACTGCGCCGCCAGTGTCGCGACGGCAAGATAAAAACCCTTGATCCTCAGGCTGGGCAGCCCGAACAGGATGCCGACCGCGGCCGCACACAAGCCGCCGAGGACGATCGCCAGCAGAAACGGCATACCGTCGATGCGCAGCATGAAATTATAGGTTGCAAACGCCCCGACCGCCATGAAAGCCGCCGAGCCGAGCGAGAGCTGTCCCGCGTAGCCGGTGAGGATGTTCAGCCCGATTGCGGCGAGCGAGAAGATCAGCACCGGAGTCAGGATTGCCTGCAGCCAGTATTGGTTGGCGGTCAACGGCACCACGAGGAAAAAGAAGGCAAGGGCGGCCCAGAACCCGATCTGGTCCTGGCGGATCGGGAAGATCTGCTGATCCGCCTCGTAAGTGGCCTTGAACTGGCCGGCTTCACGGTAAAGCATGCGTTGTCTCCGAATTCGTTGTCGTCATGCCGGTCGCTCGGACGCGATCGATGGGCTTCTGGCTACGCCGAAAACACATGGATGCGCAATCAGACCCTGTCAATGTGTTTTTCGCCGAAGAGCCCCTCGGGTCTCACGAGCAGGAACAACATCGCGAGCACGTATGGGAACCAGCCTTCGATCCCGCCGCCGACGTAGGGCCCGAGATAGACCTCGGCAATCTTCTCCGATGCGCCGATGATGAGACCGCCGATGATCGCACCCGGCACGGACGTGAAACCACCGAGGATCAGGACGGGCAGCGCTTTCAGCGCGGTGAAGGTCAGCGCGAACTGGACGCCGCTGCGCGCACCCCAGATCAGGCCGGCGATCAGCGCGACGAAGCCGGCGACGCTCCAGACGATCGCCCAGATGTGCTTGAGTGGAATGCCTACGGACAATGCCGCCTGGTGATCGTCCGCGACCGCGCGCAGCGCGCGGCCGACCTTGGTGTACTGAAAGAGAAAGGCGAGCACGATGAACAGCACCAACGCAACCATGGCCGCGATAACGTCGAACTTGGAGATGAGCAGGTTGAAGTTGTCCATCAGGAACATCAGCGGTTCGTCGTCGATCCCGAGATTCAGACCGCGCACCTGCGTACCCCAGATTCCCTGGGCGACGCCTTCGATGAAGAAGGTCAGTCCGATGGTTGCCATGAACAGCGTGATCGGGGGCTGGTTGACCAGCGGTCGCAGCACCACCTTCTCGGTCAGGATGCCGAGCACGACCATGGCGCCGAGCGCAAGGCAGAACGAAAGCCAGAACACCACATTGCTACCCGGATCGAGCCCGGTCCAGCCCGGCAGCACCTCGGTGAAACCGACGAAGGTCAGCGCGGCGAAGAACACCATCGCGCCCTGGGCGAAGTTGAACACGCCCGAGGCCTTGAAAATAAGAACGAAGCCGAGGGCGACCAGGGCGTACAACACCCCCGACAGCAGGCCACCGATCAGCACTTCGAGAAAGAACGTCATTGTTGTCTCCTAATTCCTCTTCCCGGCCGGGGTCAGTGCGACGTCCCGAGGTAGGCTTCGATCACTTTCGGGTCGTTTTTGACCATGTCCGGCGTGCCGTCCCCGATCTTGCTGCCGTAATCGAGAACGACCACCCGGTCGGAAATATCCATGACGACACCCATGTCGTGCTCGATGAGCACGATGGTGGTGCCGAACTGATCGTTCACGTCGAGAACGAAGCGGCACATGTCCTGCTTTTCCTCGACATTCATGCCGGCCATCGGCTCGTCGAGCAGCAAGAGCGTGGGCTCGGCCGCAAGCGCACGCGCCAGCTCCACGCGCTTCTGCAGGCCATAGGGGAGACGCCCCACCGGGGTCTTGCGTATGTTCTGGATCTCGAGAAAGTCGATGACTTCCTCGACCTTCTTGCGGTGCTCGATCTCTTCCTTCTGCGCCTTGCCCCAGAACATGGCGTGCTGCAGAAAGTTGGTCCTCATCATCAGGTTGCGCCCCGTCATGATGTTGTCGAGCACGCTCATGCCCTTGAACAGGGCGATGTTCTGGAAGGTGCGCGCGATACCCTGCGATGCGGCCCGGTGGGGTTCCATGTCCTTGCGCTGCTCGCCGTGGAAGACGATGGTCCCTTCCTGGGGGTGATAGACGCCGTTGATCACGTTGAGCATGGAGCTCTTGCCGGCACCGTTCGGGCCGATGATGGCGCGAACCTCGTGCTCGCGGACGTCGAAGGTGACGTCGCTCAGCGCCTTCACCCCGCCGAAGCGCAGCGAGATGTTCTGCAGATCGAGGATGACCTCACCGATCTCTCTTGCCATGAATGTCTCCTTCCCTCAAGCGGCCTTGCGGGTCGCCTGCAACGAGAACGTCTTGACGTCCTGGATGCGCAGCGTCGCAGCGATCTTGCCGGTACGGCCGTCTTCGTATTTCACGTCGGTTTCGATGTACTGGCTGTCCTTGCCACCATAGAGGGCTTGGATCAGGATCGCGTAACGCTCGGAAATGAACGTCCTGCGAACCTTTCGGGTTCGCGTCAATTCACCGTCGTCGGCATCGAGCTCCGTGTGCAGGATGAGGAAGCGCCGGATCTGCGAGGCGCTCATCACCGGATCGGAGGCCAGATCGGCATTGACTTTCTCGATACCCTCGCGGATCAGCTCGTACACCGCAGATTGCTGCGCCAGGTCGGTGTACCCCGCATAGGAGAGCCCCCTGCGCTCGGCCCAGTTGCCGACCGCCTCCAGATCGATGTTGATGAAGGCGGTGACGAAGTCCCTCTGACTGCCGAACGCGACAGCCTCCTTGATGTGCTGGAAGAACTTGAGCTTGTTCTCGATGTAGTTGGGTGCGAACATCGCGCCGTCGTTGAGTTTGCCGACGTCCTTGGCGCGATCGATGATCTTGAGGTGCCCGTCCTCGTCGAAGAAGCCGGCGTCCCCCGTCATGAAGTAGCCTTCCTCGTTGATCGATTCGGCCGTCGCATCCGGGCGCTTGTAGTAGGCCTTGAGCAGCATCGGCCCCTTGACCAGGATCTCGCCGTTGTCGGCCAGCTTGACTTCGACGAACGGCGCCGGCTTGCCGACCGAATCGAGCTTGATCTGGCCATCCGGCTGCAGGCACACATAAGCACAGGTCTCGGTCTGGCCATACAGCTGCTTGAGGTTGATGCCAATGGAGCGATAGAAGCGGAACAGGTCCGGACCGATCGCGGCACCTGCCGTGTAGGCAACCCGGATGCGGCTCATGCCGAGCACGTTCTTCAGCGGGCCATAGACGAGCAGGTTGCCGATCGCGTACTGAAGACGATCGGTGAATGAGACGCTCTTGCCGTCGAGAATCTCGGCGCCGCAGCGACGCGCCACCTCCATGAAGTGGGAGAAGGCCTTGCGCTTGAACCAGCCGGCATCCTCCATGCGGATCATGACCATGGTCAGCAGGTTCTCGAACACGCGCGGGGGCGCAAAATAGTACGTAGGTCCGATTTCGCGCAGATCGGTCATCACCGTCTCGCCCGATTCGGGGCAATTGATCGTAAACCCGGCGAGCATCGCCTGCGCATAGGAAAACAGGTGATCGCCGACCCAGGCCATCGGCAGGTAGGACAGGATGTCTTCCTGATCGGTCAGCTTGTCGAACTGCGTGCCGCCCTGCGCCGCCGCGATGAACGCACCGTGCGTCTGGCATACCCCCTTGGGCTTGCCCGTCGTCCCGGACGTATAGAGCATGACTGAAATGTCGTCGCTCGACCCCTTGTCGATCTCCCCATCGAGGAAATCGCCCTGGTTGCGATCGTGAACGCGCCCCATCTCCTCCAGTTCGTCGAGCCCCAGGATCAGGGTTTGGGTGTAGTGACGCATCCCCCGGGGATCGTCGTAGATGACGTGCTCGAGAAACGGAACCTGGGGCTGGATCTCGAGCATCTTGTCGACCTGCTCCTGATCCTCGACCACCGCGAACTTGATCTCCGCGTCCTGGAGCACGAAGGCCATCTCGTCGGCGACCGCGTCCTGATAGAGCATTACCGGAATTCCGCCCAGGCACTGGCAAGCAGCAACGGACCAGTAAAGGCGCGGACGATTGTCACCGATGATGGCCAGCCTGTCGCCACGCTTGAATCCGAGTTCGGCAAGGCCGCAGGCGATCGCACGCACGTTCTGCGCCACTTCACTCCACGTATAAGTCTGCCAGATCCCGTATTCCTTCTCGCGCATCGCCGGCTGGTTCGGCCGAACCTTGGCGTGATGCATCAGCAGCCGCGGAAACGTGTCGAGCGAGGTTTGCCCGGATGAATCGGACATGCCCAGTTCCTCCTTTGGTTGATCCCCGTTCGTCGCACGACCCGGATGGTCTGGTTGTGAAATTCCGGGTGCAAGTCCCGAGGGACTGCAGCGCATTCGGCGGTGAATTGCAGACAGGTCTTCACCACGCTTCTTGTGACCAATGGAGTTTCGCAGCGCATGTTTGCGCAACTGTTTGTGGAATGTATCGAATTGTGACAACGGACGTCAGCCGAGCCTCGGAGGCGCAGCTGCACCTCCGAGCAGGGTTCAAAGCGCCGTTGGACAAGGGGGAGATGAAGGGGTCGCCATGTTCCGGCGCTGCGCATCCATCAGCAATCACGGAGCGACTGACGCGCGCACGCGGCGTCTCGAACGCCGCTCATCGCCAATACCGATCATTCAGCAGTTTCGGCAAAATCGTGGGGACGGTCCGTGACATAGACGGTGCCGGTGAATGCGGCGACCCGGACTCCAGCCTCGTTGCGAACCTCGATCTGATAAATGCCCAGCCTTCGCGAGCGGGACTGTTCCGCCGCCTCGGCGAGCAGGGTCTCGCCGGCCCGGACCGCCACCTCGAAAGTCATGTGAGTCCCGATGCCGGCAGCGACCACGCCGTGGGAGTTCGAAGCGAGGCCGAACGCGCAGTCGGCAAGCGAGAACAATGCGCCGCCGTGGCAGGTGCCATTGAAATTGAGATGACGGGGTTCGACCGTCATGCGCACCGTCGCGCGCCCCAGGCCAGCCCGCACCAACTCGATGCCCAGATAGGCCATGAAAGCGTCGCGCGCCGCGGCACGGGCCGCTACCCGGGCGGCCGGATCGCAGATCGCCTCAGTCATCCCGCAACCCCAGCAGTTCCGCGGCCGCCGCATCGGCGTCAAGATCCCCGCGCTGAAGCCGGCGGCAAAGCGCGGTGATGGAAGCATCGTCGGCCTGCCTGACCCAGCGCCCCGCGAGGGCCGCCGCACTATGGGCAAGCACCCGACGCGCACGCTGCATCGGATCCATGCGTCCCGACTTGGCACGACGAAGCGCACAGATCTCGACCTCATCGACCAAACGCGTCAGCCCCTCTCCGCTGTGAGCGCAGGTCGCGATCACTGCCACCGGCGTTGCATTGTCGCCTCGTAACTCGAGCATGCGGCGAAGCTGGTCCACCGTGCGGTCCGCATTGGGCAGATCGGCCTTATTGACGACCAGGATATCGGCGATCTCGAGAATGCCCGCCTTGATCGCCTGAATACCATCGCCAAGCCCTGGCGCGGACACGACCACCTTGACATCGGCCACGTCTGCAACCTCGATCTCGCTCTGGCCGGCCCCTACCGTCTCGAGGATCACGACCTGCTTGCCGGCCGCATCCATGAGATCAGCGATGCGAGCGGCGGTCGGGGACAGCCCCCCGACGTTGCCGCGCGCTGCCAGTGACCGGATGAATACCTCCGGGTCGGCGGCACAGTCGGCCATGCGAATGCGGTCACCCAGTATCGCTCCGCCCGAATAGGGACTGGACGGGTCGACCGCGATCACGCCGACGCTTTGATCGCGCTCACGAAGGACCCGGATGAACGCGTTGACGAGGCTAGATTTGCCCACTCCGGGCGACCCTGTCACGCCGATGAAACGCGCCCGGCCGAGCACCGGCTGAATCGCTCGCAACAATTCGGCAGCGCCAGGGGCCGCATTCTCGACCAGACTGATGGCCCGACCCAGCGCAGCCCGCTCGCCCGCCAGCAATCGGTCCGCCAGGCCCGGGCGAGCCTGGCACGTCCCGTGCACGGCGCTGATCATGCCTGCACCAGCGGTTGACCGAAGCCGAGCTCCCGTCGCAGTACTGCGCACAGTTCGCCGTGGGTCGCACCGACGAATGCGGCTTCGACCAGGTGCTCGAAAACGTTCTGGTCGTCTCGATGGGCCGCCTGCGCCAGACTGTCCAATGCTCGCCGGACCGCGTCGGCACTTCGGCTTGCCTTGAAGTCCCGGAGCTTGTTCACCTGGGCCTGCATTCGCTCGAGATCGGGGTAGGCCTGCGGCTCGATGGCGAAGTCCTCCTCATCTCCTCGATAGGCGCTCACTCCGACGATGGTCTGCTCGCCCCGGTCGATCTTTTCCTGGAAAGACTGTGCCGACTCGCCGATCATTTGCTGCACGAGACCTGCTTCGACAGCGGCGTACATTCCACCGGCGTCATCGATACGCGCAATCACCGACTCGATCCCGGCTTCCATCTCGCTCGTAAGCGCCTCCACATAGTAACTGCCTCCGAGCGGATCGATTACGTCGGTCAGGTGCGCCTCCTCCCGCAGGATGTTCTGGGTGGCAATCGCGATTCGCGCTGCCCGGTCGGTCGGCGTACTCACGACCTCGTCATATGAGTCGGTATGCAAGGACTGCAGCCCCCCGAAGATTCCCGCGATGGCCTGCGCCGTGACCCGGGCTATGTTGTTCAGGGGCTGTTGTCGGGTGAGGTCCGCCCCCGAAGTCTGCCCGTGAAACTTGAACCGCCAACTGCGCGGATCCTTTGCGCCGAAGCGTTCGCGGACGATACGTTGCCACAGTCGCCTACCGGCACGAAACTTGGCAATCTCCTCGAAGAAGCTGATAGAGATATCGAAGAAGAAGGTGAAGCGCGGCAGGAAGAGGTCCGGGTCCATACCGCGTTCGACGCAGTCGTTGGCGTACTGGATTGCCGTCGACAAGGTAAAACCCATCGCCTCGGCCGGAGTGGCTCCGGCCTGCTGCATGTGCTGCCCCACCACGGACACCGGATTCCAGCGCGGCAGCATGCGACTCGCAAAGTCGATCTGGTCAAGCAGCACCCGACGCGCTCCGGGCAAAGCCAACCGGTAGAACATGTGGTTGGCGACGAAGTGGGAGATGTAGTCGCTCTGGTTTGAAGTACCGACGATCCGGTCCCAACCGATGCCGCGACGCCGCGCCACACCAAGCATGAAGGCCAACAATGTGAATGGTGACGGATCGTTCAACCCGATCGATACACGATCGATGCCGATCCCGGCCATGCACACATCCATGTCGTCGATCGTATTGACCACCGTGCCACATGTGCCCAACAGCAGCGGATCGACTTCGTCGGCGTCGTAGCCGCGATATACCGAGTTGCATGGAATCAGGCTCATCGCGCTGGCGCCCGCGGCCAGGATCTCGCGCGAACGGGTATTGTAGTCCTCGGGCGTGCCCAGACCGATCAACTGGCGCTGCGTCCAGGTACGACCACGGTACATGCTGGGGTAGATGCCTCGTGTCATCGGCAGCTCGCCGGGAAAACCGAGATCATCCAGGTAGCGCTCGCTCGACCAGTCCTCCGGTGTGTAGAGCGGCTTGACGCCCAGCCCCGAACGATTGGTGACCGACTGCGCTGCGGGCGCCTGTTCTTCGAAAGCACTTTCCCAGCGCTGTCGCCCATGCGTCAGTTCTTCCTTATGCAGGCGGCTGCTGTCTTCATGATCGGACATGTTCGTCTTCCTTCAGGTCAACTGAAGCGCATTGCGCGCCTCTTCGGCGAAACGGGCAACCGCGGCGACGATTTCCTCGCGTGAGCTTCCCGGATGAAAGACCCGGCTCACGCCGGCCTCCAGCAACAGGGCCTCCTCCGCCGGAGGCACGATACCCCCGACGACCACGCGCACATGCCCCAGTCCGACCGCCTTGAGAGCCTCCATGAGCCTGGGCACCAGACGATGGTCGGTCGCAAGCGAACTGACGCCGATCACCTGCACATCCTCCTCCATCGCGAGCTTGACGACCGCGGCGATCTCCTGCCAGGGCGCGGTATAAACCACTTCCATGCCTGCGTCGCGCAGAAAGGCCGCGACGATTCTCGAACCGCGGTCGTGCCCGTCCAGCCCGATCTTGGTCACCAGCACTTTTGCGGGCGGCGTTCCACACCGAACGAGCCTGTTCATCTCATCCTCGCTATTGTTCATGGCTGACCGCGCAACGGCCTTGCCAGTTGCAGGAACTGCCTTGCAATCTCACGCGGCGTATCGCCGCCCGGTTTGTACCAGATCTGCGACCAGTTCATCGCGCCCAACAGCAGCAGGCGCAAGTACGCGCGGCTCACACCCTCTGTCAATGGGAGCGCCTCGACCAACGATCGAAAGCGCGCCTCATAGCTGTCACGCAATCGCGCCAGCCGTGACGTCACCACGGACACCTCGGCCGGCCGGACGCGAATCACCAGCTGAGCGTAGTGGCTGGGTGCCAGCAGCGCTTCCATGTGCGCAATGCAGGCCAACTCCAGGCGCGCCCAGGGGTCGTCCAGCCCTTCCACCGCGGCATCGACTTGCTGCGCGATCCGATGCACACCTTCCTCGTACACCGCCAGCAGAAGTTCTTCCTTGGAAGGGAAGTGGTAATAGATCGACCCTGGCAGCATGCCTGCACGCTGCGCAACGTCACGCATGGATGTCATGTGAAAACCGCGCTCGCTAAAGAGTTCGGCGGCTGCGTCCAGCAACTGCTCCGACCGGTTGTTTCTTCGTCGCCGCGAAGGGATGCGCGCATCAACTTGTGACATGGGAAAGCAACACTTGGTCCATTAACCAAACAACTGTTTGTTTTATAAACAGCGGAGACGCATCTGTCAAGCGTGTCGAAAAGAAAGCCCGGCTGTCCCATGAGGGAACAGCCGGGCCGATGGGACCCGGTGAGTGCGGGCCAAGGCTACATGCTGCGCCGGTACTGCCCGCCCACCAGATACAATGCGTTGGTGATCTGACCCAGCGAGCAGTAGCGCACCGCGTCGACGAGCACTTCGAAGACGTTGCCGTTGTCGATCACCGCCTGCTGCAGCTTCGCCTGCCACTTCGGCGCGTCCGCCTTGTTGCGGGCATGGAAGTCGGCCAGGCGCTTGAGCTGGCTCTGCTTTTCCTCCTCGGTCGAACGCGCTAGTTCGAT
>CAYOKH010000064.1:0-10951 GCA_964404505.1 uncultured Azoarcus sp.
GGGCTGGCTGTTGACGTTCTCGTCGTCCTTGGTGAAATCAAGGCCGCCGCGCAGGCACTCGTACACCGCACGGCCGTAGTTCTTGGCCGAGAGGCCGAGCTTGGGCTTGATCGTGCAACCGAGCATCGGCCGGCCATACTTGTTCATCAGGTCGCGCTCGACCTGGATGCCGTGCGGCGGACCGCCGCAGGTCATCACGTACGCGATCGGAAAGCGCACGTCTTCGAGCCGCAGGGCCCGCACCGCCTTGAAGCCGAACACGTTGCCGACCAGCGAGGTGAACACGTTCACCACCGAACCTTCCTCGAACAGGTCGATCGGGTAGGCGATGAAGGCGTAGAAGCAGGTGTCGTCGCCCGGCACGTCCTCGATCGCATAGGCACGGCCCTTGTAGTAGTCGAGATCGGTCAGCAAGTCGGTCCATACCGTCGTCCACGTGCCGGTGGACGATTCGGCCGCTACGGCCGCCGCTGCTTCCTCGCGATCGACACCGGGCTGCGGCGTGATCTTGAAACAGGCCAGAAGATCGGTGTCCTTGACCGAATAACCGGGCTCCCAGTATGTGTTGCGGTAGTCCTTCACGCCCGCGTTCCATGTCTTGACTGCCATACTCGCTCCTCCCGTCTCCAAACGTCCCCGTTCCGACCGTGTCCTTTCGCGGTCCACGGCTTGATCGAATCATGAACCAGCCCTAACATAAATAACAGTCACGATTTTTTATGCTTTGGATAGAGCCATATCTATTCATCAGGAGCGCCGATGCGCCACGCAACCTTTCGCCAGCTGGAGATATTCGAAGCCATTGCGCGCCACGGAGGTTTCACCCGCGCGGCCGAAGCCCTGCACCTGACCCAGCCGACCGTCTCGATGCAGATCCGCAAGCTCACCGATACGGTCGGAACGCCGCTGTACGAGCAGATCGGCAAACGCATCCTCCTCACCGATGCAGGGCACGATCTGGCACTGGCGGCACGCGACATCTTCGGCGTGCTCGACCGCTTCGAGATGACGGTCGCGGAACGTCGCGGACTGAAGCGTGGCCGTCTGCGCTTGGGCGCGATCACGACGGCCTCCTATTTCGCGCCGCGCCTGCTCGGCGAATTCGGGCGGCGCTATCCCGACATAGAGGTCTCGCTGCGCGTGACCAATCGGGAGCAGGTGCTCGCCAGCATCGCCGAAAACCTCGAGGATCTGTACATTCTCGGTCAACCCCCGGAAGAAATCGACGTCGTTTCCACTCCGTTCATGGACAACCCGCTGGTGGCAATCGCGGCGCCGGACCACCCGCTGGCACGGGAACGCGGAATCCCCCTGGCGCGGCTTGCAACCGAGCCGTGGCTCATGCGCGAGGAAGGCTCCGGAACCCGCAAGGCGATCGAGCGCCTTTTCCGGGAGCACGACCTCACAGTCTCGCGGGGGCTCGAACTGGGAAGCAACGAAGCGATCAAGCAGGCCGTGCTCGCAGGACTGGGAATCTCGGCACTATCCAGGCAGGCCCTGGATCTGCACCCTCCCGGACAGTTCGCGATCCTCGATGCCGAGTGCTTCCCCATCCGGCGCCACTGGTACGCGGCCTTTCCGGCCGGGCGCGCGCTCTCGCCGGCTGCACGCGCGTTCATGGCGTATCTGCTGGAAGCCCCGGCCGGTTCCGGCTGATCCTGCATCAACCTCGTCATCAAGATGCCGATCGACAGGCCGCCAAGGGATCGGCATCGCGATCGGCCGAGCCGGAAAAGGCCGGTTGACGCGACGGGCGGCGCCTTCTCATGGCGCCGCCCGTCGCGTCCTGCCGGATCATTGCCGGTGCCGCATTACTTCACCGTCACTGCCGGGATCATTGCGTCGGCGCCAATGCCCACCGTCACGGGAAACGAAACATGGTGAAAGCGGGTCGTGACGTTGTCGTCATGCACGGCGAAGCCCACATGGTATACGCCGCCCACCTTGAGGACCTTGTCGTCCTCGGGGTGGCCGGTGTCGAGCTTGCGGGTCCACTCCACGGTCCACTTACCGCCTTCCCAAGTGCCCTTGACATTGTCATTGTCCGCCGCGGATCCGTTGGCGTCGGTGCGCGAAACTAGTCGTCCCGGCAAAATGTCGCCCTTCTTCCAGCCAGCGGCGGGATCGTATGCGACGGCATTCTCTTCCTTGATCATCGCGTAGGGTTTCGCGGCGTCGCCGATGTCGTCCATCGTGATCGCCTTGACCCCCACCTTGCCCTCATCGAACATGAACAACGGAGTCATGGTCTTTCTGTCCACATTCCAGCCGAATGGATTCTTGCCGGCGTCAGACAGTCGGTACTCGAGCACGTAACCATCATCGGCCATGTCCACGGGATTGCTACGCGCCGCACGCCACTGCATCAACTCGAGGAATTCACCCGCCGCCTTGAGTTGGGCGATTTCCTCCTGGGGCTTGGTCTTGTCCCAGCCCGCCATCTCGTCGGTGCGCGTGTTGGGCAGATACTTGCGCACATCGGTCTGCTTCAGCACGGTGCCGAGCAGGGCATGCGCCTGCACCTGCTCCTTGGTGGCCTCGTCGTTCATGTCGCGCATGCCGACGTGACAGGTCAGCCAGCAGCCCTGATTCGCGAACAGGGGTATCTTGCCGTCGTCGATCATGATCGCCAGGCGATCTTCATAGAGTGGCGGCTGGGCGCCGCTGCGCACCCGTTCGCTTCCTCGCGGGCCACCGATGAATTCCCATTTCTCGCCGTCATACATCATGTAGTCGTGCATCTGGCCGGCCCGATCCATCTGGGTCTTCCATTGAAAGCGCAGATAGAGGTTCTCGTCGTCATGGGCCGCCTGGACGTCAAGATCAATTACGGGCACTTTGCCGTCGATCGGTGCGGGCTCCAGCCGCCCGCCCTTGACGATCGTCTCGCCGAGCTGGGTCTCTTCACCTTCGTGGCAGCCCAGGCAGGCGTCACCCGCCTTCACCTTGTTGTCGGCGCGCTTGTGATCGCGGCTCTTCACCCAGTCGTAGCTGGCCGTCCCCGGATAGAACAAGCTCACCGTCTGCACGGGAATCTGCGACCAGTCGGCAGGTGGTGCCGCGAACGCCGGGGAAGAAACCGCCGCGGCCGCGGCCACGATCGCTGCGCCAATTGAAAGCTGCAGTGGGACTCCGTGCATGATGATTCTCCTGACTGTGAAAAGTACGATGAATGGAATTGCGGACTGGCCGCGCAGCCTCTGCGTAGCCAACGTCACGGCTTGTCGGCACCTCGGTCCGCACGTTGCGGCCGGAGTCGCCTCGATCGTTTCATAATAGGTCCGCGCGGACAGATTGCCTATACCGCTGTCCACTAATTGGTTAGTGGTTGATCCAGGTCAAGGTGGCCGGCGGATGAAGCCACATCAGGCAAAACAAGGCCGTTCCGGAATGCGCGAGCACGGCACAATGTGGGCTCGCGTACAGCCATCGTCTGTGCGACAGGGTACACAGCCATGCTTCAACGGTGGGCCCTCACGACTCGCCCAGCCTGGATGCCACCGCGCTGTTGTACGCCAGTAGAACCAGGCCCGTCATTCCTGCCGCGACAAGCCCCAGATCCTGGGGCACCCCAAGGAAAAGCGCGGCCTGCACACCGATCAGACACCACAGAATCGGGACGACGTGCACGATTCGCGGGTAAGGGGGCTCAAGGAATGCGAGCACACCGATGGTGAATATGGTTGTCGGGCATGGCAGCCCGAAAGTGGGCATGAAGGGATAAGCATGGCCGGCGAGCCAGGACCATGCCGGATACACCGCCAGCGCGAACACGACGAGAGCCGTGCCGATCAACGCGCGTCCGCCGCTCTTGCGTGAGAATCTGAGCCTGCGCCGCACGACGCCCTGCCAGACGAAGGCCGCCGCCCCGGCCAGTGAAACACCGGAGAACACAGGGGCCAGTGGATTGATGCGTGCAAAGAAAGCGAGATGGTATGCGATTGCCAGCCATGCCCACAGAAAGGCGAGAATGGCCGAGATGCCGACGTCAGACCAGCGCCGCCGCTTGAGTACGAGAGCAATCGCGGCAAGTGCCAGACCGACCAGGCCCACCTGGGCCGGCCACAGAGCTTCGTTGTACTCGCGGAACACACCGTAGAACGCCTCTACGGTGAACGGAAGCTGCATAGGTCTCCAGACGAATGGCGGTTCAGGTCCGGGCCGACATCAGAACAACTCTATGCCGAAGCGGCGAACGACAAGTGCGAGCAGGCCAAAGCACACCACCGTGATGACGACGCACACCACGAGTGTCGGCCAGAAACCGAAACGCGGCAGCAGCGCCGGGAACGCCAGAAACATCGGTAGCGTCGGCAGTACGTACCAGAACGTATACCAGGCATGGTTCGCCATCTTCTCCTGAGGCTGGTGCTCGACGTTCAGCCAGATCAGGGCGAGGACGGTCACGAGCGGGAGCGCGGCGATGAACGCGCCGAGCTTGTCACTGCGCTTTGCCACTTCCGACACGAGCACGACAACGGCAGCGGTCAAAAAGTACTTCGTGATGATCCAGGCCACGGATTTCCCCTAGCAGTCTGTCGGGGTTGAGTGATCGTAGCGAGCCGAGCGGAAAACCGGACCAAGCACGGAGAGACGATCGGCGGGCGCCTTTCCGCCTCAGTTCGGCCCTTTCAACCAGTCGGGCAACTCGCGATTACCCGCATTTTCCTGAATGTACCGGCGAATCAGTCTGCGCACGACCTGCGAAGGGGTGAGGTCCTGGCTGGCACAGATCTCCTCGAAGATCCTCTTCTTCCGCGCATCGATCAGAAGCGTCAGCCGGGCAGTGCGCTTTTCAGCCATCGCAGGTCCGTTATTAACATCTCGTTAACATTGAACGCAATGATACGTATCATGTAATGTGTGCGCAATGCACAACCACTCATTGCTTTCGTCGGACGGGTGGCGACCGCGAGGGCATCCTGACTTGAGCACAACTGCTGATTTTTCCCGGCTCGTGCGGCGGACCAATGTCGCCACGAAGGAAGCGCCGTTGAAGCGCAGCCTCGGTAACGTCGTGACCGCCGGGCGAGCGGGGATCCGGCCTGGAACACACCATGACGCAGCTTGACGGGGTCTTGTGGATCATCACGGCGTGGCTCGCTCTCGGCGTGGCCGGCATCGTGGCGTTGCACAAGACCATGTTCGTGGCCAGGGTGCTTTTCCCGGTCGGTGGGGCGCTCGCACTTGCGCTGGCCGCGATCGCGGTCGTGGCGCTGTTCTCCGAGCCGGAGACCGCAATCCTCGCGCTGGGACTGCCCGGCCTGCCCTTTCACCTGCGGCTCGATGGTCTGTCAGCCTTCTTCCTGCTCGTCATCGGCGCGGCAGGCTCGGGCGTTTCGATCTTCGCTGCGGGTTATTTCCGGCACGGCGAAGGCACGCCACCGGGCCTGCTGTGCCTCGAGTACCACCTCTTCCTCGCCAGCATGGCGATGGTCGTGCTGGCCGACGATGCCTATGCATTCATGGTGATGTGGGAGACGATGGCGCTGGCATCGTTTTTCCTCGTCACCGCCAATCACCGGGTGCCGGCGATTCGCCGCGCCGGCTTTCTGTACCTGCTCATCGCGCACGTCGGGGCGCTCGCGATCCTGTTGTGCTTCGGCGTCCTGCAGGCGGGCACCGGCGACTATACGTTCGGGAACATGCGCGAGCAGGTGCTCTCCCCGTTCTGGGCCTCGGCGGCGTTCCTGCTCGCGGCCGTCGGCTTCGGTGCGAAGGCGGGTATTCTGCCCCTGCACGTGTGGCTACCCGAAGCGCACCCGGCCGCACCGTCGCCGGTCTCCGCGCTGATGAGCGGCGTGATGCTGAAAACGGCGATCTATGGCCTGTTGCGGATCACCTTCGATCTCGTCGGCATGCAGCTATGGTGGTGGGGCGTAGTGCTGCTGGTGCTCGGGCTTCTGACCGCGATCTTCGGCGTGGTGTTCAGCGCGGCGCAGACGGACATGAAGCGGCTGCTCGCGTATTCGTCGATCGAGAACATTGGTCTGCTGTTCGTCGGCATCGGTCTCGGAGTGCTCTTCCACGCCTACGGTATGACCGCGCTGGCCGCACTGGCGCTGACGGCGATGCTCTATCACGTCATCAGCCATGCGTTCTTCAAGAGTCTGCTGTTTCTCGCCACCGGGTCGGTATTGCACTCGACCGGCGAGCGCAGTCTCGGCAAGCTCGGCGGGTTGATTCGCCGCATGCCGTGGGTCGCCGTGCTGGCGCTGATCGGCGTGCTCGCAAGCGCCGGCCTGCCGCCGTTCTCCGGATTCGTCGCCGAGTGGCTGCTGTTGCAGAGCTTTCTGTTCACGACCGATCTTCCGAACCCCTACCTGAACATGCTCGTGCCAGTGCTTGCCGCAGCGATCGCGCTGGTGGCCGCCCTGGCCGGCTACGTGATGGTGAAGTTCTACGGCGTGATCTTTCTCGGCCAGCCACGCGAGCCGAAGCTCGCCAACGCCCATCCGGCGTCCCCGCTCGAGCGCGCCGGGCTTGTCTGGCTCGGTGCCGGTTGCGTCTTGCTCGGACTGTTCCCGGTGCCGATGATCGGCCTCATCGATCGCGTCACCGATGTTCTGATCGGGCATGGCATTGCCGAGACCGTGCGCGCGAACGGCTGGCTGCTGCTGGCACCGACCTCGCTCGAACGTGCGAGCTACGGTCCGCTGGTATTCCTGCTCGTGGTCGGCCTCGCCGTCTGGTTCGCAGTCCTGCTCGTGCACCGCCTCTACCACGGACGGGTGCGACGCGCGCCGCCGTGGGACTGCGGTTTTCCGGCCCAGACGCCGCGCATGCAGGATACCGCCGAAGGCTTCGGCCAGCCGATCCGGCAGATCTTCGAACCGGTGTTCCGCATGCAGCGTGAGCTGCCGACGCCGTTCGATGCGAAGCCGGTGTACCGGGTCACGATCGAGGACCACTTCTGGCACTGGCTGTACCTGCCGATCGCGCGCGTGACCGAGCGCATCGCCCGGATCATCGGGCGTCTGCAGCAGGGGCGTATCGCAATCTACCTCCTGTACAGCTTCGTCACGCTGATCGTGCTGCTGCTGGTGG
Organism: uncultured Azoarcus sp.; assembly: GCA_964404505.1. GTDB lineage: Bacteria > Pseudomonadota > Gammaproteobacteria > Burkholderiales > Rhodocyclaceae > DAOMNN01. The sequence continues at coordinate 7,048 of CAYOKH010000064.1, forward strand.
TGAAATGGTGACGGTGTCGGGACTCCTGGCGCAGTTGCTCGCGATCGGGCTCGCACTTGCGCTCGCGCCGCTGCTCACGGGCTGGGTCAACCAGTGGCGCGCGTGGCTGCAGAATCGCCGCGCGCCGAGTCTGCTGCAGCCGTACCGGACGTTGCACAAGCTGTTCAACAAGGAATCAGTGGTGGCCGAGTCGGCCTCGCCGCTTTTCCGGGTCGCGCCCTATATCGTGTTCGGCTGCATGGCGCTGGCCTGCGGCATCGCGCCGACGCTCTCGACCGAGCTGCCGCTCGCGCCGGCCGCCGACGCGATCGCGCTGGTCGGTCTGTTCGCGCTGGCGCGCGTGTTCATCTCGCTCGCGGCCATGGACATAGGTACCGCGTTCGGCACCCTGGGCGCGCGCCGAGAAATGCTGATCGGGTTTCTCGCCGAGCCGGCGCTGCTGATGGTGCTGTTCTCCGCATCGCTGATCACCCAGTCGACGTCGCTCGCGCGCATCGTCGAGACACTCGCGCACCAGCCCCTCGCCATCTATCCGAGCCTGGCGGTGGCCGGGGTTGCCTTCACGATGGTGGCGTTGGCCGAAAATGCCCGCGTGCCGGTCGACAACCCCGTCACCCATCTCGAACTGACGATGATCCACGAGGCGCTGATTCTGGAGTATTCGGGGCGCCACCTCGCCCTCATGGAGTGGGCTGCGTCGCTCAAGCTGTTCGCGTATTCGTGCGTCGGTCTGGCGCTGTTCTTTCCGTGGGGGGTGGCCGAGGTCGCGACCGCGAAGGCGATCCTGCTCGCGATTCCGGTGCTCGTGCTGAAGCTCTCGATCGGCGGCATGCTGCTCGCGCTGATCGAGACCCTCAATGCGAAGATGCGCCTGTTCCGCGTTCCGGAATTCCTAGCGACCGCCTTTCTGCTCGCGGTGATCGCGCTGCTGGTCCACGTTCTTCTGGGAGCCTGAGATGGAAAGTCTGCTCGCCCAGACCATCAACCTTTTCGCCGTGCTGTTGCTGGTGCTCGCTTTCGCGATGATCGCCCAGCGGCGCATCCTGACGCTGATCCATCTGTTCACGCTGCAGGGTGCGTCGCTCGTCGCTGCGACGCTGGCGGTCGCCTATCTTACCGGCCAGAACCACCTCTATTTCTCCGCCGCGATCACGTTCGTGCTCAAGGTCGTGGTCATCCCGATCCTCTTGCACCGTGTCATCGACCGACTCAATGTGCGCTGGGACGTCGAGACGCTCTTCAACATCCCGACCACGATGCTGATCGGGATCGCGCTGGTGATCTTCGCGTTCAACCTGGCGGCGCCCATCGCCAGCCTTTCGGCGGCGCTCGCCGGGGACACGCTCGGAATCGCCCTCGCCTGCGTCCTGCTTTCATTGCTGATGATGATCGTGCGTTCGAAAGCGGTGCCACAGGTGATCGGATTCCTGTCGATGGAGAACGGTCTGTTCTTCGCCGCGACCGCGGCCACCAGCGGCATGCCGATGATCGTCGAACTGGGTATCGCATTCGACGTGCTGGTCGGCATCCTGATTCTCGGCGTATTCATGTTCCAGATCCGCGAGCAGTTCGACAGTCTGGATATCCGTCACCTCGAAAAGCTCAAGGAAGACTGATGGAAGCCCTTGCGCTCGTGCTGTCGATTCCGCTCCTCGGCGGGCTCGTGCTGGCGTGGTGGGGCGACCGGGAAGTCGCATATGACCTCAACGCCGCGGTCAGCCTGCTGACGTTCGCGGCCTCGGCCTGGCTGACGTTCATCGTGATTCGCGATGGGCCGCTGCTCGTGTGGGGTGGCTGGTTCTTCGTCGATGCGCTGAACGTTTTCCTCGTGACGCTGACCGCATTCGTCGGCTTCACCACGTCGCTGTTCTCGCGCCCGTACATGCGCATCGAGCGCGAGCACGGCAAGATGACAGCCGGACGGATGCGGCTCTATCACAGCATGTACCAGTTTTTCAACGCAATGATGCTGATGGCACTGACTGCGAACAACCTCGGCATCCTGTGGGTGGCGATGGAGGCGGCGACCCTGGCCACGGTGCTGCTGGTCTCGGTGTACCGTACCGCCGCGAGCCTCGAGGCTGCCTGGAAATACTTCATCCTGTGCGGAGTCGGCATCGCCCAGGCGCTGTTCGGCACCATCCTGATCTATCTCGCAGCCGAGCGGGCGATCGGCGGTGGCGACGACGCGCTGCTGTGGACCCATCTCGCGGCGTCGAAGCACTTGCTCGATCCGGACATCCTGACGCTTGCGTTCGTGTTCGTGCTGCTCGGCTATGGGACCAAGGTCGGCCTGGTGCCGGTGCATAACTGGCTGCCCGATGCCCATGCGGAAGGCCCGACGCCGATCTCGGCAGTGCTGTCGGGCTTGCTGCTGAATGTCGCCCTGTACGCGATCCTGCGCTGCAAGGTGCTTGCCGACGGCGCGCTCGGCAACGGCCTGCCCGGGCAGATGATGGTCGGCTTCGGGCTGGTCACCGTGGTCGCCGCCGCCTTCTTTCTGTCGCGTCAGCGCGATGTGAAGCGCATGTTCGCTTATTCGTCAATCGAACACATGGGGCTGATAACCTTTGCATTCGGTATCGGCGGACCGATCGCGAATTTCGCCGGTCTGCTGCACATGACGGTCCATTCGCTGGTGAAGTCGGCGATCTTCTTCGCGGTCGGGCATGCCGTGCAGAAAGCGGGCTCGCAGGCAATGGAAGACATCCGCGGTCTGGTCAAGGTGAATCCCACCGTCGGCTGGGGCCTGATGCTCGGGACGCTCGCCATCCTGGGCATGCCGCCGTTCGGCGTGTTTGCGAGCGAGTTCCTGATTCTCACGACGGCGATGCGCGAGCTCCCGTGGTCCACGCCGCTGCTGCTGCTTGCGCTCGGGGTTGCGTTCGCGGCGATCTTCGGCCGCGTGCACCCGATGGTGTTCGGCGAAACGGCGCTGCGTCCACTGCCGCATCCGCCGGCCCTGCTGCCGGTGTTCATCCACCTTGGGCTGGCGCTGATGCTGGGACTCTACATTCCGCCGTACCTGAACACCTGGTATGAGCAGGCTGCGCGCATGATCGGAGGCGGAACATGAAGTTCAACGGGCTCGACTGCGAATTCGAACGGCTGGACACGCCGCTACCGATATACCGTGCCAGCGTCGATCGCACGCAATGGAGCGACGCGGCGCGTACCGTTGCCGAAGCGCGCGGCAGGCTGGTGAGTCTGTGGGGCACCGACCGCGGCGATGGCGGTCGCGGGCTCGCCGTGGCCGCGGCGTATGACACCGCCCACGGGTTGCTGTGGGCGGAACTGGAACTCGATCAGGCGAACCCCGGATATCCGGACGTGTCGCGTTTCTTTCCCGCCGCTGCTCGCCTGCAGCGGGCCACCCGCGACCTCGTCGGCCTCGAAGCCGAGGACTGCGCCGACCGGCGCCCGTGGCTTCGCCACGGCGCGTGGCCCGACGAATACTTTCCGCTTCGCCACGCCAACACCGGACAGGAACGCTTCGACCGGCTGCCCGACGACTATCCGTTCGTGCTTGTCGAGGGCGATGGCGTGCACGAGATCCCGGTCGGGCCGGTCCACGCCGGAATCATCGAGCCCGGCCACTTCCGCTTCTCGGTGGTCGGGGAGAAGGTTCTGCGGCTTGAAGAACGGCTCGGCTACAAGCACAAGGGCATCGACAAGCGTTTTGTCGGCATGGACCTCGAATTCGGCAGCCGGCTCGCCGGCAGGGTCTCCGGCGACAGCACCGTCGCATTTGCGTGGGCCTATGCGATGGCGAGCGAATCGCTCGCCGGCATGCGCATTCCGCCGCGGGCACAGTGGCTGCGCGCGCTGCTGCTCGAACGCGAGCGGGTCGCGAACCATCTGGGCGACCTCGGGGCGATCGGCAACGACGCCGCGTTCGGCTTCG
>CAYOKH010000065.1:0-10947 GCA_964404505.1 uncultured Azoarcus sp.
ATCTGCGCCGGCTGCAGGCGCGGGCTCGCCCCCACCGGGTACCATCACCGGCTCGGGCAAGGGCAGGACCGGGGCCGACGCCTGCTGTGGCGGCGCGGCAGGAACCGCCACGGGCGCTTGCGGCGGCGCCGGTTCGACCCTGTCCTGAACAGCAATCGGGGTGGTCCCAGGCACCTTGAACCAGTCGAAATACCACCCTGCGAGCAGCGCCAGCAACATCCCGCACACCACGACGATCGCCGGTTTCAACACCTTGCGCTCGCCGTCGCCATTCGGCATGGTGACGGGCGCATTCGCAACAGGCGCCAGTCGGACCGAATGGGCCGGTGGCTCGGGTAGCAGCCCGGCAGTCACGGCTTCGGGGTCGAGCCCGAGGTAACGCGCATAATTGCGCAGGAAACCGCGCACGAAGACGGGCCCGGGCAGGAGATCAAACCGCTCCACCTCCAGTGCCTCGACTTGAACCCTGGACAGCTTCAGCGCATGCGCAACGTCCGACAAGGTGTCGCCTCGCGCCTCACGCGCGCTGCGCAGCACCTCTCCGATGGAAAGGCCGCCAGCGGATTCTGGAGCAACGTCGCGCCGCTCCTCCTGTAAGTAATTCACTCGAAATTTCCCTGAATCATGTCACGAAACTCGGGCGAATCGTCGAAACGGCCGCGGAGTTGAGCGGCATAGCTCGCCTCGGATTCACGATTGCCCAGTTTGCGCTCGGTCCGCAGACCCAACCAGACCGATGCGGCCGTCGGCTCGTTCTGCTGATGCAATTGCACGAGATACGAACGTGCCGTCACGTAGTCGCCCTGACGATAGGAGATGGATGCGAGCTGGAGCAGCGCCCGGGCATTGCCCGGATCCAGCGCAACGGCGCGCCGGAACTGGTCGATCGCGGCTGCATCGTCCTTGAGGCGCAGGTAACAGAGACCGGCATTCGTGTAAGGCCGCGTCGCGTGCCGGTAATAGGGGTTACTGGCGGCGACTGCGAGGCGCCGCAGTCCTTCCTGCTCCTCACCCATGCCACACAGGAACCAGCCGTAGCTGTTGTTGAAATCCGGATCGTTCGGCGCTCCCCGGAGCGCACGCAGGAAGCTCTCCCGAGCATTGGCCGTGTCGTCGATGAACATGTATACCAGGCCCATCAGGTGAAACGCGGGTGCGTAGGACGGGTCGTGTGCCAGGGAATTGCTGGCTTCGTCAAGAGCCACGTCGAAGCGTCCGATCTCGAAGTAAGCCATCCCGAGTTCCGTATGCACCTTCGCACGCGCCTGGGCGTCGGTTGCGGGGGGCAATTCCAGCATCGGGCGATCGGCCGCCCCGACCGTGGCACCCTGCTGTCCCGGGACGGTCGCACAGCCGGCAGTCGAGAGCATGACCACCGAAAAGAACAGCATCGCGACGTTTCGCGTCATCGACAAGCCTCCTTTGAATTCATCAGGCGGACCGTACGGCGGGTCCGGTCGAGAATCTGTCCCGCCAGTTGACCGCAGGCAGCATCGACGTCGTCACCGCGCGTCCGGCGCGTCGTCGTGACAATGTCGGCATCGGTCAGGATACCCGCAAAGCGCCGGATGCGTTCGGCCGCGGAACGCTGGAATCCTGAACCGGGAAACGGATTGAACGGGATGAGATTGAACTTGCACGGCACGTCTCGCACGAGCGCCACCAGTTCATGCGCATCGCGGTCGGAATCGTTGACGCCGTCGAGCATCACGTACTCGAAGGTGATGAAGTCACGCGGCGCACGATCAAGGTAGCGGCGGCACGCGCCCAGCAATTCGCGCAGGGGGTACTTACGGTTGATCGGCACGAGACGGTCGCGCAGCGCATCGTTCGGCGCATGGAGGGACACGGCCAGCGCGACCGGGCACTCGTCCCGGAGTCGATCCATGGCCGGAACGATTCCCGCGGTCGACACGGTCACCCTCCGGCGGGACAGGCCGTAGGCATGATCGTCGAGCATCACGCGCAGGGCCGTGACGACGTTGTCGAAATTCGCGAGAGGCTCGCCCATGCCCATCATGACCACATTGCTGATAACGCGGCCGCTGTCCGGCTCGCCCGGCTCGTCCGCCGGCATGGTCCCGGCATCGCTCGCCCCCAGCATTCTGTTGGCAAGCCAGAGCTGGCCGATGATCTCGGCCGTGCCAAGATTGCGATTGAACCCCTGCTTTCCGGTCGAGCAGAACGCACACTCGAGCGCGCAGCCCGCCTGGGACGACACACACAGGGTTCCGCGAGTGGCCTCCGGGATGAACACCGTCTCCACCGCATTGCCGCTACCCACGTCCAGCAGCCATTTGCGCGTGCCATCGGTGGATCGCGAGTCGCGCACCACCTGCGGCGCACGTATGGCCGCCTCCGACTGCAGGCGCGCGCGCAAGGATTTCGCCACATCGGTCATCAGCTCGAAATCGTCGCAGCCGTCCCGGTGCATCCAGCGCATGACCTGGCGGGCACGAAACGGTTTCTCGCCCCGTTCCGCGAACCAGGCGACGAGTCGGTTCAGATCGAAGTCGAGAAGGTTGACCGGTGCACTCATGTCACGTTCTTCCGACGCTTCGGCGGCATTCCGCCGAAGCGTCGCAATGAAACTGTCAGCGGGAATGGACGCTCATCCCGGGGAAGAAGAAGGCCACTTCGACAGCGGCCGTTTCCGGCGCGTCGGAACCGTGAACCGCATTGGCATCGATGGATTGGGCAAAGTCGGCGCGGATCGTGCCCGGATCCGCCTTTTTCGGATCGGTGGCGCCCATCAGTTCCCGGTTTTTCGCAATCGCTTCGTCGCCTTCCAGAACCTGGATCATCACCGGCCCCGAAGTCATGAACGACACAAGATCCCTGAAAAACGGACGCTCCCTGTGCACGGCGTAGAACTGACCGGCTTCCCGCTCGGACAGATGCGCCATCCTGGCGGCAACGATCTTCAGGCCCGCGTCCTCGAAACGTTGATAGATCTTGCCGATCACGTTCTTGGCCACTGCATCGGGCTTGATGATGGAAAGGGTACGTTCGATCGCCATCGGGTGAATCTCCAATCTCGGGGTTGGTGAATAAGATAAACGTTGTATTTTATCAGCAATTGCAGCTGCCCTACGGAAGCTCTCGCAGCAAAGCCATGCAGTTGCAGCCATTGGGCTCCCACGGCGCATGTCGAATCGGGAAAGCGAGGCGCGCACCCGCGTTTCCGTTTGCCAGCGACGCCTCGCCGCATTCCATGCGCATGGCCTCAAAGTCCGTCCGGGTCGAATCCGGTCTCCCTGTAAATGGCACTGATAAGATCCGCACCGATCCGTTCGGCCATGCTCTGATGCACCGGCAGGAGCGCACGCTTGAAGGCCATCCGGCCAGCTTCGTCGAGTTCGTGAATCTGCGTCGTTCCGGCCGCCCGGACGGCCGCGATCGCGCGCTCGTTTTCCTCCCGCGCGATCCGGTTCGCGTAGTCGCTCGCCTCGCGCATCGCGCGCTCCAGGTTGCGCCGCATGGCGCGCGGCAGACCGTCCCAGAACTTCTTGTTGGTGATCACCGCATACCCGAGATAACCGTGGTCGGTCAGCGTCAGGTGCTTCTGCACCTCGTGCATGCGCTGCGTGTACAGGTTCGAGTGCGGGTTCTCGGTCCCGTCGACGATGCCGATCCGAAGCGCGTCGAAGACTTCGGAGAAGGCCATCATGTACGGTATCGCCCCCAAAGCGAGCATTTGCGCTTCAAGTACCTTCGAAGCCTGTATGCGCATGCGCTTGCCTTTGAGGTCGTCCGGGGAGCGGATCGGCGTGTTCGCGGAGAATGACTTGAAACCGTTGTCCCAGAAGGCCAGGCCCTTGATCCCGCGCGACTCCAGGGACGCGAGCAGGCGCCTGCCGATCGGGCCCTCCGTCACCTTGGCCAGGGCATGCGCATCGTCGAAGATATAGGGCAGATCGAACACCTCGAACTCGGCGATCCCGAGGACGCTGAACTTCGCCAAGGACGGGGCAAGCATCTGTACCGCCCCGAGCTGCAGCGCCTCCATCTCCTCACGATCCTTGTACAGCGTGCTATTGGGATACACCTCGACCCTGGCCCTGCCCAGCGTGAGTTCCTCGGCCCGCAGCTTGAAGAACTCCGCGGCCTTGCCTTTCGGTGTGTCCGGGGCAACCACGTGACTGAACCGGATCACCAGGGGATCGGCGTCCGCGGCAGCACTAAGCCCGAATAGCGCAAACACGGCCATCAACATGCGATACTTCATTCGACATCCTCCGAAAAACCGCACTTCGTCCAGTCCGACAGCATCCGTCCCGATTGTGGACCACCGAAGCGCCCTGCCGACACCTCGCGATGGAGAAAACTGCTCCGACCGTCCCGGCGACCTCGTCGCAGTGGCCTCTGCGACTGCCGTATCTGGCCCTCGCACTCTTTCTGCTGTTGCTGGGCATGCTCGTATGGCTGACCCACCGGCACGATGCCGAATCCCAGCGCACAACGCTGATCAGCGACGTCCTGTGGATGGAGCAGAACCTTCAGTTCCATCTCGATCGCAACGCCACCCAGCTCGCCCAGCTCGGGCACGAACTGGTCGTCTCCGAGATCGCGGCGCAAACCGATGCGAAGCTGCGCCAGCTGCTGCGGGCCGAGAGCGGTCTGGTCCGCATCATCTGGCTTGATGGCAACGGCAAGGTCCTCGGGGCGCAGCCGCCGCTGAGTGACGATCACCTCATCGGCGAGGTCCGCGGCACCGTTCCGGCGCAGTCCATATTCCGCCTCGCGCGCAGCATCGGCCGAGCCGTTTACGGGCCGGCCTACGAGATTGCCGGCGGCGGGCATCACTTTGAAGTTCATGTTCCAACCTACACCGACACCGGCCTTCTGGGCGTGACCGTCGGCGTCTATTCGCTGCAGGATCTCGTGGCACGCGAACTGCCGTGGTGGTTCTCGGAACGCTACCACGTCAGCGTACTCGACCCGGACGGACGGGAGATCGCAGCCAAGTCCAGGGTCGCACCGCTGTCCGACCGGCAGACCTACACCATGGCATTCGATCCGCCGGGCCACGGCCTGCTCGTCAGGATCAGCGCCTACAGGGGCGATGTGCGCTGGATCCCTGTCCTGCTCATCGCATCCATAGTCCTGCTGGGCGGCATCATTGTCTGGAGCATCTGGCAACTCCGCCTGCAACTGCTCCGCCGTCAGGCGGCAGAGCAGGCCCTTCGCGGCGAGACAGCCTTCCGCAAGGCCATGGAAGACTCCCTCCTGACCGGTTTGCGTGCGCGCGACCTCGAAGGCCGGATCACCTACGTCAATCCCGCATTCTGTCGCATCGTAGGGTACAGCGCCGAGGAATTGATCGGTCACCGGCCTCCCATGCCCTACTGGGACCCCGATCACATAGACCGGACCCAGGAGGTGCACGACCAGATACTGTCCGGCAATGGGCCCACCCAAGGGGTCGAATTGCGGCTCAGGCGCAAGGACGGCGAACAGATTGACACGATGATCTTCGAAGCGCCCCTGATCGATGCCGAAGGTCGCCACACCGGCTGGATGGGATCGATGCTGGATGTCACCGAACAGAAGCGGGCACGCGAACTGGCGCGGCAGCAGGACGAGCGCCTGCAGGCCACCTCGCGCCTGATAACGATGGGGGAGATGGCATCGACGCTGGCTCACGAACTGAACCAGCCGCTGGCCGCCATCACCAGCTACAACAGCGGGTGCCTCAATCTGCTGATGGACGGAAGTGCCGATCCGCACGAGCTGCTCGAAATCCACGAGCGCCTTGCGCGCCAGGCGCGGCGCGCCGGTGAAATCATCCGGCGCGTCCACGACTTCGTGCGCCGCTCCGAACCCAAGCGCGAAACGCTCGACGTCAACGAAGTGATCCGCGACGCGGTGGGCCTGCTCGAGGCCGATACGCGCAAACGGCGCATACGCGTCCACACCGACCTTGCGGGGCGGCTCCCGGAGGTGGCAGCCGATCCGGTCATGATCGAACAGGTGATCGTGAACCTGGTGCGCAACGGCATGGATGCGATGAACGACAGCCCGCGAGAGCGCAGGACCGTACGCATCAGCACCAGTGAGGAGGGCGGACACCTGATCGTGCGGGTCGCCGACCAGGGGATGGGCGTGCCGCCTGAAACCGCTCGGCGCCTTTTCGAACCCTTCTTCTCGACCAAGCAGGAGGGCATGGGCATGGGGCTCAACATCTGCCGCTCGATCGCCGAACTGCACCACGGACGTCTCGGTTTCGAACCGAACCCCGATGGCGGTACCATCTTCATCCTCTCCCTGCCGGTCGAACAGGAACCTTCATGAACGAAGCCCGTGCCCACATCATCGACGACGACGACGCGATCCGCGACGCACTTCAGTGGCTGCTCAAGACGCGCAAGGTGCCATGCACCACGTGGCCGAGTGCAGAGGCCTTTCTCGAAGCCCTTCGACCGGAATGGCGCGGCTGTGCGGTGCTCGACATCCGCATGGACGGAATGAGCGGGCTGGAGTGCTTCGACGTGCTGAAGTCCCGTGGCAACAGTCTTCCCGTGGTGTTCATCACCGGGCACGGCGACGTGCCGATGGCAGTCTCGGCCCTCAAGAAGGGCGCCTTCGACTTCATCGAGAAACCCTTCGACGACAGCGATCTGGTCGCCATCGTCCAGCGTGCCCTGGAAGTCGATTCGGAGCGACATCGCGCACTGAGCGCCCGCGAATCGGTCAACGAGAGGCGCGCGCTTCTGACTGCGCGCGAGCGGGAGGTGATGGAGCTGATTCTTGCCGGCAAGTACAACAAGGTGATCGCAGACGAGCTGAACATCTCGATGCGCACCGTCGAGGCGCATCGCTCGAAGATCTTCGAGAAGATGGAAGTGCGTTCCGCAGTCGAGCTTGCGCAACTGCTCAAGGGCGGGTGAAGCTGAGCACTGCCGTTCCGCGACGCAAGCCACCGCTTAGCGCACCCACTCCGGAACGATCCCGGGAGCTTCGTCCGCACAGGCGAAATCGGCGTCCACACCGATCTCCGCAATCCATGCAACACGACCGTCCACGCGCAGCACCGGGAGTCGTGCACGCATCCACTTCGGGATCCCCGCCTCCTGGCAGAGATTCTTGAAACTGCGCTGCGGCCGTCCTTTCCCCTGGCGCAGGACAAGCCCTTCCCGTCGCGAAGTCAGGGTCACTTCATGCGCACGCTTCAACAGGTTCGCATCCACACCCCGGCCCATCACCTGCTCCAGGCGCACATGCCCGCCGCTCCACGGCACGCTCGCCTCTCCGCGCCACCGAACCGGTGCGGACGGGGTTTCGGGTATGGCTTCGGCTTCAAGCCAGACGTCCCCCCTGTACATACACACAGCCAGTTCGCCCAGAGTCAGCCGCAGCGGTCGCCCGTCGCCTTCACGCATCTGTCGCACCGCTTCGCACAGGCGCGCACGCGCTGGCGCTTCGACACCCAGGCCAAGTATCTGCCAGCGCAGAAGGTTGCGGATGCGCGCGTCCGACAGGTCGAGCAGGGCGGACCGACGCAGGGGAGTTCCGCAGGCGTGTGCGTCGATCGACGCCAGATCGTGCAGCAACGCGTCCGCCTCACGGAAATGTCCGCTCGCCCGTGAGAGCGCCGGCACGCCGCCCGGGAATGCCTCTTCCAGCACCGGCAACACTACATGCCTCAGGCGATTGCGGGCAAAATCGCAGTCGAAATTGCTCTCATCCTCGACCCATTCGAGCTTATGCGTACGGGCAAAGGCCAGAATGGCGCTGCGCCGCACTTCGAGCAAGGGGCGCAGGCGACCGGGGCGCCCGACTGCCTCGATGGCAGCCATCGCCCCCGCGCCGCGCACACCGGTTCCGCGCAACAGCCGGAACAGAACGGTTTCCGCCTGATCGTCCTGATGGTGACCGAACACCAGCCAGTCCGCGTCCACTGTGGACAAGGCGCGATGGCGCGCCACTCGCGCCGCCGCCTCGAGCCCGGCGCGGTGGTCCCGCGGGACATCTGCAATGAACGACTGAAAGGGAACGTCGAGCGACGCGCACAGGCGCGCGCAGAAATCGCGCCAGCTCCCCGCATGCGGACTAAGCCCATGGTCGACATGTGCGGCTGCCAACGCGTGCCCGAAGCGTCCGCGCAGGGCGCCTAGAACGTGGAGCAGCACGACCGAGTCCGCGCCGCCGCTCAAGGCGACGCACAGTCGACTGCCAGGACCGATCCCGGCCGCTTCGAGAACGCCCGCAACCGCTCCGCCCGGCGGCGCCTCAGGCGGCGTCCTGTTCCTTGAACTTGCCATGACTCATCAGGCGCTCGAAGCGCTTGTCGACGAGTTCGGCGGGCGACAGGTCGGATACCTGGCGCAGCGCGTCCTGAAGAGCACGTTTGAGATTCTGCGCCATCTCGCGGTGATCCCGGTGCGCACCTCCGACCGGCTCCTGAACAACCTTGTCGATCAGACCCAGGGCGTTGAGACGCGCAGCGGTAATACCCATCGCCTCCGCCGCCACCGACGCCTTCTCGGCACTTTTCCACAGGATCGACGCGCAACCCTCGGGCGAGATGACGGAGTAGGTCGCGTATTGCAGCATCAGCACCTGATCGCCAACCGCGATCGCGAGCGCCCCGCCGGAGCCGCCTTCGCCGATCACGGTGGCGATGATCGGCACCTTGAGTTCCGCCATCACGTAGAGATTGTGTCCGATCGCCTCGGATTGCCCGCGTTCTTCCGCGCCGATGCCCGGGTAGGCGCCCGGCGTATCCACGAAGCTGAACACCGGCATGTTGAATTTCTCGGCCAGACGCATCAGGCGCAGCGCCTTGCGATAGCCTTCAGGGCGCGGCATGCCGAAATTGCGCAGGATCTTTTCCTTCGTGTCGCGCCCTTTCTGGTGCCCGATCACGACGCAGCTCTGTCCGTTGAACCGTGCCAGCCCCCCGACGATCGCCTTGTCGTCGGCGTACGCCCGGTCTCCGTGCAGTTCCTCGAAATCGGTGAATACGTGCTTGGCGTAATCTAGCGTATAGGGCCGCTGCGGATGACGCGCGACCTGCGCGATCTGCCAGGGCGTGAGCTTGGCGTAGATATCCCGCGTCAGGGACAGGCTCTTGCTCTCGAGGCGTGCGATCTCGCCCGAGATGTCCACCGCGGGATCGTCCTGCACGAAGCGCAGTTGCTCGATCTTCGCTACGAGGTCCGCGACCGGCTGCTCGAAATCCAGAAAGGTCGTCTTCATCTACCCTTCCCCTGCTTGAAAGTGCGACATTGTACCCGTTCGGGCAGGGTCGGCGCAGTGCCCCGGCGGTGCGTACCGGGCTGGGCGCGTCCACGAAAAAGGACGCCCGCAGGCGCCCCTTGTCCGCCATGCGCGGCGTGCCCCGACCGGGCGACGCCGCACACCCTCAGTCGCTGTTGAACACGCCGAGCAGGTGCAGCAGGCTGCTGAAAAGGTTGTAGATGGACACGTACAGCGTCACCGTGGCCATGATGTAATTCGTCTCGCCGCCATGGATGATGGCGCTGGTCTGATACAGGATCAGCCCGCACATGAGCAGCACGAACATCGCTGAGACCGCCAGCGAAAGCGCCGGCATGGAGAAGACGATCGCGCCGATTCCGGCCAGGAACGCGACCAGTATGCCGACCATCAGGAAGCCGCCCATGAAGGAGAAATCCTTGCGCGTCGCCAGCGCATAGCCGGAAAGACCAAGGAAGATCGCCGCCGTGCCGCCCATCGCCTGCATCACGATCTGGTGACCGTTCGGCAGCGCGAGATAGTGCGACAGGATCGGGCCGAGTGTATAGCCCATGAAGCCCGTCAACGCGAAGATGGCCAGGATGCCGCCGGAGCTGTTGCGCAGCTTCGCGGTGAGGAACAGCAGTCCGAAATACCCCACCAGGGTCAGAACCAGCCCCGGGTGTGGCAGGCCGAGCGCCATCGAGAAACCTGCGGTCACGGCCGAGAAAGCCAGCGTCAGCGACAGCAGGATATAGGTGTTGCGGATGACCTTGTTGGTGGCAAGGACCGACGCTTCAGCGCGGTTCATCGTGATCGTGCGGTTTTCCATGGAATCGCTTCCTCCTGAATTCAAGCAACCCGCATCGCGTCGTGACTTCCATTGGAAACCTCGCGCGATCCGGTGAAATATGAACTAACAACCCCCGCAGGGATACCCGGTGCAAACTGCCACTGACCCCGCAAGCCAAGGCTGAGACTGCTCGATAATATACGAGTTCAACGAATTCAATCGCAACTATCCGCAGCCGGCCGCCGGACCGGACCCGCGGGAAGGCCCTCGAGGGTGTGTGTCAAGCCGGGGGCAGTTCGACGGTGAAATGCTATCATCGCCCCGCCCGAACGGCCGTGGCGGACCGTGACTCGGCCGCGGGAACGCAAATTGCGCGAGCGATGAAGCCGTTCCTGGTGCCGGGAGGGGACTCGGACAACCCAGAAGTTACTGGTCTTCAGGATAATTGGTACGATCAGCTACAAGGAGTGCAAAAATGGAGTCACATTTCGGTCCCTGGTTCGTCGTCTCACAAGAGGCCATGGCCGCGTAACTCTACTTCTGACAACCCGAAATTCGGGGGGATTTCCGCTTGGGCAACCACGCCTGCTTTCCTGTTTTTCAAATTCATCGGGGTGCGTGGAGATCTGTTGGCGCTCGGTGTGGTTGATGCAGTAGGGCTGGGATTGGGGGTCCTGCCCGCCCCCTCTGGGGGCCTCTTTGATGGGAGGGGGCCGGCGAAGGCGGGGGAACCCCTAAGGGGTGCCCTTCGCCTGCGGCCGTGGAAATCTTGCGGATTTTCCACAGCGTGGCCGACCTATTACAGGATTAAAGATATAGGTACGTACGTACATCTCCGCGAGTGCGGCCACCAGCGCCTTCTCGCTGCGCGCGTAGCGCTCGAATAGCGCCGTCGAGAACTCTCCGCCACGGTCGCGCGGCACCCGCAACTCCAGCTTGCCGATCCGGGTCAC
>CAYOKH010000066.1:0-10186 GCA_964404505.1 uncultured Azoarcus sp.
CCTGGCGCTGGTGGCGGCTGCGGCCTACATGGGCCATGAGGCGGCCTTGCAGACCGGCCAGTCGCGCCTGCGCGACGCGGCGCAGCATCGCCTCGACTTGGTGGTGACCGGCCTGAACGGGCATCTTGCCCGCTTCGAATACCTGCCGACGCTGCTGCAAATGACCCCCGTGGTGCCGGCATTGCTCGACGCGCCGACCGACCCTTATCTGAAGGATCGCGTCAACCACTACCTGAGAAGTGTTGCCGCAAGCGCCGGCGCTGAGATGGTCTACGTGCTGGAACCAGATGGCACCTCGGTGGCGGCTTCCGACTGGAATCAACCAGGGACGTCGTACGGTGAGGACTACCTGTTCCGACCCTACATGCGCGACGCCGTCCGGTATGGGCACGGACGCTTCTACGGTGTCGGCATCACCAGCGGCAAGCCTGGCTACTACTTGTCGTACGCGCTGCGTAGCGATGAGGAACTGCGCGGCGTGATGACGGTAAAGGTCGACATCGACGAGTTCGAGCGAGCCTGGCGCAACCTGCCGGGGGACGTGCTGCTGCTCGACGAGCGGGGAGTCGTGATCCTGTCTACCGATCCCGAGCTGAAGTATAGGCCTTTGGTAGCGCTTGACGCTGAACAACATGCCGAGGTGCAGCTCGCCCGCCCCTATGGACAAGCAACCCTGGAACCGCTTGACTGGGTGGTGCTGAATTCGCTTGCCGGAGATGTACAACTGGTGTCGCTGAATACGAGGGAACACCTGGCCTCGTCCCGCCCGTTGCAGCATGGCCCGTGGCAGCTCGTGGTGCTGGACGACCTGGGGCCGTTGCACGAGGCGGCCCGCTACACCGCAATCACGGCGAGTCTGGCCATGGCGGTGCTGTTGCTGGTAGCGGTTACCGTGTGGCAACGACGACGTGCCGTGCGCCACAAGCTGGCCAGCCAGGCGGCGCTGCAGGCGGCGCATGACAGCCTCGAATCGACGGTGGTCGCGCGCACGGCGCAACTTCGCGCGGCCCAAGGCGAACTGGTGCATGCGGGGAAGTTGTCGGCGATGGGACAGATGTCCGCCGGCATGGTGCACGAGTTGAACCAGCCGCTCACGGCATTGCGCACCTTGTCGGACAGTTCCGCCATCCTGCTCGAGAAGGGGCGGGCTGACGATGTACGCAGCAACCTGCGGCGCATCACCGGCATGGTGGATCGCCTGACGCGGCTGACCGCGCAGCTGAAGACCTTTGCGCACAAAAGCGACGCGCCGTTGGCCCACGTGGTCGTGTCCCGCAGCATCGCCGATGCGCGGGCTCTGCTCGAAAGCGAACTGCAGGAGCACGGCATCCGGCTCGAGATCGACGTGCAGCCGATCGGGCTGAGCCTGGTCACCGACGAGGCCGCGCTGAGCGGTGTGCTCGTCAACCTGATGCGCAATGCCGTCGACGCCATGAGGGCGGCGCCGCAACGCGCGTTGCGCGTGCAGGCCCACGCACAAGGCGGCCGAATGATCCTGAGCGTGGCCGACACCGGCCACGGAATCCGCCCCGACATCCTCGGGCGCCTGTTCGAACCCTTCGTCACCAGCAAGCCGGCCGGCGCGGGACTCGGGTTGGGACTGGTCATCTCCGAGCAACTGGTGCGCGGCGCCGGGGGGGCGCTGCGTGCCGCCAATCGCGACGAAGGTGGAGCCATCTTCACCATCGACCTGCCGCTTGGCCCCGAACAACCGATTGCCGATAGGGTCATCCCACAGTGAGCACATCACCCCCCATCCGCGTGCTGCTGGTCGAAGACGACGATGACGTGCGCATGAGCACCACCCAGGCCCTGAGCCTGGCCGGCTTCGAGGTGGATGACTTCGCCAGTGTCGAGCGTGCCCGGGCGCAAATCAGTTTCGGCGCTCCGCTCATCGTGGTGTGCGATGTCAAGTTGCCAGGGGTCTGCGGCACCGACTGGCTGCCGCAGATCCACACCATCGATGCGGAGTTGCCGGTGGTTCTGGTGACTGGCCATGGCCACATCGCAATGGCGGTGCAGGCCATGCGCGACGGCGCGTACGACTTCATCGAGAAACCCTTCACGACCGAACGGCTGCTGGCGGTTGTGCGCCATGCGGTGGAGCGACGGCAACTGTCGTTGCAGGTGCGCGCGCTGCGTGATGCTCTCGAGAACTGGCACGGCATCCAGGCCGTGCTGATCGGTCGCTCGGCGCAGATGCAGCAGGTACGACGCACCGTGATGACGCTGGCCGAGACCTCAGCCGACGTGCTGATCTACGGGGAAACCGGCACCGGCAAGGAACTCGTGGCGCGCTGCCTGCACGACCACAGCGAACGACGGCGGCACCACTTCGTACCGCTGAACTGCGGTGGCCTGCCCGAAGCGCTGGCCGAGAGCGAGTTGTTCGGCCACGAGGCGGGTGCCTTCACGAATGCCAACCGTGTGCGCATCGGCAAATTCGAGCAGGCGCACGGCGGCACCCTGTTCCTCGACGAGATCGAGAGCATGCCCATGGCCGTACAGATCAAGCTGCTGCGCGCGCTGCAGGATCGTTCCATCGAGCGCATCGGATCGAACAAGGCGATCCCGTTTGACTGCCGGCTGGTCGCGGCAAGCAAGGACGACCTCAAGACGCTCAGCGACCAGAAGCTGTTCAGGGCTGACCTGTACTACCGCATCGGCGTGGCTTTCGTCGAGCTGCCACCATTGCGCGAACGCCGGGAAGACATCCCGCTGCTGTTCGAGCACTTTACCTTGCTCGCGGCAAGCCGCTTCGGGCGTGTCGCGCCGATGTTGAGCAGTACCCAACTGGCCGAGCTGATGGCCTATGCCTGGCCTGGCAACGTGCGAGAACTGCGCAACGTGGCGGACCGCTTTACGCTGGGGCTGCTGGGTGATCACCTGACCTGTACGAATGGAGCCGGTGAGTTGATGTCGGACCTGCCGCAGGGCCTCCCGCAGCAGGTTCAGGGCTTCGAACGCGCAGTGATCATGGAGGAGTTGCGGCGGCACCGGGGGGATCAGAGCGCAACGGCCGCCGCACTGGGCATTGCACGCCAAACGCTGCATGACAAGGTGCGCAAGTTGAACATCGTGAACGACGGGTTCGGAAGTTGATGAATATTGAAGATCGGATGCGATTGCTCAAGGAGCGCCCAGGATTAACAGCCTGGGCGCTCCTTTTTTGTTGGCTATTACAATGGAGTGAAACATGAGTATGGAGTTTGATGAGGGCATTCCCAGGGCGCCAGTATCACTTACTGCACACGGCGCACTACGTACTGTGCGTGAGAAAGACAAGCAGCGTAGCCTGCACGACTCGATCATTTCTTACCATCTCGATCCGCGCGGCCCGCTACCGGTACGGCAAAGGGTGCTCACCGTGCCCAAACGGTTGCGCGATTTCCTTCAGCGCGACGCGGCCCTGCAAGGCACGGTGCTGCAAGGCACGGTGCTGCAAGGCACGGTGCTGCGCATTTTCCTCGCAGTGGTGGAACGCTGCCTGCGCGATCATAGTCCCGCTTGCCCCGCTGCCGCCCGCATCGGGCGGTCGCATTCATCCACCGTTTCGGCTTAAGCCTGAACGAGCACGTCCATTTCCACTGTTGCGTCATCGACGGGTATTCGTGCCGGCCGTCGCCCCGGATGATGCGCCGGGCGTCAGCTTTCGTGCCGCCCTTGCCCACGCTCTCGACGCAGCGGCGTTTGCCGACGTGCAGGCGTGCGTGCGAACCCGTGTCCAGCGAACCTTCGTCAAGCGCGGCCTGATCGACAAGGATGACGCCGCCGAGATGCGTGCCTGGGCGCACGACGGCGGATTCTCGGTGGATGGTTCGGTACACATCAAGGGCGCCGACCGGGCGGGGTTCGAGCGTCTGTCGCGCTACTGTGCCCGTCCGCCTTTCGCGCTGGAGCATCTGCATCAACGCGATGCCGAGCATCGGATCTACCGCAACCCCAAGCCGGTGCGGGAAACGGCGCCCGGCGCACGACCGGCGGCGCTGGTGCTGACGCCACTTGAGCTGATCACGAAGATCGCCGCGCTGGTGCCGCCTCCACGTGCGCACCGCCATCGCTACTATGGCGTCGCGCCCAATGTGCCCCGCTGCGGTCGGTGGTGACGGCGCTCGCCCCTGCCGCCGTTCCGCCAACGCCGACTTCTGCGGCGACCAGCGACGAGCCCCGCCATCGTGCCGTGTCGCGCCATCTGTGGGTCATGCTGCTGGCCCAGTGGCCGGTCAGGCCGATCACGGGGCCGACATCAGATCCATATGAACGGCAGCTTGCCGAACAGTAAGCTGCAGTCGCGCCTGAAAATGTCATCAGGCAGGTCAGGGTCGGAAGTGTGAATTCGCCAAATCGGCAAGCTGCCGTTGAACTTTTAGTGGCGCGAACAGCTAGTCAGGACTGATAGCCGTTTTAATAGTCAATCCCATCCTCACCGACGTCGCCAAAGATCCTCTGTTCATCCTCCGCCTCGACTCCCTGCCAGAAGATCACGACATCCATTCGCTGATTGGGCGCTAAGTAGATCCAGTGCTTGCAACGCGAGTCGATCAGCGAGAACAGCTCAGGATAGATGCCGTCCAAGAGGGGCATTTCTCGCAGCTTCGCCTGAATCCCAACGTAAACGTGCAACGCCCGTTCTCGAAGATCGGGCGAGGCGATGACTTCCGACAGACCTGCCATCAGCACAGCTGCAACTAGCGCATCGAAGCTACCGAGCGCGATGAGTTGTCGAGCACTTTCATCGTCAAAGGGACGTTGACGGGGTACTTGCTCGTGTTCGCGCGGCTCCGCCTCAAAAAGTAATGCCGTAACCGGCGGTTCGAGGGTGCGTAGCGCCTCCTCAAACTGCATTGCATCGAACGGCTCCTTCTTCAGGTAGCGCCACAAGGGGCTACGGAACCAGCGCGACGTGCCAGGGAATCGGGCTTGCGCCTGCTCGACAGCGTTGCGCGGCCCGGGCCGGTCATTGGGGACCCGTGTCCCTTTCTCGTAAGCGTCCCACTTCCTGGGGCGAGCGACGTCTGTGTCGCGTTTGCGGACACGGTCCCCGTCGAGCGCCATCTCAATGGCGTATGCGGACGACAGGCCAGAGATGTCCCGCAGCGCGCGAAACCAAAGTCGTGTCCGGAGGCGATCGACAGGCTGGGTGGTCGGGCGACCGCGGCCCTTTGGTCTGATGATTGTGTGCACAAGGCTTATCTGGAGTACAGAAAATCGAATTATCGGTTCGGGTGGAGAAAATGTGGACAGTCACGAACACTGCGTGACAACCGCCCTGAGGTGCTCAATGCACGCCCTGCCTGATCAGACCGAAACACTGGCCCACTTGCGCAAGGAATTGCGCGAGACGCTCCTGCGCCTTCACGGTCCTCTGCTGGGCGGCGAGCCCCTCGCGGCGGCACTAGGACATCGAAGCGTTGGGTCGCTTAGACAGGCACGGCGACGTGGCCAAGTACTGGTGCCGCTCTTCACTGTACCCAATCGCCGAGGCTGGTTCGCGTTGACGCTGGATGTCGCGGACTGGCTTGCTGTGACCCGAATGGGTGCATCCGCAGGAGGACGAATCTCTCCCAGTTAACTCGATTCACCACCTCGTAGACGCAAACGCCCGAGGGGGCTGCCTCGGGCGTCGCGCCAGCATTGCTGCCGGTACAAGTGGGATCTTGTCCGAACAGTATGATCTGCGCGTTCACGTTCGTCAATCATGCGACGAACTTGCGCGGACGGGGTGATCTTGTCTGGCCCGGTCAGCACCGCCGGTGCCATACCATGAGGAGTTACCCCCTTGCGTCTGCCTATCCATCTACAGCGCGAGATCGCGCGTTTGCACTTCTACGAGACCTCACAGTCCAACCGAGCCATCGCGCGGTCAGTTGGTGTTTCCGCAAACACCGTGCGCGAAATGCGCCGAATTCTCAGAAAAAGCGACACCGATGGTGCCGATCTTCATTCATTGGATGACGACGCCTGGTGCGCGGTTCTGGGTACTGACAACAAGAGCGTCGCTCAACGCAAGAAAGCACCCGATTGGGATTGGGTGCACGCCGAGATGGAGCGCCCCGACGCAACACTCGAGCAGCTGTGGCGTGAGTGGCGCAGTCAGTGGCCGGAGGGAATCGCCTACTCGCAATTCACTGCCGGTTACCGGGCGTGGGCGAAGCGACAACATATCGTGATGCGTCAGGCCCATCGCCCGGGTGAGAAGTTGTTCGTTGATTTCGCCGGCCGTACAGTCGAGATCAGGGATCGAAGCGGCGGTCCTTCGATCTATGCGCAAATCTTCGTTGCCGTACTGGGCTACTCCAACCTGACCTACCTCCAGGCGGTCTCCTCGCAGAAAACCCCTGATTGGGTGAGATGCCATGTCGAGTGCTTTGCGGCAATGGGGGGCGTGCCGGCCTGGGTTGTGCCGGACAACCTGAAGGCGGCTGTCTGGCGGCGTGAGAAGGATCGCGTCGTAATCAACCCGGCCTACCGGGAGTGCCTGCAGCACTACAACACCGCTGCACTGCCAGCTCGTGTCAGGAAGGCGAAAGACAAAGCTAAAGCCGAAGTCGGTGTGCAGATCGCACAGCGTTGGGTGCTGTTCGCACTTCGCGACCGGACATTCTTTAGCCTCGACGAACTGAATGACGCCCTCAGGAAGCTCTTGGTGAGGCTGAACGCTCATCCCTTCAAGAAGATGTCAGGCTCACGCATCGAACGATTTGAGAAAACCGAGCGCTCGACTTTGAAGCTCCTGCCACCCATTCCCTTCGAGTTATGCGATTGGCGATATGGGGTCCGGGTGGGTGACGATTACCATGTCGAGCATGGGCGGTGCTTTTACTCCGTACCGTCGGACTTACGCGGACAGCGTGTCGATCTGCGTTACACCGGGTCGATGCTCGAGGTCATGCATCGTGGACGACGCATCGCGTTACACGCGCTGGCACAAAACGAAGGCGACATCCAGACGCTGGCTGAGCATCGCCCGATAGCGCATGTCCGCGTGCTTGAGGGCGAACCGAGGGCACTCATGCTATGGGCCGAGTCGGTAGGGGAAAACTCGGCGGCAATGATCCGCCATCACCTGGAAAACCGATCTGATGCCGTCAATGGTCTGAAAGCAACCCGACGGATGCGCGATCTGGCTCGTATCCACGGCGACCAACGCTTCGAAGAGGCGTGTGCATATGCGTTATCACTCAACATTACCGCATTGCGCAGCCTCGATTCCATTCTCAAGCAGGCACCCGACAAACGCGCCCACCCTGTCAGCGGCACGGCGCCGAGGCCAGCTCACGACAATGTGCGGGGTGCAGGATACTTTGGAGAAAACACATGAGCGGCGTCCATCAAACCATCTCCCGCCTACGTGAATTGCGATTGACGTCGATGGCCGAAGCGTATTCGGTCCAGTTGCAGCAGCCGAAGCTTCACCAACTCTCTTTCGATGACCGATTCGGGCTGCTCGTCGAGCATGAAGCCTCTGAACGTGACTCGAAGAAATTGAAGCGGCTCGTGCGGAGTGCTGGATTCCCTGAATCCGCAACTCTCGAAGACGCCGATTACCGGGCTTCGCGAGATATCGACAAAGGGTTCATCGCCTCGCTGGCTAGTTGCGAATGGATTCGACAGCAGCTTAACTTGATTGTCCTAGGCGCAACGGGGGTCGGAAAGACATGGCTTGCATGTGCCTTCGGTTC
This sequence comes from uncultured Azoarcus sp., assembly GCA_964404505.1. GTDB lineage: Bacteria > Pseudomonadota > Gammaproteobacteria > Burkholderiales > Rhodocyclaceae > DAOMNN01. The sequence continues at coordinate 7,683 of CAYOKH010000066.1, forward strand.
TCAGGCTTGCCGACTGCGTTTGCCCGTCACCTTCTTCCGGGCGAGCGATCTTTATGGAGACATCGCAGTCGCCAGCCATGACGGTTCGTTGCCGAAGCTCAAGGCCGGCCTGATTAAACCGAGTTTGCTTATCATCGACGACTTCGGCCTGAGCGAGATTACTCCGCAAGCTGCGCAGGTGTTGCTGGATGTGGTGGATCGGCGGATGCGTACCGGATCCTTGCTGATCACAAGCCAGTTCCCCACAGACCAGTGGCATGGGTTCTTCCCCGATCCGACTTTGGCAGACGCAATCCTTGATCGCGTGGTGCATCAGGCGCACCGGATTACGCTCAAGGGTGAATCCATGCGCAAGCTTCAGGCAAAGCGGAAGATGCCCCCCCGCGTGATCATGTCGCTGGAACGATGAGCGTGACGTCAGCTTAGCGGTCACGGTGTCGTCCTGGTGCTCACGAGCACCGGGACGACCGATCAGTACGAATCGGAACTGGTGATCAAGTCGAACTGGACTGACTGGTCACGAACGATCGGAATACGCACGTAGGCACGGTCTATTGCGACGGAACCGATGCGAACGCTGATCTCATCCGCCAGGGTATGGCGTGGGTGTACGTGCAGTACGCTCGGCGCGACTCACCGCTATTCGAGCTGGAACGAATTGCTCGATCAAGGCGGATTGGACTATGGGCCGATACCAGTCCGGTGCCACCGTGGGAGTGGCGACGTGGCAGCCGTAGTCTGTCGACTCCGCAATCCGTGGCGCGAGCGTCAGTCAATGTCAGCGAAGTACGTGGCAACCGGCGCTCGAACGTCTATCACCTTCCCCACTGCCCAAGCTATGAGGCGGTGAGCCCAGGGAACCGGGTACCGTTTGAGACAGAGCGCGAGGCCGCTGCCGCGGGATATCGGAGGGCGGGGAACTGTATTTAAGACTTTGGCCGCAGTCGGCCAGAAGCAGACACAGGGAGCAGTTTCCGAAACCGGCCGTTCGATGCGGCGCCGATGGGTTTCGGGCAGGGGTAATGAATCCGCCAAGATTGACATGCGTCGCTCTACCTTTCGCTAGAGGGGCGGAAGCGCATCAAGAGGTGATCGCACTCCGGCACCGCCTACTCTCAGCACGTGCGTGTAGATCATCGTCGTGGAGACGTCGGAATGGCCGAGCAAATCCTGCACGGTTCGAATGTCGTAACCGCCACGGAGCAAGGCCGTGGCGAACGAGTGACGCAGGGTATGCGGTGTGGCAGGCTTCGCGATACCTGCTTGTTCTACGGCACGCTTGAAGGCGCGCTGAAAGGTCTGGTCATACATGTGATGGCGACGCACGACGCCGCTACGTGGGTCGGTCGAATGCGTGTGCTGCGTCGAATGCGTGTGCTGCGCAAAAACCCAGAACCACGGCCAAGAATGTCCAGCACGTGGATATTTCCGCTCAAGGGCGTTGGGAAGGGCCACGCCAGTAAGGCCTTCGGCCTGGTCTTTTAACCACCATGCTCGCGCACGTGCCAGTTGTTCGCGCAGGGCGCACGCCAGGCTTTCGGGCAACATCAACGCCCGATCCTTCGAGCCCTTGCCCTCTCGCACGATGATCGTGCCGTGATCGAAGTCCAGATCCTTGACCCCCAGTTGCAGGCCCTCACTGATCCGCATGCCCGTTCCATACAGAAGCTGGGCGAATAAACGATGCTCCCCCTCCAGAAAACCCAGTATGCGAACTACCTCATCCGGGGTCAGCACTACGGGCAAGCGGCGCGACGGCCGAGGTCTTCCGACTCCTGAAGCCAGGGCAGATCAACGCACAGCACCTTTCCGTAGAAGAACAACAAGGCCGCCAATGCCTGACGGTGTGTGGATGCCGAAACCTTGCGCTCGTTCGCCAGCCAGGACAGAAATGCTTCGACTTCGCTGCCGCCCAAGGTTGCCGGGTGACGCACACCGTGGAAACGGATGAAGGCACGTACCCAGTGGACATAAGCCTGTTCGGTCCGTAAGCTGTAATGCAAGTAGCGTATGCGCTCACGCAGTTGGTTCAGAACCTTGACCGAACGCAGTGGTGGTAATGGTGCGCTGCTGGTTTTCATGGTTTGTTATGACTGTTGTTTTATACAGTCTATGACCTAGCCATCTAGGCAGCAAGCGCGTTACGTCGCAGACCGATGTTCGATGTTATGGAGCAGTAGCGATGTTACATAGCAGGGCAGTCGCCCTAAAACAAAGTTGAACTAAACCGCTGCGCGGTGGTGGCCCCGGCTCCCACCGCGTCGTTGTTTCAGGCGCCGAAGCAGACCTGAGCGCGCCCGTGCGCTCATGCGGATTGCAAGCGATGAGATCCTCGTCGTCGGGAATGTTCCCGATCGTTACGAGGAGAGCGACATGTCGTCATTGCGCCAACGAATGGACGATGCGATGGTGCTGCGAGGCTTTGCCGAGCGCACCCGAGAAGCATATCTGGTGTGTGTCAGGGCACTCGCGAAGTACTACCGGCGCCCGCCCGACCAACTGAG
>CAYOKH010000067.1:0-10137 GCA_964404505.1 uncultured Azoarcus sp.
GTCGCACGCGGTCCGGGATTGCAAATACCACCTGGTGTGATCACGAAGTATAGACATCCAGTAACCCGGAATAGGAAACGGACGACGGTTTGCCCTTAAATAACCCGAAATAGGGGACCAACCCTCGGTCCGTCCCCTGTTTCGATCTCGAGGCGCTCGCAAGCGTTCGGCGATGGCTTTCCGTGCGTCACGGGATCGCCACGCGGGCTTTGCGCTGCCCGCTCGCGATGACCGGTTGGGGCGTGTTCATTGGTAGCGGCAGGCGGGGACGGCCGCGCCGCGGATGCTTCTCCCTCGAACATCCATGTCCTACCAGGATTTCGAGAAGCTGGTGCAGCCAAAGGTGGCGGAGCTGGCGTTGGACGGAGCGGGTCGGCTCGGGGTGCTCATCTACGAAGGACGGTTTGTGGCGTAAGCCTCCTCAGCCGTCAATGGTCGAAGTGAAAGAGTACAGTCGAGCGGCCGGCCCTGTGCGTTGCCGCGACGCGATCGGCGTAGCGTCTGAGCATGAAGCCGGCGAGCCGCCGCTCTCCTTCCTCGGATTCCATGATCTCCTCATTCGTCGGGCGGCGTTCGGGCAGCTCGAGCGGAGGGCCCTGGTACGAGACCCTCAGGTTCAGATTGAACTCGTCGAACGTCGCCTCGACCTCGAGCGGACCTTGCGGGTCACAGCTCTGGACGATCGTCTCGATCGATTGCGTGAGATTGAATGCGGCGCGGTCGATCACGTCCCGGCGCGCGCCCCATGCAGCGCCCTGCGTCTCCATGAACTCCTCGATGGCCGCGCTGTTCACGTCCGAGGGCTGCACGGTAAGCCTGCGGGCCTTGCCGATTCCCAGCCTGAACAGGCCGTTCAGCAGCAGTGCCATCACCGGCCCGAACACGAGGGAGCTCACGAGGAGCGGCTTCGCCCACGCCGGCGCGTTCTGGAAGGCTTGCGGAAGGAGATCGACTGCAAGGCCGCCCATGAATGCGAAACCGATGACGAAGGTCTTGCGCGCGTCGAGCAGGCGTGAAGTCATGATCTCCAGGCCGCTGACCAGGATGAACGTGGCGGCAAAAAGCAGTGCCGGTCCGGCCACGGAGCCTGGCAGGAGAAAGAAGACGATGCCGAGCCTGGGAAAAAAGGCCAGCACGAACAGCAGCACCGCGACACCGTAAGCGACATGGCGGCTCAGCACACCGGTCGCACTCGTCAGTCCCACGTTGGCCGCTGCCGAATTGACGCCGGTGGTCCCTGCCGCGCCGGCCAGGGTCGTCGCGAGCCCGTCGGCGACGATCCCACGGCTGATCGACCCCATGTCGGGTCGCACCCAGTCGGCATCGTTCAGTTTCTGTGCCGTCGTGACGTTGCCAACCACCTTGAGCGATGCGGCGAGCGCCGCAACTGCGAAGGGGATGATCAATGTCGCATCGAAGCTCCAGCTCACGTGCGCGAGCCGCGGCGGCGCAAACCACGGCGTTTCAAGGACGGTTTGCCACGCCGCCGGCCCGAGCATGCCCAGCATCGCCGCGACCACGAACCCCGCTACCATGCCGATTGCGACGCAGGCCAGGCGCAGGGTGCCGCTGGTCCACACGTTGAGGGCTACCATCGTCCCGAGCGTGACAGTGGCGGTGACGACGTCGCGCGAATCGGCCATGCGGCCGGCGTCTACGCCGAGCGTGATACGGATGGCAACGACGCCCGTCACCACGCCCATCAGCGTGACGACCAACCCGGCGACTTCCGGGGGAAACAACGGGCGCAGCGCCCGCAGCACCCTGGAAAAGGCGATTTCGAACAGCCCGGCCGCCACCGTCATCCCGAAGACGAGCGGGAGCCCTCCGCTGCGCGCCGCGAGTAGCGAGGGGACGAGGTAGAACGCGGTCGGCACCGGCTGGCAGACGTACCCCGAACCGATCGGCCCCCGCGGCAGGGCCTGCAATACGGTGCCGACCGCCAGCACGAGGAGACAGATGCTGACGAGATTGCTGATCAACTGGGCGCCGGCGCCCGCTTCGCGTCCGATCAGGACCGGATAGATCAGGAAAATGGCCATCACCGCAACGTGCTGGAGCACGCTTATCGCGATGATAGTCGCAGGCGGCCTTTCGTCGACGGCGTAGACGACGCCCCGCGGCTTGCGCATGAGGGGCGCTTCAGCCGGCGGCCGTTACACCTTCATCGCGCGTGTTCGCGATCACGAACAGATCGAGGAAGCCGCCGAGATCGAAGAGCTGGCGGACCTTGCCCGAGACGCCCGAGAGCACGATCTTGCCCGCGATTTGCTCCGCTCGTCTTCCGGCGAGGAGCAGTACCCTGAAGCCTGCGCTGCTGATGTAGTCGACTTCACTCATATCGACCAAAACGCGCGCACTGACTTCGTCGAGCACGGCCGTCAATCGCTGGCCGAGCACAGGCGCGCTCGTGCTGTCGATGCGCCCGCTGACCTGCACGATCGTCACGCCGCCGGACTGCTCTTCCTTCAAATTCATCCTGCGCTCCCTCAGGTCCTCAGATGTCTCTTCAGCACGAGACGGTTGCGGTCGCCGACGCGATCGTAGGCGATCTCGTGCATCAGGTTCTTCACGAAATGCAGCCCGATCCGCCCGATGGGGCGCTCGCTCAGGGGCACGCTCAGATCCGGCATGTGGCTCTCCAGCGGGTTGAAGGCTACGCCGTCGTCCTCGACAGTCGCCTCCAGAGCGTTCTCGATCAGGCGGATACGCACCCGTATAGCATGCTGCATACCGTCTTCGTAGCCATACGAGACAATATTCGAGAGGATTTCGTCAAGTGCGATCTGCATGTCCACCAGTACGTCCGTGGGCACCCGGTGCTCGGCCGCAAAGCGATCGACTGCATCCACGATGCGCGGGAACTCGCCGCGCTCGTTGCGGATGACGATCTCGCACTCCCTCATTTTACGAAGCGGAGCCCCATTGCGGCGATGTCGTCAGCCTGTGCAGCATCCGCGGCAAATGCGCGCACCCGCGACATGACTCCCTCGACCAGCTCGCGGGCGGAAGCGTGGCCGAGCTCATCCAGCGCGGTTTCCAGGCGCTCCTGTGAAAAAAACTCGCCGGCGCTGTTCAGGGCTTCCGTGATGCCATCGGTGTACACGAACAAGCGGTCGCCGGGCGTGAGCTCGACCACGGCCGACTCGTAAGTGAACGCCGGCCGAATCCCGAGCGGTTTACCGCGCGCGCCCTTCAGCAGCGACAATTCCCGGTTGACCCCGAGCAGATATGGCAGGTTGTGGCCGGCATTGCAGTAGGCAAGCGTCTCCGTCATCGGATCGACAATACCGAAGAAGACAGTGACGAACATACCCTGCTCGTTCTCGACACTCAGGCCCTCGTTGACTTTCTCGATCACCTGGTGTGGCGCCATGGCCGAGCCGTCGGGCAGGCCATGGAGCGTTGCCACGAGCCGGATCATCGTCTTCGTCCGCGCCATGAAAAGCGCCGCCGGCGCCCCTTTGTCGGATACGTCCGCGACGACGAAATAGAGCCTGCCATCCTCGCCCCAGAAGAAGTCGTAGAGATCGCCGCCCACCCGGCGGGCGGGCTCGAGCGTGGCATGGACTTCGACAGGTCGCTCCGGCGTCGGCGGCAGGAACACCTTCGGCACCATGCTCAACTGGATCTGGCGCGCAGCCTGAAGCTCGGCTTCGATCTGATCGAGCACGTCGACGATTTCGTCGCGCAAGCGCTTCTTCTCGAGGCACGCGCCGATGCGCGCGCGCAGCAGCGTCGGATTGAACGGCTTTGAGAGGTAGTCCTCCGCGCCCAGTTCGATGCAGCGGATGACGCTGGCCAATTCGTCCTGAGCCGAGATCATGATGACCGGAATGTGGCGCAGCCGGCTGTCGGCGCGCATGCGCTCCAGCACGTCATAGCCGTTCAGCCCCGGCATCATCACGTCCAGCAGTACCAGGTCGAAAGTCCGGGAGTGCAGCAGATCGAGCGCCTCCTGACCGTCGCTCGCGCTCACGAGATTGCTGAAGCCCTCGCGCTGGAGCCGTCTCGTCAATGTGTACCGATTGTCTTCGTTGTCGTCGACGATCAGCAGCGTGCTTGCGAAACCGCTCACTGGGGTTCCCCCGCTGGCAGCAATGCCCGGACCTTTTGCAGCAGCCGTGCAAAATCGATGGGCTTGTTGTCGTAATCGTCGCATCCGGCGACAAGCGCTCGCTCTCGATCGCCTGCCATGGCGTGCGCGGAGAGCGCAATGACCGGGATGTGGCGCGTCTCGGCACTTCCGTTGATCTGCCTCGTGGCTTCCCAGCCGTCGAGCACCGGCAGCCGCAAGTCCATGAGTATCAGGTCCGGCTGCTCGGTCGCGGCCATTGCCACGCCCTGTTTGCCGTCGGAGGCGATAATGACGCTGTAGCCCGCGCGCGCAAGCCTTCTCTCCCATTATCCTCGTTGTCTTCCACGTACAGTATTCTCATCGCTGCACTCCTGCCATCCTGCGCACGCGCTCGCGCTCGAGGCATCGCGCGAGCGTCGCGCTCACCTCCCGCAGGATCTCGTCAGGCGTGAGCGCGTTCTTCTGAAGAACGCGGTCCACGCCTCCATTCAAACGCCGATGGTCCTCCGCTGTGAGGTCCTTCGCGGTGACGAGGATCCTGAGCCCGCGCGCCTTTGCCAGCTCGAGCGTACCCTGCGCTATCGCCCTCGGGAAAAGCGTGTCTTCATGAAGGATGGCGAGTGTTTTGAGCCCCCGCTTCGCAGCAAGGTCGATCAATCCTTCCAGGTACACCCCCGCTGGAGACAGCAGCATGAAGATATAGCTGCGTCCCTTCTTGAAAATGGAGGTGGACGCTGCCCCGGAAGCTACCATCGGCATGCGGTATTTCTCCGTGATGCTCGCTACCGCTTCCATGATCGGCGATGAATAAGGCGCGAAAACGAGATCGACTTTGTCCCTGGTGATGACGCGCTCGTAAATCGCGACCGCGTCAGCTGCTGGGAGCGGTCGTCACTGACGATCAACTGAATCTTCCTCCCCAGCACGCCGCCGCGCTCGTTTGCCTGCTTCACGCACAGCTCCTACCGCGGTGGATCGTGTTGCCGAGCTCTGCAAACTGACCGGTCATCGATACCGATGCGCCGATGCGTATCGGAGCCTGCGCATGAGCGGCCCATGCCATGGCTGCCGTGATACAGACAACGGCAAAACCGACGATCAACCTTGAAGCCTTGCAGGAACTGCGGCCATGCATTCCTCCTGGACTTCCTCAGGGTGGAGCGTCAAGCCGACACATTGTAGGAGCACGCGCAAGTGGCGTCGAGAAGCGTTCCGGGAATCCGGGCAATCACCATGGCATCCGCACCGGCTGGGAGGAATGGAGTTTTCGGGGAGCTGCAGGTGCACGCCTGCGCGTCGAAACCGATTCGGAAGTGTCCGAGGAACCTCGCCTCGTAGCAGTTTGACATGTCAGGGAGCGCACCGCATACTCGACAAGAGCGCGGCCGACAACACCAAATCAAGCCAAGCGGGAGGAGGGTCTATGTTGCAGCCGTGGTGCGCCACAGTCCTGTTCTCATCGCATCTTGACTCCCGTTCAGGGCGCGTCCTTTGGAGGCGCCGCCCATGAGCATCGGCACGCGACGCAAATTCTTCGCGAAATCCGGCGTCATCCTCGCGGCTGCTGCCGGCGGTCCAGTTTACGCGCCGTACGTGATTGCTCAGTCAAAAATCCAATGGCGCATGCCAACGACGTGGTCGCCCGCACTCGACATATTGCAGGGCTCGGCTCAGCGGCTCGCTGAGCTCGTCGGCCAACTGAGCAGCGGACGATTCAGGATCGAGGTTTTCCCGGCTGGCCAGATCGTCCCGCCGCTCGGCGTTTTCGATGCGTGCTCGAGCGGCAAAGTCGAGGCGATGATGGGCGCTTCATATTACTGGGCGGCGAAGGAACCGGCGATGCAGTGGTTTTGTGCCGTTCCGTTCGGGATGAATCCGCAAGGTATGAAAGCCTGGTACTACAATGGGGACGGCTTGAAGCTCTGGGAGGAGACGTATGCGGCCTACAACGTCGTCCCCCGTCCGGGCCCCGCTACCGGACCACAAATGGCAGGGTGGTTCAGGAACAGGATCGATACGATCGGCGATTTCAAGGGCCTGAAAATGAGAATTCCGGGCCTCGGAGGGCGCGTGATTGCGAAGGCGGGGGGCACGGTCGCTTTGACACCGGGCGGCGAAATCTACGCCGCACTGGAGCGGGGGGTCATCGACGCGTCCGAATGGATCGGTCCGCACGATGATTTGAAGCTTGGGCTGCAAAAGACGGCTCGGCACTATTATTACCCCGGCTGGCACGAGCCGGGTACCACTCTCGAATTCGCGTTCAACAAGAAGGCATACGACTCCTTGCCTGTCGAACTGCGCCGTATGCTCGATTACGCCGCCGGTGCGGTCTCGGTGTATGGACTGGCGGAGTACGAGGCAAAGAACGCGGTTGCGCTTGCTCGGCTGAGAACTGAATACAAGGGGAAGGTGGATGTGCTGGCGCTCCCGCCGGCCGTACTCCGCGACCTGAGAAAACTGTCAACGGAAGTCGTGCGGGAGGAATCCGAAAAGACCCCGATGGCACGGAAGGTGTACGCGTCGTTTACTCAGTTCCAGGCGCAGCTCGGCGATTGGCGCAACATCTCCGAAGGCGCTTACCATCAGTTCGTCGCCGTGTGACGCCGGCAGTGAGCGACGAGCTTCCAAGCCGTATCCAGCGCGCTGTCAATGAGCTGCTGTCGAAGCCAGAGTAGCGGGTGGACGTGGGTAGGCGCAGTGCTCGTCGCGCTGCTGTTCTGCCAGGTGTCATTCGCATTCGCCGCAGAACAGCGCGAAGAGCCCTTTCGCATCGGCGTACTCAACGAAGCGCGGGGCGCAAACCATCCGACGGTCGAGGGGCTCAAAGCCGGGCTGCGCGAGCTCGGTTTCGACGAGGGCCGAAACGTCGTGTTCGATATCCGCTTCACCCAGGGCGACCTGAAGGCAATTCAGGCGGATGCGGAGCAGCTCGTGAAGAGCGGCATGCACGTCATCTTCACCAGCAATGAGGCGCCAACACGCGCCGTCAAGACTGCAACTCAGACGATCCCGATCGTTTTCACGTTGATTGGCGACCCGGTTGCATCCGGCATTGTTGAGAGCCTCGCCCGTCCCGGGGCGAACGTCACAGGTATATCGAGCCTGGCGACGCCTCTCGCTGGCAAACGGCTCGAGATCCTGCGCATGCTCTCGCCAACGGTGCGCCGCGTGTGGGCGATCCATGATGCCCGCGATGCCGCCTCTATCGCTGCAGTTAAGAACGCCGACCAAGCCGCCGGCAAGCTTGGAATCACCCTGTTGCCGCAGCCGGTTTCAAGCAAGGCGGAGCTCGAGCACGCTCTCCGCAACGTGCAGCCCGGAGATGGTCTTCTGGCACCGGATGCGGGCGTCCTCGAAGTCCCGCAGCTTGTTCTCGAAGCATCACTTGCCTTGCACGCGCCGGCAGTGTTCTCGGCCTCGCTTTATGTAGGCCATGGCGGTCTCGTCTCTTACGGTGCGGACTACTATGCCCAAGGGATCCAGGCTGCTCGACTCGTTGCACGCATTCTGCGCGGAACACACCCGCAGAATCTTCCCGTCGAAGGCAGCAACCGGATCGATCTCGCGGTAAACCTCAAGACGGCAGGCATGTTCGGCATAACCGTACCGACAAAGGTCCTGCTGCGCGCCAACGCACTCCGCCGATGAGCGCACAGCACCACCGCGGTCGGCTTTTTCGTAAATACCTGATCGTTTTCCTGATGCTGGTCGGGGGCGTGCTCATCGCGAGCAGCTTGAGTGAGCTCTACTTCGCATACCAGGAAGCGAAGAACGCGCTGGTGAGCGTGGAGCGGCAGCAGGCATTGGCCGCGGCTGAGCGCATCGAGCGCTTCATCATCGACATCGAGCGGCAGGTGCGAGCCACGACGTATGCGGCGTCCGATGATCCCGCTGCGGCGCCGGCTGGGATTCGCACACAGGGCTACCGCGAGACCTTCGCAGAAGCGCTGACGGAGCAGAGGGAGTTGGATTTCGTCAGGCTGATCCGCAACAATCCCGCGATCGCTGAGCTGCGGCATCTCGACTTTGCCGGAAAGGAGCAAATTCGAGTTTCGCGCATTGCACTGGATGCTATGGGAAGCGGGGAGGATCTTTCACAATCATCCGGCTTCCTCGGCGCCCGGGGCGGTGTGACTTATTTCAGTCCCGCGTATTTTCCCGATGATGCCGAGCCGTACATCACAATCGGTGTGCCGTCCGGAGAATACGTGGTTGAGGTGACCGTTGCTGAAGTGCGGTTGAAGCCAATCTGGGATGTGGTTTCGGGCATCGCCGTCGGCCGCCACGGCTACGCCTATGTGATCGATTCTCGCGGCCATCTTGTGGCACATCCAGACATGAGCATCGTCTTGCAGAAGCGTGACCTGTCGCGCCTTGCACACATCCAGGCAACACGCGAGGAGAAGGTGAAACTCGCGGATGCCCGGACAATGGTTGCCGCGGGGCTCGACGGCCGGCAAGTCCTCGCTGCGCATGCCCCTATCGGCCCCACCGGCTGGTCAGTCATCATTGAGCAGCCGCTGGCGGAGGCTTTTGCTCCACTGCAACACACGATTTATCGCAGCATGTTCATCCTTGCCCTAGGCCTCCTCGCGTCGATCATCGCGAGCGTGTTTCTGGCGCGCAGCATGGTAGCGCCTATACGCCGGCTGCAGGACGGCGCTGAAAGGATCGGTGCCGGCGACCTCAGCCATCGCATCGATGTAAGGACGCACGACGAGCTGGAGGGGCTCGCGGACGAGTTCAACCGTACGGCTGCCAGGCTGCAAGACCTTTACAGCGGGCTCGAACAAAAAGTCGCAGCACGGACGACGGAGCTGGGAGCCGCAAACGCCGAATTGCGCGCATTGAACGACGTGAGCCGCGCAGTCACATCTACACTCGACCTCGACACCGTTTTGCGGCGTGTGGTCTCTGCTGCGGTTGACCTGACCGGTGCAGACCAGGGCACGATTTACGATTACGAGGAAGACACCAGACAGTTCCTGCCGCGGGTGACCCATGGCATGCAGGACGAGGATGTCGCATTGCTTCGTGCGGCGCCCCTCCAATTCGGAGAAGGTGCCGTCGGGCACGCCGCAGCGGTCGGGAAGTCCGTGGAGATTCCTGACGTGCTGCTTGACGACACTTACGAGCGCCGCCTTCGCGACCTTGCGGAGCGATCGGGTTTCCGTGCCATCCTCGCCGTGCCATTGATTCGCGACCAGCGGATACTTGGCGGTCTCGTCGTGCGTCGCAAAGTCCCAGGTGCTTTCGGGGCAGAGCGCGTTCGTCTGCTGGAGGGATTTGCTGCGCAGTCGACGCTGGCGCTGCAGAATGCACGGCTCTTCGCCGAGATCGAGTTGAAGAGTCGCGAGCTCGAGGCTGCGAGCGAGCACAAGTCGCAGTTCCTGGCGAACATGAGCCACGAGCTGCGTACGCCGATGAACGCAATCATAGGCGTATCGGAGATGCTGCTGGAGGACGCCCGGGACCTCAAGCGGGACGACGAGATCGAACCGCTCGAGCGCATTCTGCGTGCGGCGCAGCACCTGCTGGCCTTGATCAACGACATTCTCGACCTTTCCAAGATCGAGGCGGGAAAGATGCAGCTCAACGTGGAGCACTTCGCGGTCGTGCCGCTGCTCGACGACGTTGCGGCCACTATCGGCCCTATCGCTGGAAAGAAGAAGAATACGATCGAGCTCGTATGGGCTGGCGATCTCGGCTCGTTGACCACAGACCCCATGCGCGTGCGTCAGGCGCTTCTGAACCTCGCGAGCAATGCTGCGAAATTCACGGAGAACGGCACGATCACGATTGCCGGTCGGCGGCGTACCGAGGGCGGCCGCGACTGGGTCGAACTGGAGGTGCGGGATACCGGCATCGGCATGACGCCCGAGCAGGTCTCGCGATTATTCCAGGAGTTCGTGCAGGCTGACGCGTCGACGACACGTAAGTACGGTGGCACGGGGCTCGGCCTCGCAATCAGTCAGCGCTTCTGTCGGATGATGGGCGGCGATATCACCGTCGAAAGCGAGCTGGGCCGCGGGTCTGCATTCACGATTCACCTGCCT
>CAYOKH010000068.1:0-10066 GCA_964404505.1 uncultured Azoarcus sp.
CGCGCTCCGGCTTGCCGGTCTCCGCCGCAAGGTCCTCCCAGTTGCCGCGACCGTCTGCGTTACGCTCCAGATTGAGTTCCAGTCCCCCCAGCACGATGCGATCGATCTCCACCTCACCACGCAGCAGTGGCGCGAGTCTGGCCCGCGCCTCGACGCGTGCGACCCGCGCGAACGGCTGCGCTCCGAATCCCGGGGCATTGCCCAGAGTGGCGTTCTCGAGGCGCACGCCCAGCCATGGGAATACCGAAAGCGCGATGTCCCCGGAAATCGTCAACTCGCGGCCCGTCTGAGTCCTGACCTGTTCGGACAGATGATCGCGATAGTCATTTGGATCGAACACGAGCAGGAGATACGCTGCGAGCACAACGAGCAGCAACAGCAGTGCAGCGACAGCGACGGCGAAGATGCGAACGGTTGCTTTCATGACGTCATTCCGCACGAGGTATATGAACTCCGGCAGACTAGCAATCGCCCCAGAGGTCCGCAAGCGATGACACATTGTTCGACCGGATGGCCGGATCGGGCCGTGCGCGGGAACAACCCGGGCGCGCTACACTCTTATGAGAAGCGATTGCAGTATGACCGTTCGATGCATCGATCCCCTGAGGACCATGCCATGCCCGCGATACGGCGACGACTGGTAGCCCTGTTCGTGTTGCTGAGTGGGATCGCCCTGCTCGGCGTCTCGGTGGGGACCGTTCCATCACCTGCGGGACAGGTCGTCACGTTGCGCATCGAGGGCGCCATCGGTCCGGCGACTTCCGATTTCGTCACGCGCGGCCTCGCCGTCGCCAGGGAACGGAATGCCGGCCTGGTGGTACTGGAGATGGATACCCCGGGCGGACTCGATACCGCGATGCGCGTCATCATCAAGAGCATCCTCGCCTCGCCGATCCCGGTTGCGACTTATGTGAGCCCTGAAGGCGCCCGCGCGGCAAGTGCCGGCACGTTCATCCTCTATGCGAGCCATGTCGCGGCGATGGCGCCGGCGACGAATCTGGGTGCAGCATCTCCGGTGGCGATCGGAGCGCCGGGCGGCGGGGGGAGACCATCGGGCTCCGATGATCGCGGCAAGAACGAAGATCGAGCGACGGACGCCGACGGCAAGGACAAGAGCGACCAGGCCACGAAGGAAGCGGAGAAGCCACGCTCGGCACCGCGCATCGGCGGCGACACGATGACGGAGAAGGTTACGAGCGACGCCGCCGCATACATTCGAAGTCTTGCCCAGTTGCGCGGGCGGGATGCCGATTTCGCCGAACGGGCGGTGCGTGAAGCGGCCAGCCTCACGGCCGAGGAAGCGCTCGCGGCCGGGGTGATCGATCTTGTGGCAGTCAGCCTCACAGACCTGCTGAACCGGATCGATGGCCGCGAAGTCAAGCTCGACTCGGGCAACATGGTGACCCTGGCCACCATGAGCGCAAATGTCGAGCGCATCACGCCGGACTGGCGCAACCAGGTTCTTGCGGTCCTGTCGAACCCGCAGATCGCCCTGGTGCTGATGATGATCGGCATATACGGGTTGTTCTTCGAGTTCACCAGCCCCGGCTTCGGGGTTCCCGGGGTGGCGGGCCTGATCTGCATCCTGATTGCGATGTACGCGTTCCAGCTGCTTCCGGTCAACTGGGCGGGCGTGGCACTGATCGTCGTGGGCGCAATTCTGATGCTGGCCGAAGCGTTTCTGCCGAGTTTTGGCGTGCTGGGGATCGGAGGTGTCGTTGCATTCATTGTCGGCGGCCTGTTCCTGATGGACAGCGACATCCCGGGTTTCGGCATTCCGCTGCCTTTCCTGGTCGGCGTGGCGATCGTGAGCGCCGGCCTGCTGCTCGCGATCGGCAGCTTCGCGGTACGGGCCCGCAAGCGCCGCGTGGTCAGCGGAGCGGAGGAAATGCTCGGTGCCGTTGGCACCGTCACGACCGTGGACGCCCTGGGAGCGTACGCCCACATCCACGGCGAGAGCTGGCGCGTGCAAGGAACCGGTTCGCTGTCGCCCGGAGATCGCGTCCGGGTTACGGCAATGGATGGCCTGACCCTGAACGTCGAAACGCTTACTCCCGACAATGAAACCACCACGAGGAGCACGACATGATTTTTGACTTCAACCTTGGCCTGAGCACGGTGGTGATCATCCTGGTCGCACTGCTCATCAGTGCGATCCGCATCCTGCGGGAGTACGAACGCGGTGTAATCTTCATGCTCGGCCGCTTCTGGAAGGTGAAGGGACCGGGTCTGATCATCGTCATCCCTGGAGTGCAGCAGATGGTGCGCGTGGATCTGCGCATCGTGACGATGGACGTCCCGAGCCAGGACGTGATTTCACGCGACAACGTATCGGTCAAGGTGAATGCCGTGCTGTACTTCCGCGTGGTCGATGCGGAAAGGGCCATCATCCAGGTCGAACACTATTTCGAGGCGACCAGTCAGCTCGCCCAGACCACGCTTCGAGCGGTGCTCGGCAAGCATGAGCTGGACGAAATGCTGTCGGAACGCGAGAAGCTCAATCTCGACGTTCAACAGATTCTTGATTCCCAGACCGACGCCTGGGGAATCAAGGTCACCAACGTCGAGATCAAGCATATCGATCTGAACGAAACGATGATCCGCGCCATCGCGCGCCAGGCCGAGGCCGAACGCGAGCGGCGCGCGAAGGTGATCCATGCGGAAGGCGAGAAACAGGCCGCCCAGTCACTCATGGAAGCGGCGGAAATGCTGTCGCGTCAGCCGGCGGCGATGCAGCTGCGCTATCTGCAGACCCTGACCCAGGTTGCCGGCGACAAGAGCTCGACTCTGGTGTTTCCCGTTCCGGTCGATCTGATTACGTCCCTGCTCGGCAAGACCCCCCCGGGACAGACCGCAGCAGTGCCCCCGCAGCAAACATGACGCAGTGACGAACACGCAGTGGGCATTCTGGGCGGACCGGATCAGAGGGGTCGCATCGCACCGCAATTCCAGCACTGCGCGAACTGTCCTTCGATGGTCTCACCACAGGCCTCGCAGCGCCATTCCGACCGCGTGGGGGTCCGGCCTGCCTCCTCGATTATGGTATGCGCGATCTCCACGCTCTGCCGGTCGTCGATCCAGATCTGGGGCCCAGCCTCGATGAACGGAATGTCGCCGACGGCCCCCGCGAGATAGGTGTTTCTGACTTCCGCCCGAATGCCCGCCGAGCGCAGCAGATTGGCACGGTGATGTGCCTCCACCAGGTTCATGCAATGCATGAAGAGCTTCATCGCCCCTGCACTTCCGCGGTAGTGGCGGCACCCTCGGGGTCATCGTCGAGAACTATGGTCACGCGCTTGTTGTGCCGGCCTTCGGATCGGATCTTCGTCACACGCACGCGCCCGATCTCGCCGGTACGGCGCAGATGCGTGCCGCCGCAGGGCTGGAGATCGACCTCCGGAATCCGGATCGTGCGCACCCGCCCTTTTCCCCGCGGCGGCTGGACCGACATCGTCTTGACCAGATTCGGGTTCGCATCCAGTTCCTCGTCACCGATCTCACCCGCCTCGACCGGATGGTCCGAAGCGACGAGCCGGTTCAGTCTTTCCTCTATCTCGGCGGCGACCAGGCGATCCATGTCGACGTCGAAGTCGAGATGGGCCTTGTCCGGGCCCATCCGCCCCCCCGTCACGGGCGCGTCGACCACCGCGCACAGCAGGTGCAGGCAGGTGTGATAGCGCATCAGGAGGTAGCGTCTCGGCCAGTCGATCGCTGCGGTCACCCTCGTGCCGGGCTGCAACTCCGGCCCATCCTCAGCCAGTACGTGCACGATCTCGCCGTCCTCGCCCTTGAGCGTGTCCACCACCTCATGCCGCGAATCATCAGCCATCACGAGTTGTCCACGGTCACCCGGCTGTCCCCCGCCGAGCGGGTAGAACACGGTTCGGTCGAGCACGACGCGGTTGCCGTCGACCCGGATCACACAGGCATCGCACAACCGGGCATAGGAATCATGCTGAAATACGCATTCGGTCATCTGTACTCCCGTCCGTTTCAGGGCAAGGACATCACCAGCGCGACCGGCAGGAACAGCAATGCGGAAAGGTTGCCGATCAGGACCATCGATGCGACCGCCTCCGGGTCCTGGTGATAGCGCTCCGCGAATATGTAGTTAAGCACAGCCGGCGGCAGCGCGCCAAAGACCAGGAGCAGCGCCTGCTCCTGCGGTGGCAGGTCGATCACCAGCATCACCGCAAGGGCAAGGAGCATCCCGGCGACGGGACGCGCCGCGGCGACCAGGATGCCGATGCCGACCGACGCGATGCGCGAATCCGTCAGCCGCACGCCGAGCGCGAAGAGCATCAGCGGGATGGAAATCTCTCCGAGCATACGGATCGCGACGAGCAGCGGCGGCCAGATCTCGATCCCGACCATGGCGACCGCGAGTCCGGCGATCGTGGCCAGCACCGAGGGCACCCTCCACACCGTCCAAACCCTGACCCGGTGGTCGAGCAGCCACGCCCCGTAGGAAAAGTGCAGGAGATTGGAGACCATGAACATGACGACCGCCGGCGCCAGTGCCAGGTCCCCGAACGCGAGCACCGCAAGCGGCAACCCGAGATTGCCGGCGTTGTTGAACATCATCGGCGGGACCAGCGTCTTCGGGGCGATCCCCGCCAGCCTCGCGAGCAGCCAACCGGCCACGCCGGAGCCGATGACGACGAGGAGCGTGGCCAGTACGAGCGGAAGGAACTCGGTGACCCGGAATTCGTTGTTCACCAGCGCCGCAAACACGAGCGCAGGCACGAAAACATCCATGTTCAACTTGTTCGCATGCCACAGATCGGGCTTCATCCGCTTGCCGACGAAATAGCCCAGAGCGGCGATCGCGAACAGCGGGAACAGGATGTAAACGATCCGAATGAGCATGGGCGAGGGCAGAGTACCGTGTGACCGCGGGGGAATCGGGCGCCCGGCGCGCCCCGACCGGGCCGAAACGCGGGCCTGAATGCGGAGGCGCCGGTCGCCCCCGTCAGAGTACGTAGCGGGCCAGATCCTCGCTCTGCGCCAGAACCTCGAGGCGCACATCAACGTAGGCCGCGTCGACCAGGACCGGGTCGTACCCCGCCTTGCCGGCGTCGAACGAGACTTCCTCGAGCAGCTTCTCCATTACCGTGTAGAGACGCCGGGCCCCGATGTTCTCGGTCATCTCGTTAACCTGGAAGGCGATTTCGGCAAGCCGGCGAATTCCCTGGTCGGTAAAGCTGATGGCGACGCCGTCGGTTGCAAGCAGGGCCTGGTACTGGCGCGTGAGGCAGGCGTCGGTCTGAGTCAGAATGCACTCGAAGTCCTCGACCGACAGACTCTCCAGTTCGACGCGGATCGGAAACCGCCCCTGAAGCTCGGGAATCAGATCGCTGGGCTTGGACAGATGAAAGGCGCCGCTGGCAATGAACAGGACGTGATCGGTCTTGATCATGCCGTACTTGGTCGATATCGTCGTGCCTTCGACGAGCGGCAACAGATCACGCTGGACACCCTGCCTGGAAACGTCCGCACCGTGCACGTCCGAACGCGCGGCGATCTTGTCCACCTCGTCGAGAAAGACGATCCCGTTCTGCTCGACCGACCTGACCGCCTCGGCCTTGACCTCCTCGTCGTTGATCATCCGTGCGGCCTCCTCGTCGGCCAGCGCCTTGAGCGCATCGGCAATGCGCATCTTGCGCATCCTCTTCCTGCCGCCGCCCAGATTCTGGAACATCCCCTGGATCTGCTGGGTAAGCTCCTCCATCCCCGGAGGCGCGAAAATCTCGGCCGTCATTGCCTGTGCCGACACCTCGACCTCGATCTCCTTGTCGTCGAGTTCGCCCTCGCGCAGCTTCTTGCGGAATTTCTGGCGGGTTGCGGAATCGTGAGCCTCCGGGGATGCGGCGTCGAAACTCACCGGGCGTGCCGGTGGCAGCAGCGCATCGAGCACGCGGTCCTCGGCCGCGTCGAGGGCGCGGTCACGCACCGAGCGCATGGCGTGCTCGCGGCCGTCCTTGACCGCGATCTCGACCAGGTCACGGATGATGGTCTCCACATCCCGTCCCACGTAGCCCACCTCGGTGAACTTGGTCGCCTCGATCTTGATGAACGGCGCGTTCGCGAGTCGCGCCAGGCGTCTCGCGATCTCGGTCTTGCCGACCCCGGTCGGACCGATCATCAGAATGTTCTTCGGGGTGATCTCGCTGCGCAACGGTTCGTCGACCTGGGCGCGGCGCCAGCGGTTGCGCAATGCAATCGCGACAGCCTTCTTGGCATTTCCCTGGCCAACGATATGCTTGTCGAGCTCGGAGACGATCTCCGGCGGGGTCATCTGGGTCATTCCTGTCACGCCTCGAGCACTTCGATCACATGGCTCTGATTGGTGTAAATGCACAGATCGCCGGCAATCTGCAAGGACTTGCCGACGATCTGCTCCGGCGGCAGATCCGTATTCTCGAGCAGTGCGCGCGCCGCAGCCTGTGCATACGCGCCCCCGCTGCCGATCGCGACGATACCCTGCTCGGGCTCCAGCACGTCGCCGTTACCGGTGATTACCAGGGAATTCTCCGCATCGGCGATCGCCAGCATGGCTTCGAGGCGGCGCAGCATCCGATCGGTACGCCAGTCCTTGGCCAGTTCCACCGCACTGCGCAGGAGATTGCCCTGATGCTTGTCGAGCTTCGCCTCGAAACGCTCGAATAGCGTGAATGCATCGGCCGTGCCCCCGGCGAAGCCGGCGAGGATTCGACCCTGATAAAGGGTTCGTACTTTCCGTGCGCTGGCCTTGATCACGACGTTGCCGAGCGTGACCTGCCCGTCTCCGCCAAGCGCGACGCGCCTGCCGCGCCGCACCGAGAGGATGGTGGTTCCGTGGTATTGCTCCATGAACAAGTCCTTGGTCGAAGTATCCGCCCTGCTCAGCGCCGCAGCGTCACCTGCGCGACCTGATCGACACCCATGACACGCAGCAATGCCGCAACCATCGCATTGACGCCCTGCAAGGTCACGAGCTTGCCCTGGGCCCGCAGCGTCGCAAGGATGTTGAAAAGCGTGCCGGCACTAACGAAATCGAGGCGCTTGAGACGACTGCAATCCACCTCGACCGCCTGTCGCGTGCTCGCAAAGGCAGCCAGTTTGCGCATGCTTTCGCTGTTCGCACCGGTCAGCTCGCCTTCGAGGCTCATCCCCTCCTGAACTGCGGCCTCGCCCTGATTCATCGTTGCGGCCACGGGTTGCGTTCTCTCGCGTGTTTCCCACGAAGGCGGCGACTCCTCGAAGGTGATCGCGTAATCCACCGCCACCTGCTCGAAACGCTCGTGTTCGCCGGTGTGCTGAAGCAGTTCCAGCATGAGGAGCCAGAAGTCGCGTCCCTCGGCACGGCCCGGATGAATCTGCCCGTCGAGCATTACCACCAGCTGGGCGCCGTTAAGCAGCGAGACCCGGACACGGTCGCGCGCGAGTGCAGAGATGACGTCCAGCAGCAGCCTGCACCCGGTATCGTCAACCGAACGCAACCGCTTGAGGTCGATCCGTATCGCGCCGCTCCTCTGCCCGATGACCAGGATCTGCTTGAACTGCTCGGCCGCGTCCCCCGACAGATTGCCCCCAAGGTTGATCAACGGCGTGATGTCGGCCTTGCGTCGTGGCTGACTCGAAGAAAGATCGACCCACGCCGGCGGCGAGCGCTCGAAGCGTGTAGCATAGTCCAGCACCCGCAATTCGAAGCGTTCGCGTTGCCCGGTCAGCTTGTACAGGTCGAGGAGCATCATCCAGAGCCCCTCTCCCGACGTGAACGACTCATCGTCCAGGACGGATTCGAGCAGGGTTTCGGCATCGCGTGCATTACCGTTTGCATAGAGGACCGCGGCCTCCTCGTAGGCTGCACCGATGCCTGACCCGAACTCCTGGATCTCGACGAGGCCGGCGCATTCCGCAAGCTCACGTGTCACGTCTGCGCCGGAGAAATCGATCGACGACAGCTCGGTGTGCGCCGGCGTGGCGCCCTCATGCGGTGCTTCGGGTGCCTGCCGGGTGGGGGCAGGAGACTTCTTGCCGAATAATCCGGAAACCACGCTATGATCTGCCCGTGAAGAACCGTAGTGAACGGTCCGGTAGACTGGAAAGGATAGCACTTTGTCCGCGGCTGCTGCGCCAGCGGAACCACTGTGCCACAGACTGCCCCGGCATTGAAACCCCTGCCCCCCGCAGCACGGCGGGTGCAGGTTACCTTTTGCAGGAATTGCCATTGTTCGGCGCCACTACAGGAGCGCGCGGCTCGGATAGAATGCGCGGATGTGCCTGCCAAACCCTTCCTCGTCGCCCTCCGGTCAAACCGATTTCGTGCTTCCGATCCGGGTGTACTATGAGGATACCGACGCTGCGGGCGTGGTCTACCACGCCAATTATCTGCGCTTTTGCGAGCGCGCCCGGACCGAATGGCTCCGGACACTCGGGTTCGAGCAGCACGCACTGCTCGCCGAGCGTGGTATCGCTTTCGTGGTCAGTGCGGTCGAAGCCCGATACCTGTCCCCCGCGAGGCTCGATGATGCGTTGAAACTGGTGACACGCGTCATCGAGGCAAGAGGAGCGAGCCTGCGTTTCGAGCAGAAACTGCTCAGGGGCGGGGAACTTCTGTTCGACTCCCGGATAATCATCGCCTGCGTCGACACGCTCAGGAAACGGCCGGCCCGGATTCCTCACGACGTTCGCGTCCTAATGCAACCTTCCATTCAGACATGACCGCTACCGAAGATCTATCCATCATCTATCTGATCACTCAGGCGAGCCTTCTCGTTCAGCTCGTAATGGTGTTGCTGATCGGCCTCTCCCTGGTCTCCTGGTACTGGATCTTCCGCAAATGGTTTCAGATCCGCTCCGCGCGCAGCAGTACCGGATTGTTCGAGCGCGATTTCTGGAGCGGCGGGGATCTCAACACCCTGTTCCAGTCGGCCGCGGCATCGCGCAACGAAACCGGCGGCATCGAACGGATCTTTGAATCCGGCTACCGCGAGTTCACCAAGCTGCGTGCCAAGAGCCACGACCAGGCCGCCATCATCGACGGGTCCCGGCGCGCAATGCGCGCCACCCACCAGCGCGAGATGGACGACCTCGAAGCGCATCTGGCCTTTCTTGCCACGGTCGGGTCGGTCTCCCCGTACATCGGCCTGCTCGGTACGGTGTGGGGCATCATGAACGCGTTCAGGGGCCTGGCCAATGTGAGCTCGGCAACGCTCGCCCAGGTTGCGCCCGGCATTGCCGAAGCGCTGGTGGCAACCGCAATCGGTCTGTTTGCGGCAATTCCCGCCGTGGTCGCATACAACCGTTTCACCCATGACATCGATCGGATCGGTATCCGCTTCGAGAGTTTCATGGAAGAGTTCTCCAACATCCTGCAGCGCCATCTGCGCTGAAAGCCGGACCCGAAAAGATGCGCCAGCGCCGCCTCATGAATCAGATCAACGTCGTGCCGTATATCGACGTGATGCTCGTGCTGCTCGTGATCTTCATGGTGACGGCGCCGATGATCCAGACCGGCAGCGTGGACCTGCCGTCGGTCGGCGGCGTCCCGCAACCCCCCACCGAAGCGATCACCGTGTTCGTACGCGCCGACGACACGTTCGCGCTGCAGCCCGGACCGGGAACTGCCCCGCAGGAGTTGAGCGTGACCGACCTGCAGCGCGAGCTGACCCGGGCGATCGAGCGCAACGCGGCACAGTCCGTGGTCGTGGCCGCCGACAAGCAGGTCCGATACGAACGCGTGATGGACACCCTCAATGAATTGCGCAAGGCCGGATTCCAGAAGGTCGGCCTGCTGACAGACGCGAGTTCGGGCGAACGATGACCGACGCACCGCGCCTGGAAGGCCGTCCCCCACCCGGAAAATGGGCTTCGATGGCCCTGACGCTGGCCGTCCATGTCGGACTGATCGCGTTCCTGATGCTGGGCGTGCGGTGGGAGACTCGTCCTCCCGCCGCGCTGGAGGTCGAGCTCGTCGCGAGTGCCCCCGCACCGGCCGTCGAGCCGAGACCGGCGCCGAAGCCCGAGCCGAAGCCGGAACCGAAGCCGGAACCGAAGCCGGAACCGAAGCCGGAACCGAAGC
>CAYOKH010000069.1:0-10023 GCA_964404505.1 uncultured Azoarcus sp.
TCGGTCCAGGACGCGGTACATCTGAAGCCGGGCGAACTCGATACGTACTACGGCCTGTGGAGTGGCGGCCATACCGGTGACTTCCGCGTACTGGGCCTGCCTTCCGGACGCGAACTGCACCGCGTCCCCTGTTTCGTCCCCGACTCGCTGGTCGGCTGGGGGATAACCAACGAATCGAAGCAGATCATGGGCACCAGGCCCGACGGCAGTCTGCAGTTCACCGTCGGCGACACGCATCACACCCACGCTTCGTACAAGGACGGCAACTACGACGGCCGCTACGCGTGGATCAACGACAAGATCAACAGCCGCATCGCACGCATCCGGCTTGACTACTTCGTCTGCGACAAGATCACCAAGCTTCCGAACGTGCAGGGCTTTCACGGCATCTTCCCGGACAAGCGCGATCCTGTCGACGAGTCGATCAACTACACCACCCGCGTGTTCTGTGGCGGTGAATTCCATGTTCCTCTGCCCAATGACGGCCGCGACGTCGATGAACCTGAGAAGTATCGCGCCCTTTTCTCATGCGTCGACGCCGAGACCATGGAACTGCGCTGGCAGGTTCTGATCGACGGCAACTGCGATCTGGTCGCCACTTCCTTCGACGGCAAGCTCGCCGCGTCGAATCAATACAACACTGAAAACGGCATCCATTACGAGGACATGATGGCAGCCGAGCGCGATGCATGCATCTTCTACAACATCGCGCGCATCGAGCAGGCCGTCAAGGAAGGCCGCTACACGACCTACGGCGAGTCGCCCGTTCCGGTCGTAGACGGGACGCGTGCCGCGAACACCGACCCCGCAACGGCCCTCACCGCCACCGTTTCGGTGCCGAAGAACCCCCACGGCGTTAATGCCAGCCCGGATGGCAAGTACTTCATCTGTGCCGGCAAACTCTCGCCCACGGCCACAGTGATCGAACTCCAGAAAGTGCTCGACTGGTTCGACGGCAAGGTCGCAGATATCGACGACACCATCGTCGCCGAAGTCGAACTCGGCCTCGGCCCGCTGCACACTGCCTTCGACGGCCGCGGCAACGCCTATACGACGCTGTTCCTGGACAGCCAGGTGGTCAAGTGGAATGTCGACGCCGCAATCAAGTTTCATTCCGGCGACACCGGCGCGCAATACGTGGTCGACCGTCTCGACGTGCACTACCAGCCCGGTCACATCAACGCTTCGCAGTCCGAGACGATGTTCGCGGACGGAAAGTATCTCGCAGTTGGCTGCAAGTTCTCCAAGGACCGCTACCTGCCGGTCGGTCCGCTCCATGCCGAGAACGAGCAGCTGGTGGATATCTCGGGTGACAAGATGGTCCTGCTTGCCGACCACCCGGTGCGTCCGGAACCGCACGACTTCATCATCTTCAAGCGCGAGTTACTGAGCCCGAAGAAGATCTACTCCCTCGACGAGTTTCCGCTCGCGATCAAGGATCCAAAGGAAACCGGCGTACAGCGCGACGGCAACAAGGTCACCGTCAGGATCACCTCGCTCGCTCCCGCGTTCGAACCGCGCGAATTCAAGTTGCAGCGTGGCGACGAGGTCACGCTCATCCTGACCAACCTCGACCGGATCGAGGACCTCACGCACGGCTTTGCGATCCCCGAATACAACATCAACTTCATCGTCAATCCGCAGGAGACCGCGTCGGTCAGCTTCATTGCCGACAAGCCGGGCGTGTTCTGGTGCTACTGCACGCACTTCTGCCATGCCCTCCACCTCGAGATGCGCAGCCGGATGATCGTCGAGGCTTGATACCGGACCAGCGGCCCGCGACTTTGGGGCCGCGAAAACCACACCACGTGCGGCAGGTCACGGAGCCGCACGGGTGTACCGTTCGCGCACCGGACGGTTCTGACTGGGTGATCTTTCGAGGGGCTGAATGCCCCTCGTTTTTTCTTTAGCTAATTAGCAGTTCACGATGTATTAATTGACCCTGAGCAATTACAGGAAGGTCCTTAGCTTCTAAACTGAATTCCACTCCGCACAGTAAAGAGCACCATGAGAACCATACTTTCCGGGCTCCGGAATGTGCTCATCGCAACGGTGATGACGCTTGCACCGCATGCAGTCCTGGCTACGGCCTACGAGGCCCGCCTGCCGGACGAGATCAATACTGCACCGAACCTCTGCGACTACGCCCCCTGTCACGAGGTGTTGCCCGGCGCCACATCGTTCTCGGAGCGCAAGGGCCGTCCGTTCTACGTCGAGGGCTACGATGCCCACGGCAAGGTGATCGGATACGTCATGCTGTCGACCGACATCACGGACGTCCCCGCCTACTCGGGCAAGCCCGTCATTACCCTGATCGGCATTGATGCGGATGGGCATTTCGCAGGCGTCAAGATCCTCAAGCATTCGGAGCCCATCCTGCTGCTCGGCATTCCCGAGTCAGCCATGGTGAAGTTCAACGAACAGTATCTTGGCAAGTTCGTCGGTGACAACATCGAGATCGGTGCATCACGGAGCGACCGCGACGTCATCGCGCTGGATGCCATCTCCGGCGCAACCGTGACCGTGGTTGCACAGAACCAGGTGATGATGGCTTCCGGTGCGGCAACCGCGCGCCAGGTCGGGATTCTCGAGCCTACGGTACGCGAGCAGGCACGCTTCCTGGAACTGGACAACAATCCCACCTGGGTTAGCCTGGTGCGAGAAGGCGGCGTCCGGTCGATCACCGTACGACCGGAACAGGTCGGTCATCCGCGCTCGAACGAACCCTTCATCGAGCTGTGGTTCGGCTATCTCAACCAGCCGGACATCGGACGTGCGCTGCTCGGGGACACCGCCTGGCGCAATCTCATGGGCCGGCTGAAGGAGGGCGAGCATGCCCTCTTCGTGATCCGCACCGCTGGCGCGGAATCTTTCAAGGGTTCCGGTTTCGTCCGCGGCGGGCTTTACGACCGCGTTCATGTCCGCCAGGGAATGGACGTCTTCACTTTCCGTGACCTCGACTCGCTCCCTCTCTACGATATCCGCGCCGTAGGCGCACCACCGTTCAGCGAGTCGATCATTTTCATCGTGCGCTCAGACGCATTTTCCGTCGCATACCCATGGAAGTTCGTGTTTCTGGGCAATCGGGTCGACCGGAATACGGGCGCGCGCACCTTCGCCAGCTTCGACAGCGAGTTCTGGCTTCCCGCCACCTACCTGGAAGGCGGTCGTCCGCGCGTGGAGCGCCCGGCCGCACCCTGGGTCCGGATATGGAAGATGCGCGCGGTCGAGATCGGTATCTTCGTGGCCCTGCTGCTGGGGGTGGCCGCGGTCTATGCCAACCGCGATCGCCTGACTCGCGCGTCGACGCGCAGGAACAAGTGGCCGGTCAATGCGTTCAAGTACGCTGCCTGGATCATCAGCATCGGTTTCGTCGGCTTCTACCTGATGGCCCAGCCCTCGATCACCCAGATCCTGACCTGGTTCCATGCCTTGCTCTTCCAGTGGACCTGGGAACTGTTCCTGACCGATCCGTTCATCTTCCTGTTCTGGATCTTCATCATCGTCACGGTCTTCCTTTGGGGTCGCGGCCTTTTCTGCGGATGGATGTGTCCGTTCGGCTCACTATCCGAACTGCTCTACAAGGTGGGTAGCGCAATCGGTCTGAAACGCTTCCAGTTCAAGCTCTCCCAACCGGTACACGACCGCCTCAAATGGATAAAATACTGGGTGTTCTTCGGCTTGCTGGCAGTGTCGGTATTCTCCATGGGCTGGGCCGAAATGCTTTCCGAAGTCGAGCCGTTCAAGACGACCTTCCTTGTCGGCCTGTTGAACCGTAGCTGGCCTTACACGCTTTTTGCGGCGGGGCTCCTCGGACTGTCGATCTTCATGGAGCGCCCTTTCTGCAAATACCTGTGCCCCCTCGGTGCAGCACTCGCAATGCCTTCGACCTTCCGCTGGTTCGGACTCAAGCGCAAGCAGGAATGCGACACATGCCACGCCTGTGCAGCAGGCTGCGGATCGCTTGCAATCGACAAGAACGGGCGGATCGATCACCGCGAGTGCATGTCGTGTCTCGATTGCATGGTGCTCTACACCGACGAACACGCGTGCCCGCCACTGGTCAGGGAACGCAAGGGCAGGACGAAGGCGGGTCTGCCGATGACTCCGATCGGCAAGGACGGCTATTACATCCCGATCAAGCCCGTGACCACCTTGGCGGCCCCGCAGCCGCAAACGAACTGAGATCCGGAGATTGAAAAGCATGGTCGACCCGAAACTGATGACCGACCCGATCCAGCCTCCTTACGCCAGCAATCGAAATCCTTTGGTAGTCCTGGCAGCCGAGGTCTGGGACCACCTCTGGCCGTGGAGCCATCGCAGTTTCAGGCGTCACCGCGCGGTGCAGGCGGCTGGATTCGCCCTGGCAGTGGCGGCATCCATCGTGTGGATTCTCGCGGCACTGGGGCGCCTCGAGGCCGGCGCGATCATTGGCTGGTGGTTCGGCTGGAGTGTGTTCGAAGTCATGATCCGACTCGCGTCCAAGCCTTACGTCAAGGAAGGGCCGTGGTGGGGACGATGCTATCGACGCGCAAGCCTGATGGATATGGTGTGCTATGTCGGCTTCAAGAACCTGTTGATCGGCGCAAGCCTCTTCATCGCTCTCAAGTCCGCAGGGCTGCTGTACCTTTAGGCACCGACGCAGCGAATGCCTGGTTCATTTTGCGGCCGCCTCACCTCCGGCTTTGTCCTGCTGGCCACGCTCTTCCTGGCCGGGCCCGCACTTGCCGCCACCTGGCATGTATCTCCCGGCGAGTCGATCCAGGCAGCAGTCGACCAGGCGGACGCCGGCGACATCGTCGAAGTCGCAAGGGGTCGCTATCAGGAGAACCTGCTGATAGAGAAACCCCTGACCTTGCGCGGGCTCGATCGTCCCACGGTGAGCGGAGGCCTTTCGGGGCACACCATCATGGTGACGGCAGAGGACGTCACCATCGAAGGACTGATCGTGATCGATTCCGGTGACAGTCTTCGCGATCAGAACGCCGGCATCTACATCTGGCCCGGCGCCCACCGCGCAGTGGTTCGCAACTGCGATCTCGCCTACAACCTCTTCGGCCTGTGGATTGAAAAGGCCGACGATGTCCTCATAGAGAACAACGTCATCGTGGGAAAACGCGATTACCGCTCTCCACAGCGCGGAAATGGCATACAGCTCTATAACACGCGACGCGCGCGGATCATCGGGAACAATGTCGGCTTCGTGCGCGACGCCCTGTACGTGGATGTGAGCCATGACGCCGTGTTTCGCGGCAATCGCCTGCACCATAGCCGCTACGGCACGCATTACATGAATTCGTACCGTAACCTGTGGGAAGACAACGATGTCTATATGAATCGCGGCGGCCTGGCTCTGATGGAGGTGCGTGATCAGATCGTGCGCAACAACCGGGTCTGGGCGAATTCCGATCACGGCATCATGCTGCGCACCATTCAGGACACCGTCGTCGAGAACAACACCGTCGCCGGGAACTCCCGCGGTTTCTTCATCTACGATGCCGAGTACAACGAACTGCGGGGTAATCTGGTCGTCGACAATATCGTCGGCATGCATGTCTGGGCCGGCTCGAAGAACAACGACGTCGAGCGCAACGATTTCATCAGCAACCGCGAGCAGGTGCGTTACGTTGCCGCGCGCGACGAATTGTGGGGCGTCAAGGAAGGCAACCACTGGAGCAACTATCTTGGATGGGATCGCAACGGGGACGGCATCGGCGACGTACCCTACGAAGCCAATGACCTCGTCGACCGGCTCACCTGGCGGCACCCCATGATGAAACTGCTCCTCGCAAGCCCTGCCGTTCAGACGCTCCGCCTCGTATCGCGGCAGTTCCCGCTGATGCGGGCGCCCAGCATCGTGGATCCGAATCCGCGCATGCGCCCCCAGAATGAAAACTGGAGAGACTGGCTTGGAAAGCACTTCCCTGGCGCCCGCTGAATCGGGTCAGGCACTCAACCCCGAACCTGTCGTCGTCACACGCAGTGTCACCAAGCACTACGGCGCGGTGCACGCGGTGGATGGCGTCGACCTGGAAATCCGTCGCGGCGAGCTGTTCGGCCTGATCGGGCACAACGGTGCCGGTAAGAGCACACTTTTCAAGGTGATGCTGGGTCTGGTGCCGGAGACGTCCGGCCAGATCTTCATCGACGGCGAAGCCGTGGGCGGGCATCGCTTTCGATCGGTACGCCGCAAGATCGGCTACCTGCCTGAAAGCGTTGTGTTCTACGACAATCTGACCGGTCTGGAAACGCTCCAGTTCTTCTCGCGTCTGAAGGCGTCGCCGCTAGGGGCCTGCATGTCCGCCCTCGAACGCGTGGGACTGCTGCAGGCCGCCGATCGCCGCGTGAGGGATTATTCCAAGGGCATGCGTCAGCGGCTTGGATTTGCACAGGCGCTTCTGGGCACCCCTCAGATCCTCTTCCTGGATGAGCCCACGAACGGGCTTGACCCCGAAGCGATTCGCGAGTTCTACGCGATCCTGCGGCGACTTCGCAGCGAAGGCGTGACGATGGTGCTGACTTCCCACATCCTCAGCGAGATACAGGAGCGCGTCGATCGACTCGCAATCATGGCCGCCGGCCGCATACAGGCCATTGGCACCCTGCAGGAGCTGCGCGAGCGCATGGACCTGCCCATCTGGTTCGATGTCCGCATTGCTCCGGAATACTTCGACCAGGTCCGCAATGTCCTTGGCAATCTTCCAGTCGGCGCGATAGAGGCACGGGACAACCTTGTTTCCGTGCAGTGCCGGCGCGATGCCAAGATGGCCGTGCTCGAGGCCCTGGCCGCACTCAACGGCAAGATGCTCGACCTCCATGTTCGCGAGCCATCGCTCGAGGATGTTTTCTTCGGCCTTTCGGATTAGGTGGCCAGACGTGGAATTGAGGCAAGTCACGACCGTCGCCGGAAAGGAATTCTGGGACCGGATTCGCAATCGGTGGGTACTCGCCGTTGCATTGGTCTTCACCGTCTTCGCGCTCGTGATCGCTTACTTCGGCGGCGCGCAGCAGGGAACCGTCGGGTTCCGGTCGATCGAGTTCACGATTGCCAGCCTGGTGAGCCTGGTCATCTATCTGATCCCCCTTATTGCGCTTGTGCTCGGATTCGATGCCATCGTCGGGGAACGCGAACGCGGCTCGCTCGATCTTCTGCTGTCCATGCCAATCACCCGTTTCGAACTGCTGCTGGGCAAGTACCTCGGGCTCGCCGCGGCGCTGACATTCTCGACCGTCACAGGCTTCGGCCTGGTCGCCGTCGTGCTGTCGGCCCAACTCGACATCAACGCACTGTTTCATTATTTCGGCTTCATGCTCAGTTCGGTATTGCTCGGAATGGCTTTTCTCAGTCTCGCGGTAATGCTGTCGGTATTCGCAGGCGATCGGACGCGGGCATCCGGGATGGCCATCGCGATGTGGTTCTTCTTCGTCCTGGTGTTCGACCTGATCCTGCTCGGAGCCCTGGTCGTGACCGGAGGCAGCTATGGCGGCGAATTCTTTCCATACCTGCTGCTCCTCAATCCGGCCGATGTCTTCCGCATCCTGAACATCTTCACACTCGAGGACGTGCGTGGGCTGTACGGCCTGGCGACCGTCTTCCCTCGCGCGCTTGCCGAACCCTGGCTCCTGGGAATGGTCATGTTCGCCTGGATTGCAGCCCCTTTGGCCGTGGCGGCATGGCGCTTTCGCAAATAGATACCTGATGGAGATCGATTCATGTGCAACCGACATCGCCCATGCACCAATCGCCGCCGCTTTCTGCTCGCTGTCGGGGCGGCCACGGTGCTCGCTGCCTGCGGCCGGCCTACGGACGGGTCCGGCGCGACGGCCGCGGTCGAAATCGACCGCGGCACGTCATGCGCTCTCGACGGCATGCTTCTCGCCGACTACCCGGGGCCCAAAGCGCAGATTCACTATACCGGGCGTCCGGAGCCGGATTTCTTCTGCGACACGGTGGAGATGTTTCACGTCCATCTGAATCCGGAGATCATCCAGCCGGTCCAGGCGATCTTCGTTCAGGACATGGGAAAGGCCGACTGGGACGAACCGCGTGGGCACTGGATCGATGCACGAACAGCGTGGTACGTCCATGGGTCCTCACGCCGGGGCTCGATGGGCCCGACCATCGCTTCCTTCGGAAGCGAAGCCGATGCCGCGAAGTTTGCCGAGCAATTCGGCGGAGAACCGGGCCGGTTTTCCGACATCACCGCCGACATGGTAATTCTCGACGGCGGCGCACTTCATGACAGCAGGATGTAAACATGGCTGACTTCTTCAAGAATATCGAATTTGGCACCGCACAGGAAATTGAACAACTGTCACGCCTCATGTACGAACTGCGCTGCAATCGAAGCGCCGTTCTCGAACCCTACGGCGTGAGTGACGAAGTCGCTCTCCTCGAACGCGTCTGCGCGGGCGAGCTTGCCGAGCATCCGACTTACGAACGCTACCTCGCCGCACGGGTGCTGGGTGAAACGAGGGAAACCGTTCGCATGTTGATCTCCGACCGGCTCAAGGGAGCGAACGCATCATGAGTCTGCACATCGAGCTTGCGGCCATCATCGACGCGACGTTTTCGTCCGACCTCGAAACTCCGGCCGAGTGCACACAGGATGCGCTGATCGTCCGCCTTGCCAACGGTGTGGCGCTTACGGTGCACTACGCCGCAACCGATGCCTATTCGCTGCGCTGGATCAGTGACGGACGCATCGCAGGGATCGACACTGCGCCTCTGCATCGCGACCTGTCCACCTTTCCGAACCACCTTCATTGCAGCAACGGAGAGATCATTTCCGATCCCGTCACGAGTCCCGAGGCCCGCCCCGAGGTCAATCTGACGAAGCTGGTCCACCTCCTGATTCACAATCCGCAGTTGGGCATGGCAAAGGCCGGATGATGCAGTTTTCCCCGAGGCAGTTGTTCCAGGCAGGGGTCGCGCTTTCACTAGCGAGCGCGGCGGCGCTGCTGATGCCTGCGGGGAAGGATACGGGTGAAGGCGTCGAGCGTCCCGACGACTTTTGCATCGTGGCACCCGCGCTACCCTACGATCCGACTTCCGGGCTTGGCAAATTCGAGCCGCGCGGCATACCCCCCGATGCACGCTGTCCGGTTTGCGGGATGTATCCGGCGCGTTTCCCGCGCTGGGCGGCCCAGGCGATTTTCCACGACGGAGCCACCCAGTTCTTCGACTCGCCGGTCAACCTGCACGTCTTTCTCGACGACGTGAACCGCTACAACAGCGGCTATGGCGGGGCCGATATCGTTGCGACCTTCGTCACCGACGTGACGAGCGGAAACTGGACCGAATCCACACGCGCCTTCTATGTCCATGGATCGGACGCGCTCGGACCGATGCGCGACGGCAATCTGCCCGCTTTCACCGAGCGACGGGCGGCTGAACGTTTTGCGGCGGAACGGGGCGGCGTGGTCCTGTCCGCCGAAGGGATCACCCCGGAGATTCTGCGCTCCCTGACACATTCCGTGCACCACCGCCATTGACCTGCATCTCGCACATCCCTGCTGCGGGGGTCGAAACGCTGGCGACGGCACGTGTCATACGCCGTCGCAACGGGTCCCCGTGAGAAATGGCCGTGCCCGCAGCGGGAACGGACACACGGGAAACCGAGGAGTCAACCCACGAAATGCCGGGGGGCGGGACGATCCGCAGCATCATCCCGCCCCCGGCATCGAAGCAGGCGGTCGCTTACTTCGACTCCTCTACCATGAAGTCGACTGCGGACTTGACCTCTTCGTCAGACAGATTGGCCGCACCGCCGCGCGGGGGCATCATCCCCTTCTTGCCGGTGAAACCCTCGATCGCGTGCTTGTATAGTACGTCCACCCCTTGAGCGATGCGCGGCTCCCAGTCGGCCTTGTCGCCAGGTTTCGGCGCTCCGGCCACAGCGGCAGCGTGACACAGCGCGCAGGTCCGGTTATAGACACCCTGGCCAGCGGCGCTTGCTGCAGGTGCGGGCTCCGGTGCGGCGGCAGGTGCAGGCGTAGTGGCGGCAGGTGCAGGCGCAGTGG
>CAYOKH010000070.1:0-9694 GCA_964404505.1 uncultured Azoarcus sp.
TGCGCAAAATCCAGCTGGCTTTGGCCTGTAATGCGGCATCCACATCGCGCAGGGCAAAATCAGATCGGCGGACAGGGCGGAAACGGTCGGATACGCATCCGAGACGACGATAAAGGCCTCCGGATTGCGCCAGCCCGGATACACCTCGTCGTTGACATTCGGCCCGGCCTGCATGTTGTTCGTGGTAGAGGTCCAGTAGCACTTGAGCTTTCCGTCCTTGAGGGCGCGGCTCTGCGCCACCGCGTGGAATCCGATGTTGCCCGGAATCGTCCCCTCCGGAAGCTGCCAGATGTCCTCGCTGAACGCACGGTGCATCGGGTTCATGACGACCATGTCCGCCGGCAGGCGGTGCGCAAACGTGCCCACTTCCCGGGCCGTGCCGCAGGCCGAGGGCTGCCCGGTCAGCGAGAACGGGCTGTTCCCCGGCTCGGAGATCTTGCCCACCAGCAGATGCACGTTGTAGATCATGTTGTTCACCCAGGTGCCACGCGTATGCTGATTGACACCCATGGTCCAGAACGATGTCACCTTCTTGCGCGGGTCGGCATAGGCCTGTGCCATGCGCAGCAGGCGGTCGGCGGGCACACCCGACAGCTTCGCGACCTTCTCCAGCGTGTACTCGGACACGTACGCGGCAAACTCATCGAAGCTCATGTCCTCGGCCTTGCCCGGGTTGCCCTTGGGCTTGCCGTCCGCATCCGGATATCCGTTGTTGGTTGCACTGACTTCGAGCGCGTGGTTCGGACGCAGCCCGTAGCCGATATCGGCTTCGCCGCGCTTGAAGTTCACGTGCGCATCGACGAACGCGTGATTGACCGCACCGCTCTCGATGATGTGATGGCAGATGTAGTTGAGGATGGCCAGATCGGTGCTCGGCTCGAAGATCATGCCGTTGTCGGCGAGCTCGAACGAACGGTGCTCGAAGGTCGACAGTACATGCACCTCGGTGCCGGCCTTGGACAGGCGGCGGTCCGTGACTCTGCTCCACAGGATCGGGTGCATTTCCGCCATGTTCGAGCCCCACAGCACGAACACGTCGGCATTCTCGATGTCGTCGTAGCAGCCCATGGGCTCGTCGATGCCGAAGGTACGCATGAAACCCGCCACCGCGGAGGCCATGCAGTGGCGCGCGTTGGGATCGATGTTGTTGCTGCGGAAACCCGCCTTGTAGAGCTTAGCGGCGGCATAACCCTCCCACACCGTCCACTGGCCGGATCCGAACATCCCGATCGAGCCCGGACCATGTTCCTTGAGGGCGGCCTTCCACTTTTCTTCCATGACGTCGAAGGCCTGCTTCCACGACACGGCCGTGAACTCGCCGTTCTTGTCGTACTTGCCATCCTTCATGCGCAGCATGGGCTGGGTGAGGCGGTCCGACCCGTACATGATCTTGGACAGGAAATAGCCCTTGATGCAATTCAGCCCGCGATTCACCGGAGAATCCGGATCGCCCTGGGTCGCAACCACGCGGCCGTTCTGTACCCCTACGAGCACCGAGCAACCCACGCCGCAAAAGCGGCACGCGGCCTTGTCCCAGCGCACGAGTGTGCCGGGATCCCCGGCCTGCTGCGCCTGCGCCACCACCGGAATCCCGATGCCGGCCGTTGCCGCCGCGGCCGCAACCGCATTGGTCTTGATGAATTCGCGTCGATCCATGTTCATGTCATGCCTCCTGTAATTCGAGACCTTCGTCGGTATATTCGTAGGCCAGCGTCACGCCCAGTACATGTTTGGTCAGATTTACCGCCAGGATCGAGTCGGTGACGGCGTAACCCTCACCATCCTCGACCGTGGCGATCATGCGACCGTCTTGCGGCGACTCGCCGTGCAGTTCCACCCCCGGAATCGCGCACAGCGCCTCGCGCAACTCGGGAAAATCTTCGGGCTTCGCCCGGACGACCAGGCTTGCAATCTTCATTGATGCATCTCCATTGCTATCGCTTGAACCGGGCAGGGTGCGAAACAGGCGCCGCAGCCGTTGCAACGATCGGGATCGAGTTCCGGCCGTGCAACGCCGCCGAGTCGCGGGCGGAAACGGATTGCTGCATTCGCGCAGGTCTCGCCGCAGACTCTGCATTCCACATCACGCTCGGCGAGGCAGGACTCGCCGACGCGGAACTTCAGCGACCAAGGCAGGCCGTCTTCGCTGCGGCGCAGCGCACCCGGGCGGCACGCGCTCACGCATTCGGCACAGAAGGAACACTCGCCCGCAGTGAAATCGACTTCGGGATATCCTCCGTCGCCGACTCTGAGAATGTTCGCGGGACAGGCACCGACGCAAGCGCTGCACCGGTCGCACACGGCATCGAAAACTTCGCGCCCGACGGACCAGGGCGGGCGCACCTCGTTCCCGGCCGGACCGATCCGACCTCTGAGGAAACCGCGACGCGCAACGGACATTTCCATGGGGACGTCAATCACCACTTCGTCTTCATGGGAATGATTAGATACTTCGGCGGATCAATTCACATTGACCGCCGTTAAATTGCGAGGCACTCTCATTTGCAGTGCACAATGAACCGTGGCTATCGGGAGAGGCGTCAAGGGGCCTGGATCGGCCCCCACTGCGTCGGTCGGCGGGAACCGGCCGGGATCAGTTCTCTTCGTCGGCCATCTGCAGGATCGCGCCGACGATGTCGTTCATCGTGATGATGCCCGCCAGTTCGTTGTTGGCCGTCACGAGCAGGCGTCGAATCCCCATGTTCACCATCAGCCCCGCCGCGTGCTTGACGTCCAGTTCGCGTGAGATCGTCAGGGCCGGCTTGGCACAGATGTCGTAGACATTGATCAGATCGATGTCGCCTTCCTCGGCGACGATGGTCTTGAGGATATTGGTATAGGTAATGATGCCGAAGGCGTCGTGCTGATCACGCTTCTCGACCACCAGCGACTTGACCCTGCGCTGCTTCATCAGCTTCATCGCATCGCGGATCGTGGCGAGCGTCGATATGGTCACGACCTCGCGCACCATGATGTCCTTGATCAGCATTGCCGAGTCTCCTAGATGTCGTCCTTGATGCGCTCTTCGAACTGGTGAATCTGCGTGATGTCGATGCCGGCGATATGCTCCAGCGGAATCGTGAAGACCACGCCCTTGGTGTCGTTCTTCAGGTCAAGTTCCCGGCTGATGTTCTTCATTACGGTCAGCGACAGTTTCTTCTCCAGCACGAAGACCAGCACCGACTGGCTGCCCTCGTAGGTCAGCCCGAAAAAGGTCTTCTTCTCCCTCGCGCCGATGCCGCGCGCATCGAGAATGGTCACCCCGCCCGCGCCGGAGCGCTTGGCCACATCGATGGCCTTTTCCTCAAGATCTTCAGCCAGAATCGCGATGAGCACCGAGAATTTCACGATGTTTCTCCTTTGTGCCGGATGGCCCGCTCCGCGTAAAGAGCATAGAACATGACGGTCACGATGGGAAAGATCGACGCGAACGCGATCAACCCGAAGCCGTCGATCAGCACGTTGCGCCCCTCGATATGGGTCGCCAGGCCGATGCCCAGCGCAGTGACCAGCGGTACGGTGACCTCCGAGGTGGTCACCCCGCCCAGGTCGAAGGCCAGCGGCACGATGTACTTCGGTGTCAGCCACGTCAGCAGGATCACGAATCCGTAGCCGCCCATGATGTAGTAGTGAATCGAATCGCCCGCAATGATGCGGTGCACGCCGATGGTGATGCCGATCGCGACCCCGATCGCTACGAGGATACGAATGTGGTTGCCGTTCAGCCGCCCCTTGCCCGCCTCTTCAGCCTTCTGTCCGATCGCGATCAGGGCGGGTTCGGCCATCGTTGTCGCAAAACCGATCGAGAATGCGAACAGGTACACCCACAGCACGTTGTCCAGCCCGATCAGCTGCTCGGCCATGCTCCTCCCGATCGGAAACAGGCCCAATTTGAGCCCGACGACGAAGGCGTACAGGCCCACGATGACGAGCACGAAACCGCCCACGACCTTGTTCAGGTGGGCGATCGGCTTGCGGATCACGACATACTGGAAGAACAGGATCACGGCGATGATGGGCAGCACGTCGCGGAACATCCTCAGCAAGTCGGTCAGCATGCCGAGCGGGATGCTGCCGGCCGTCCTGACGAGCCCGACGGCAGCCGGATCCGCCACCGCCTGCTCGAGCGCGCGTGCGGTCTCCGCCGCATCGGCAAGGCTGTACACGACGATTCCGTAAAGCTGTACCGAGATCATGGGTACCATTACCGCGAGTGCCACCAGCCCGAAGCCATGCGCCAGCGCATTGCGCCCGCGGATCGACACTGCGAGCCCGATGCCGAGTGCGGCGATCAGTGGCACGGTGACGATGTTCGTGGTCACGCCGCCGGAGTCGTAGGCGAGCCCGACGATCTCCTCGGGTGCAACGAAGGTCACGGCGACCACGATCAGATAGCCGACGATCATGTACCAGTGCAGGGACTGACCAAGAATGGTGCGCACCACCCCGAGCGCGACCACCGCGCCGACCGACAGTGCTACCAGCATGCGCAGGGTGAAGCCGTCGATGCGCCCTTCGCTGATCAGCTCGGCCTGGGTCGCGACCGCGATCAGGGCCGGTTCGGCGACCACCGCGGAGAAGCCGAGGCAGAACCCGAATCCCATCAGCAACGGCAACGAGCCCCTCTTCGCAAAGTCGTTCGACAGGCTCTTGCCGATCGGGAAGATTCCGAGTTCGAGCCCCTGCAGGAACAACGCGACGCCGAGTACGACCACGAGCAGGCCGAAGGCCATGGAACCCACGCCGTCGGGCACCTGGCGCATGACCGCAAGCTGGAAGAAGGCCACCACGACGATGATCGGCACCAGGTTCCTGAAGGAGTGCCGCAGGATCCGCGCGAATTCCCTCAACTGGTTCAAGTGTAGTCATCCGTAGCCGGTTCAATGTTGGAACGGCGTCCGCCAGCCTGACGCCCGATCGCCTCGACGTCCGCGCCTTCCGCGCAATCGATGCTGCGGCAACACGCGAGACCCCAAGGATAAGTCAGCCTCGAGCGAATCGGAAACCCGGTTGCCCCATCACGGTGCATGATGACGACGTATCGGGTCCCGTTACAAGCGGGTTTCGTTACAAGATTTCGCCGTCGCCGACTTGACCTTGCGCCCCGCTTGCCGGATAAGTGCGAAATGAGCGTTCGCTCCACAACTCCTGAACCGCGCCGCCCCGGCTGGCCCCTCGTGGCGGGACTGCTGTTGCTCGTCGTGCTTGCGACCATCGCCGCGACCCTGTGGATCGCCCGAACCTGGCTGTTCCCGCAGCCCTTCACCCCGGTCGTGCTCGACGCCCGCGAGGAGGCAGTGCTGGAGGCAAAGATTGACAGTCTGTCCGGACCGGCACGGCCCCCCGCGGCCACGCCGGAGGCTGCGACACGCCGCGAGCGGGCCGATACATCCGGCCCGCTTCGGCCGGAGCCCTACGCCGAACGCGCCGAGGACCGCGTGATTCATTTCACCCAGCGCGAACTCAACGCGATGGTCGCAAGGAACCCCGATCTGGCCGAGCGACTCGTGCTCCACCTCTCCGACGACCTGATCTCGGCGACGATGCTCATCACCCTGCCCCCGGATCTGCCGGTGTTCGCGAACCAGACCGTCCGCGTCGCCACCGGGGTGCGACTGCGCTTTGAGCAGGGGCGCGCGGTGGTTTCGATCGACGGCGTCAGCATCATGGGCGTCCCGCTGCCTGCGGCGTGGCTTGGCGGTATCAAGGGACACGATCTCGTCTCCATGCACGGCCCGGGAGGCGGCTTCTGGAGCATGTTCGCCGAAGGCGTGCGCGACCTTCGCATAGAGCAGGGGCGCCTGCGCGTCGAGCTCGCCGAATAGGCCGGTTTCCACTTCGCAGCCGCCCTGCGGCAGGTTTCCGGCCCTGCCGGCAACTGCAGGGCCCGCATCAGGTCGCTTCGCGCAACGACCCCGCGGCAGTTTCGCGCGCGCGCTCCCGTGCGAGATACAGATACATGGCCGGCACCACGTAGAGGGTGAACAGCGTACCGATGGTCATGCCGCTGGCGATGACCAGCCCCATCGCGAAACGCGAACCCGCACCGGGGCCGGTCGCGATCAGCAACGGAACCATCGCGAGCACCGTCGCGGCGGTGGTCATCAGGATGGGGCGCAGGCGGATGCCGGACGCCTCCTCGATCGCCTCGCGGCGGCTGCGCCCTTCGGCCTGGAGCTGATTCGCGAACTCGACCATCAGGATGCCGTGCTTGGCGATCAGCCCGATCAGGGTCACCAGTCCGACCTGGGTGTAGATGTTGAGCGTCGCGAATCCGAGGCTGACGAAGATGAGCGCCCCGGCGATCGACATGGGCACCGTCATCATTATGATCGCGGAGTCTCGGAAGGACTCGAACTGCGCGGCCAGCACCAGGTAGATCACGATCAGCGCAAAGAAGAAGGTCAGCACGAGCTGCTGGCCCTCGCTCTTGAACTGGCGCGACTGGCCGGCGTAGTCGACACTGTAACCCTGCGGCAGAACCTCGGCGGCGATGTCCTCCAGGATGGCCAGCGCCTCGCCCAGCGTCACGCCCGGGCGGGGCACACCGGAGAGGGTTACGCTGTTGAGCTGCTGGAATCGCTTGAGCTGCTGCGGCTGCACGCTGTCATCCATCGTCACCAGCGTCGACAGCGGCACCAGTTCGCCCGCACGGTTGCGCGTATACAGGTCCCCGATCTGCTCCGGATTCAGCCGCGCGGTGCGTTCGAGCTGGGGAATCACGCGGTAGGAACGGTTCTCGAGCGAGAAGCGCCCCGCCGGTGCACCCGAAAGCAGGGTTGCCACGTCTGCCGACAGTGTCTGCATGTCGACTCCCATCAGCGCCGCCTTCTCGCGGTTGATGCGGATCTCGCTGCGCGGCTTGTCGATCTTCAGGTCACCGTCGACGAAGATGAACCGCCCCGTGCCCATCGCGCGGCCAACAATTTCCTGCGCGACCTCCTGCAGGTTAGCGGCCGGCTCGGTGCTGCGGATCACGAACTCGACCGGTGCACCGCCCCCGCCTCCGGGCAGCGACGGCGGAACCAGTGCGAAGATGTTGAGGCCGGGGATGGCTTCGAGCCGCGGCTGCAGATCCTGTTCGAGGACCTGATGCGTGGTGCGCGTGCGCTGGTCCCACGGCGAGAGCACGAAACCTGCGATCGCCGCGTTCGTCGCGCCGACTCCCGCGCCGCCGAAACCGTTGATGATGAACACGTTGGCGACCTCGTCGACTTCGTCGAGCCAGCGGTTCATCACCGTGGTGTTGCGCTCGAGCTGTTCGAGGGTGGTGGGCGCGTCGGCCGACCCGATCGCGAGCACGAAACCCTGGTCTTCCGGGGGCTCGAGCTCGCTCGGACTGGTGACGAACAGGAAATAGCACGACACCAGCACGATAAGCCCGAAAGTCAGCACCACGTGGCGGCTCTCCAGCGTGCCATGCAGGCTGCGCTGGTAGCGCCCACGCAGCCCCTCGAAACGCGCGTCGAGCCAGGCTTCCAGCCCGCGTCGCTGCTGCGCGCCGTGCGCCTTCAGCAGGCGCGAGGCGAGCATCGGCGACAGCGTGAGCGCAATGACGCCGGAGATCACGACCGATCCGGCCAGCGTGAACGCGAACTCGACGAACAGCGTCCCGGTGATGCCCTCGACGAAGCCGATCGGCAGGAACACCGCGACCAGCGTCGTCGACATCGCAACGATCGGCCAGGCAAGTTCGCGCGCGCCGCGGATCGCGGCGTCGAGCGGCTTCATGCCCCCCTCGATGTGGCGATGGATGTTCTCAACCATGATGATCGCATCGTCGACGACGATGCCGATCGCCAGAACCATCGCGAGCAGGGTCAGGAGGTTGATCGAGAAACCCATCAGCAGCATCAGGAACAGCGTGCCGACCAGCGACAGCGGCATCGCCAGCGCGGGAATCAGCACGCTTCGCACCGAACCGAGGAACAGGTAGATGACCGCCAGCACGATGGCCAGCGCGAGCACGATGGTATGGATCACCTCATCGATCGCGCTCTCGATGTACTCGGTGGAATCGTAGACGATGTCCCCGCCGAGCCCGTCCGGAAACTGTGGCTCGATCTGCTCGCGCCATGCCCTGCGCACGTCCGCGATCACGTCGAGGGCGTTGGCGTCAGGCGACACCTCGATACCGATGAAGGTCGCGGATAGCCCGTTGAAACTCACCGACGTGTCGTAGTTCTCCGACCCAAGCTCGACCTCGGCGACATCGGCGAGGCGCACGATCGCGTTGCTGTCCGCGCGCAGCACCAGTTGCTCGAACTCTTCGACCGAGGACAGGTCGGTCGCGGCGGTCAGGTCGACCGAGACGCTCTGCCCCTTGGTGCGCCCGACCGCCGACAGCACGTTGTTGGCCCGAAGCGCAGAATGCACGTCGGCGCCGGTCACGCCCAGCGACGTCATGCGCTCGGGGTCGAGCCAGATGCGCATCGCAAAGGTCCGGTCTCCGAGAATCACCGCGCGCTGCACCCCGGGAATGGTCGACAGCTGCGGCTCGACGACACGCACGAGATAATCGGTGATCTGGTTGTTCGACAGGATCTCCGAGTAGAAACTCATGTACATCGCCGCAATGGTTTCACCCACCGACAGCGTGATCACCGGTTCCTCGGCCTCCTGCGGCAGGACCGAGCGCACCTTGTTCACCTGCGCTGCGATCTGCGTGAGCGCCTCGTTCGGATCGGCATCGAGGCGCAGGAAGGCCTGGATGCTGCTCGCCCCGGCGACGCTCGTCGACACCACGTAGTCGATGCCCTCTGCCGCCGCGACTTCGCGCTCGATCGGCGTCGTGACGAAACCCTGCATCAGGTCCGCGTCGGCGCCCAGGTACGCTGTGCTCACCGTGACCACCGCATTGCGGATCTCGGGGAACTGTCGCACGTTCAGGTCGAAGGCCGCACGCAGGCCTAGCAGCAGGATGAACAAACTGACCACGGTGGCCAGCACCGGCTTGTTGACGAAGGTATCGGTGAAGCGCATCTGCATGGGGTGGAATCCAGGTTCGAACGGCGCGTCAGGCGTTGCCGGGACGTGGTGCGGGGTCGGCCTC
This sequence comes from uncultured Azoarcus sp., assembly GCA_964404505.1. Classification (GTDB taxonomy): domain Bacteria; phylum Pseudomonadota; class Gammaproteobacteria; order Burkholderiales; family Rhodocyclaceae; genus DAOMNN01. Next base: position 9,053 of record CAYOKH010000070.1, read on the forward strand.
CGGCCGTAGCGCCGGGTCATCGTTGATCCTGACCTGGGCCTGGTTGCGAAGTTTGAGCAGCCCGCTCGTGGCCACGCGGTCGCCAGTCTCGAGACCCTCCAGGATCTCGACCATATCGCCGCGGCGCGCGCCGGTCTGGACGAAGCGCTGCGCCACGCGCAGGCTGCCATCTCCGTCTGGGGCCACGACAAACACCACGTTGCCGTACGGGTTGAACCGGATCGCGCTCAGCGGCACGACCTTCACCGTGCGCGGGGCACCGGTTTCGAGCGCCACGCGCGCGAACATTCCCGGACGCAGCCGTCCGTCCGGATTCGCGAGCGAGGCCTGCACCGCAAAGCTGCGCGTGCTCTCGCTCACCGATGGTTCGATCGCGACGATGTGCCCCTCGAACACCGCGTCCGAGTCGTCGACCGTGACTTTCACGCCCTGGCCTGGCTGCAGCGTGGCCACGTGTCGTTCCGGCAGGCTGAAATCGATGTGGATGGGATCACGCGTCTGCAGCGACACGACCGGATCGCCTGCCGCGATGAACTGGCCGATGCTCACCTGGCGGATGCCAAGTTCGCCGGCGAACGGCGCGCGCAGGGTCTTCTGGCGCAGGCGCGCACGCTGCTCGGCGGCCGCCGCCGCGGCTTGGTC
>CAYOKH010000071.1:0-9630 GCA_964404505.1 uncultured Azoarcus sp.
ATCTTCCTACACGACGCTCTCCGATTTATCATTCCTGCAATGCGTGCCACATCTGCTGGTCGCGCTCGGCCGTCCAGATGCGCGGGTCGCGAATGCCGCTCGCCTCGTCGTGCGCGCGCGTCACGTCGAAGGGCAGGCAATGCTCGTAGATGAACACATCCGCGAACTTCGGATCCATGTTCTTGCGCGCATGCTCCATCGTCGCCTTCAGGTCCATGCCCTGCGCGACGGCTTCCTGCGCGCTGCGGTACAGCGTCGACACGAAATCCCTGGTGTAGGCGAGACCCTTCTTCACCTGCTCCGGATTCATCAGGGCGGGACCACGCCCCGGCACCAGCTTTTGCGCACCCAGCGCAGCGAGGCGGTCCAGGGTCTTCGGCCAGTCGGCGAGGTACGCGTCACCGGTATAGCATGCGGCGTCGGCCTCGACGAGGTCACCCGAGAAGCAGATCTGCTGCGACGGCAGCCACACGACGGTGTCGCCCTTGGTGTGACCTCGTCCGAGCTGCATGACTTTCACTTCGAGCTTGCCCATCCACAGGGTCATCTCGCCCTTGAAAGTGATGGTCGGCCAGGTCAGCCCCGGCACGCTCTCGACCGAATCGAACAGCCGCGGAAAGCGGCCGATCTCGGAATCCATGTCCTGCTGGCCGCGCTCGACGATCAGGTCATAGGTGTCGTGACTGGCGATGATCTGCTCGAGCCCCTCGCTCCTGTATCCCGACGCCCCGAGCACCCGCACCGCGTGATAGTGGGTGAGCAAGACATACTTGATCGGCTTGTCGGTGATCTCCCGCACCTTCGCGATGACGGACTGCGCCATCACCGGCGTCGCGGTGGCGTCGATGATCATCACCGAGTCGTCGCCGATGACGATGCCGGTGTTCGGATCGCCTTCGGTGGTATACGCGTACGCGTTGTCGGAAAGCTTGTCGAAGCTGACCTGCTTCACTTCGAGATCGGCTTGTGATGCGAAAACCTTGGTGTTCATGAACGCACTCCTGTCGGGTTTCTGGTTGAGTGAATCCTAGTATAGAATTCGATATTGGTCAATCGATTTGATAATGGTGAATTACGCCGACCGATCGGTGATACGGGCGTGCGCACCGATCCTGATAAGATCTCGCGCTGAAAGGGGATACGGCTTGAACACGAAACTCAACGAAGAGGGCGGCAACGCGCGCGGCGCCGACCGGCGCGGCATCCAGTCGATAGAGGTCGGCGGCACGCTGCTGCAGGTGCTCGTGCGCAACGCCGCACCGATGATGCTCAGGGACCTGGCACGCGAGGCCGGCATGCCGGCTGCCAAGGCCCATCCCTACCTCGTGAGTTTCGGCAAGCTCGGGCTGATCGAACAGGACCCCGTGACCGGACGTTACGGACTCGGGGCGTTTGCGCTGCAGATGGGGCTGTCGGCCCTGCAGGGACTCAACCCGCTGCGGGTCGCGACGCCTGAAGTGGCCAGGCTGTCGGACGAGATCCAGCAGAACGTCGCCCTTTCGGTGTGGGGCAATCATGGCCCGACCATCGTCAGCATCGAGGAATGCAGCCGCCCGATTCACGTGAACATGCGCGCCGGCACCGTGATGAGCCTGCTCAATTCGGCCACCGGCAGGGTGTTCGCGGCGTTTCTCTCCGAACGCATGACCGAACCGCTGATGCACGAGGAACTTGCGCGAATCGCAAGCGCCGATCAGCCCGCCCTGCGTCCGTCGAAAAGGCACATCGACGAGACGCTGGCAGACGTGCGCACGCGCCGCATGGCGCGTGCCGTGGGGCACCCCATCCCTGGCATCAATGCATTCTGCGCGCCCGTGTTCGACCACCACGGGCACATCGTGCTGGCGATCACGGCGATGGGGCCGGCCGGAAACTTCAATCCCGACTGGGATGGTCCGATCGCGCGAAAGTTGCGGGCGTGCGCGGAGAGCATTTCCGCGAGGCTGGGTGCGAGCGCGCGCTGATTGCCGCCCGCATCCTCGAATTCACTCCTCCGCGCTGTCGACGGAGCCCCACACCTCCGCGATCACGGCCATGGCTGCCGCGACCGGCGGATCCATGCGCCTGTCCTTGCGGCATATGAATCCCAGTTCGGCCTCCACCGACACGGCGTCCGCAATTGCAATCCCTTCGGCATGCGCCGCACGCAGCGCCAGACTGTCGCGCGCCAGGGCCAGCGCCACCCCGGACTTGACCAGGTCCATCATCGAAGGTTCGAGGTCCACTCGCGCAACGACATTCGGCTCCACCCCTTCGGCAGCGAAGATCCGGTCGAGCAGCCGATGGTGCACCGATTCGGGCGGCGTCCCTATCCACGGCAAGGCGGCGAGCACGCGCCAGCCCTTGCCGCGCACCTGTCCGGCCCAGCCCGGTGGCGCGACCACGCGATAGGTGAAGCGGGTCAGCGTCAGCGCCTGGAAACGCTCGCGAAACTCCGGCAGGCCGGGCAGTCCGAGCGTGTACGCGACATCCAGCGTGCCGAGTTCGACTTCGCGCGCAACCGCGCCCGACATTCCGTGTCTCAGTTCGAAGGCGAGGCCCGGATGACGCTCGGCGAGAAGTCCGAGGAAGGCGCCCAGGCGCAGGAACTCGGGATCGACGATGGTGCCGATGCGCAGCCGTCCGCTCACCGTGCCCTTGAGCCCGGTTGCCGCCGCACCGAACTCGGCGGCTGCCGCCAGGGCACGTTCCGCAGTGGGCAGCAGCTTGCGCCCCGCGTCCGTCAGGCGCATGCCTCGCGGTGTCCGTTCGAACAGGACAACGTCCAGTTCGGATTGCAGCTTCTTGATCTGCAGGCTCAGCGCAGGCTGGGTCAGGAACAGCCTTTCGGCCGCACGCGTAAGGTTGCCTTCACGGGCGACGGTGACGAAGGCGCGAAGGCCGGCGTAGTCCATGCGGAGGCACCTGTACGATATTAATGTTATTTATATCTGAATCAAGAATAAATCATTGGACCATCCCTGTCACGGCAGTTATAAACCGAACATGGACCGCTGCCCCTGCGTATTGTGGCGTAGCGCATTCCACCGAACGGCATGAGGAATACTGATATGAGCATGACTTACATCAACGCACCGGAGCGCATCGGCCACTGGATCGGCGGCGAGGTTCGCGACGGCACGGGCGATCGCAGTGCCGACGTATTCGATCCGGCCCTGGGCAAGGTCGCGCGCAAGGTCGCGCTCGCCTCCGCAACCGAGGTCGATGCCGCGGTCGCCGCCGCACGCGAGGCTTTTCCCGCCTGGGCGGCAACTCCGCCGCAACGCCGCGCGCGGGTGCTGTTCAGGATGCAGGAGTTGGTGGAACGCCACAGCAAGGACCTGGCCCGCCTCATCACGCGCGAACACGGCAAGACTTTCCCGGATGCGCAGGGCGAAGTGCAGCGCGGCCTGGAGGTCATCGAGTTCGCCTGCGGCATTCCCCACCTTCTCAACGGTCAGTACTCGGACAACGTGGGCGGCGGCATCAGCAACTGGAGCCAGCGCATGCCACTGGGCGTGACCGCCGGCATCACCCCGTTCAATTTTCCCTTCATGGTGCCCATGTGGATGGCGCCGGTCGCGATCGCGTGCGGCAACAGCTTCATCCTCAAGCCGTCGGAGCGCGACCCCTCGCCCTCGCTTCTGGCTGCCGAACTGTTCCGCGAAGCCGGCCTGCCGGCGGGGGTGTTCAGCGTCGTGCAGGGCGACAAGATCGCGGTCGACAGCCTTCTCAGTCATCCCGACATACAGGCCGTGAGCTTCGTCGGTTCGACGCCGATCGCACGTTACATCTATGAGACCGCGGCGAAGAACGGCAAGCGGGCGCAGGCGCTCGGCGGGGCGAAGAACCACATGGTGGTGATGCCGGACGCCGATCTGGACCAGGCCGCCGACGCCCTGATCGGTGCGGCCTACGGCTCGGCCGGGGAGCGCTGCATGGCGATCTCGGTCGCGGTCGCCGTCGGCGACATCGCCGACGACCTGGTCGAGCGGGTGCGCACGCGCGCGCTGAAGCTCAACATCAACGACGGCGAGACGCCCGGCGCCGACATGGGACCCATCGTCACCGCCGCGGCCAAGGATCGCATCGAAGGTTACATCGAGGCGGGCGTGCGCGAGGGCGCAACACTGGTCCTCGACGGCCGCGGCCTGACCGTTCCGGGACGCGAGAACGGCTTCTTCCTCGGCGCCACGCTGTTCGACCATGTCACGCCGCAGATGAGCATCCACCGCGAGGAGATCTTCGGCCCGGTGCTATGCGTGGTCCGGGTCAGGACCTTCGCCGAAGCGGTCGACCTGATCAACGACCATACCTACGGCAACGGCGTGGCCTGCTACACGCGCGACGGCCGCACGGCGCAGGCATTCGTGCAGACCATCCGTATCGGCATGGTCGGCATCAACGTACCGATCCCGGTGCCGATGGCGTGGCATTCGTTCGGCGGGTGGAAGCAGAGCCTGTTCGGCGATCACCACAGCTACGGCGAGGAGGGCGTGCGTTTCTACACGCGCTACAAGAGCGTGATGCAGCGCTGGCCCGACAGCGGCTCGAAGGGACCGGAGTTCGTCATGCCGGTCAATCAGTGAGCGCATGGCGGACAATCGCATGAAGGACCTCGGGGAATTCGACTACATCGTCGTGGGTGCGGGCGCGGCAGGCTGCGTCCTGGCCAACCGCCTGTCCGCCGATCCGGACGTGAACGTGCTGCTCCTCGAAGCGGGCGGAAAGGACAACTGGATCTGGATCCACATTCCGGTCGGGTATCTCTTCTGCATCAACAACCCACGCACGGACTGGTGCTACAGGACGGAGGCCGAGCCGGGCCTGAACGGCCGCTCCATCATCTACGCACGTGGCAAGTGCCTCGGCGGCAGCACCTCGATCAACGCGATGATCTACATGCGCGGCCAGGCGCGCGACTACGACGAATGGGCGAGCCTGAGCGGGGATCCGGACTGGTCATGGAACAAGGTATTGCCCGTGTTCAAGGGCTGCGAGGACCACTGGCGCGGTGCCAGCGAGGTGCATGGCGCGGGCCGGGAATGGCGCGTCGAACGGCAACGCCTGCGCTGGGACATTCTCGACCGCTTCGCCGAAGCGGCCAATCAGGCCGGCGTGCCGGCGACGGCGGACTTCAATGGCGGCAACAACTTCGGCACCAGCCAGTTCGAGGTCAACCAGAAGAAGGGGGTGCGCTGGAACTCGTCGAAGGCCTTCCTGCACCCGATCACGCACCGCCCCAACCTCAAGGTCGTGACTCATGCGCTGAGCGACAGACTCGTGATCGACGGACGCACCGTCAGGGGCATCGAGTTTCTCGTCAACGGCGAACGCTGCATGGCGCGCAGCCGAATCGAGACCGTGCTCGCCGCCGGCTCGCTCGGCTCGCCCGCCATCCTGCAGCGTTCGGGCATCGGCGAGGCGGCGTTCCTGCAGGAGATGGGGATTGCTGTCGCGCACGAACTGCGCGGCGTGGGAAACAATCTGCAGGATCACCTGCAGCTGCGCAGCGTATTCAGGGTCCAGGGCATCAAGACGCTCAACAAGCAGGCCAACAGCCTGTGGGGCAAGGCGCTGATGGGCCTGGAGTATGCGCTGTTCCGGCGCGGCCCGCTGACCATGGCGCCCAGTCAGCTCGGGCTGTTCGCGCACTCGACCCGGGACGAGGCCACGCCCGACCTCGAATACCACGTGCAACCCCTGTCGCTGGACAAATTCGGCGACCCGCTGCACACCTTCCCCGCCTTTACCGCGAGCGTGTGCGACCTGCGCCCGAAATCACGCGGCTGGATGAAGATACGCGACCGCGATCCGGGCAGCGCGCCGCGCATCGCGCCCTGCTACCTGAGCACCGACGCCGATCGCGCCAAGGCCGCCCGTGCCATCCGGCTCACGCGCAGGATCGCTTCGCAACCGGCACTCGCCCCCTATCGCCCCACCGAGCACCTGCCAGGTGGCGGATACGAGAGCGACGAACAGCTCATAGAGGCCGCCGGCAATATCGGCACCACCATCTTCCACCCGGTCGGCACGTGCAAGATGGGCAGCAAGGATGACCCCACGGCCGTGGTCGACAGCCGTTTGCGCGTCCAGGGCCTCGCAGGCCTGCGCGTCGTGGATGCGTCCATCATGCCCACGATCACCTCCGGCAACACCAGCTCGCCCACCATCATGATCGCGGAGCGCGGCGCGGCGATGATCCGCCAGGACCGACGCCGGCGCGCCTGACGACACAAGCCCTCCAGGGCGCACCCGCGTCACCGGATGATGACGGCCGGATTGCACTTGCAGTCCGGCCGTCATCGTCCGTGCCCTCCACGCTCCCGGGCTGCCCGGCCCGTGAATGCCGGAGCTTGCGTTCGCGCCGCGGTGGTCAGCCGTACATCAGCTTGGGCAACCAGAGCACCAGATCCTGCCACATGAACACGATCGCAACCGCGAGGAGCTGGATCATGATGAAGGGGATAACTCCCATGTAGATGTGCTTGGTCTTGATCTCGGGGGGCACCACCCCCTTCAGATAGAACAGCGAGAAGCCTACCGGCGGGGTCAGGAACGAGGTCTGCAGCGCCAGCGCGAACAGCACCACGAACCAGATCAGGTCGAAACCGAGGGCCGAGACCACCGGACCCACGAGGGGCAGCAGGATCAGGCTGATCTCGAGCCAGTCGAGAAAGAAGCCGGCAAGGAAGGCGATCAGCAGGATCACGATGACGATGCCCTCCGGCGGAAGCGGAATGCCGTGCAGCAGGCCGGCGATGAACTCGTCCCCTCCCAGCGAGCGCAGCACGACGGCAAAGGCGGTCGCGCCGAGAAAGATGCCGAACACGAACGCGGTCGTGACCGTGGTCTTCTCGCACACGTCCTTGACCACGGCAAACGAGAGTTTCCGGTTGGCCGCCGCGAGAAGGGTCGCGCCGAGCGCACCCACACCGGCCGCCTCGGTGGGCGTCGCGATGCCGAAGAAGATCGAGCCGAGAACGGCCAGGATCAGCCCCATCGGTGGAATCACGGCAAGCAGCACCTCGGCCACGAGCTTCCACGTCACCGGGGGAAGATCGCGCGGCGGCTGCGCGAGCTTGGGATACAGGATTGCCGCGATGACCACGAACGCGATGTAGAGCAGGCCGAGCATGACCCCGGGGATCAGGGCCCCCATGAACAGGTTGCCGACCGAGAGGGACAGCTGGTCGGCCATGATGATCAGCATGATGCTGGGCGGAATCAGGATGCCCAGCGTTCCGGCCGACGCGACCACACCGCTTGCGAAAGCGGGTGAATAGCGCTGCTCGAGCATCACCGGAATCGACAGCATAGCGAGCAGCACCACCGACGCACCGACGATACCGGTGGACGCGGCCAGGAGGATGCCGATCACGACCACCGCAACGCCCAACCCGCCGCGGAAGCGCCCGAACAGTTTGATGAAACTGAGCATCAAGCGCTCGGCAATGCCCGAACGCTCCAGCATCAGACCCATGAAGATGAACATCGGCAGCGCGACCAGCACCCAGTTGCTCATCTGCGCAAAAATGCGCTGGACCATGACGCCAAAGATGCGCCAATCGGTCAGGAAGTAGGTATCGATGTCGAAATGCTGCGCGAGCAGGATCGAACCGACGCTGAACAGCACGGATATCCCGGCCAGCAACCAGGCCACCGGATAGCCGGTGAAGATCAGCACGATGAAGCTGCCCAGCATCGCCATTACGAGAATTTCGTTTGCCTCGAACACGAACCGGCTCCTATCCTGATGAGGTCTTCAATGCCGCCGGGCGGCCGTTTGCAGCGGTGTCGGGAATTCGGGCTCAGGTCTTGCGCGCGCGGGGAAACCCCGTCAGCAGCGAAAAGGCCCGAATCAGCCTCGCCAGTCCTGCGATGAAAAGCAGGACAAACGCGTAAATGATGAACGACTTGATCAGCCAGCGCATCGGCAGTCCGCCGGGTGCGGCCGATACCTCGTTGATGCTGTAGGAACGTTCTACGAACGGGTACGCATAGGCGAGGATGAAGTAACAGAACGGCAGGAACAGCAGGACCGTTCCGAGGATCTCGATCACGGCGCGCGTGCGGGGCTGAAAATGCTCGGCAAATACATCGACCCGCACGTGTCCGTCATGAAGAAAGCAATACGAAAGACCGATCATGAAGCCCGCGGCGTACAGATGCCACTGGAACTCCTCCATCGCGATGATGTTGGTCCCGAGGACGTAACGCAGGACGACGTTGCCGACCACGAGCAGCACGAGGGGCACCCAGATCCACGAAAACAACTTGCCGAAAAAGCTGACGACACTCTCGAGAATGTCGGAGGGCAGGGTACGGGGATACTGCACCGCGGTCGAACCGTGCGTGACCGCATCCTCCACCTTGTCCAGATCGAGTTTGATTTCAGCCATGATTCCTCGACGTCGTGTTGTTTACCGATATGGATGCCCCGCGGGCACGCTTCGACCCGGGCTTACTTGACGCTGGTGTCGAAATTGCGCGGCAGGTAACCGTACTCCTTCCAAACGCTGTGCTCGGCCTGGAATGTCTTCATCGAGTTGTACACCTTGGCCCACAGCGGATCACCCGCCGAACGGCGCGCCATGACCTTGTCGGTCGCTTCCTTGAACGCACCCAGGATCTCGTCGCTGTACTGCATCAGATTCACGCCCTGCTTCTGGAAGCGCGCCAGCACCGCACCCTGCAGCGCTTCGGCGCGGGCCAGGGCGTACATGTTGGCAGCCATGCAGGTGTTCTCGATCAGGGCCTGGGTCTGCTTGTTCAGCTTGTTCCACTCAGCCATGTTGATGTAGAGGAACTGGTTCGTCGAAGGCTGATGCCATCCGGGCAGCGCATAGTACTTTGCCACCTGGAAGAAGCCGAGTTGCTCGTCGACGGTCGGCAGCGAGAACTCGGTTCCGTCCAGCACCCCGGTCTCGAGCGCCTGATAGAGCTCGCCACCCGGCAGCATCGTCACGGACTTGCCGAACTCGGCCATGATCTCGCCACCCACGCCGGCAGCGCGGAACTTCATGCCCTTGAACTGATCGACGGACTTGATCTCCTCACGGAACCAGCCGGCCGCCTCGGGGCTGATCGTGCCGCACGATATCGGGTACACGTTGTGCGGCGCAAACGCCTCCTTCAACAACGCGTCGCCACCATGGAAATACAACCAGGCCGTGAACTCCTGCGATTCCAGCCCGAACGGGGTCGCACCGAACAGCGCCGCAACCGGCACCTGGCCCCACTCGTAACCCATCCACGAGTAGCCCGCAGGGACGTTGCCCGTGCTGACGTTCTCGAAGATGCTCAGCGCGGGAATCAGCGCACCCGGCTCGAATACCTGGAGATTCACTTGACCGCCGCTGGATGCTCTGAGCATGTCCGCCACGACCGGCATCGTGTCGCCCAGAGCGGTCAGTGAGGATGCGAACGCCATCGGCACCTGCCAGCGTACGCGGTCGAAATCGGCGGCTGCGGGTGCCGCAACAGCTACTGTCGAAGCCAGCAGCACCATTCCCAGAGTCTTTTTCATTGAGATCTCCTTCCGTGAGTAATGAATCGAGGCGAGCAAAACGTGTTTTGCAGCGCGAACGTTAGCGAAACGGCAGTCGAGCCGCAATCAAGGTAAACCCATACTGCACCCGCACAAAAACA
>CAYOKH010000072.1:0-1891 GCA_964404505.1 uncultured Azoarcus sp.
AGCGCAACCTTGCCAAGGTTGAGGTCGCGAGTTCGAGACTCGTTTCCCGCTCCAGTATTCACAAGGGGAAGACGCATGATGTCTTTCCCCTGTCGTTCACGGCGAACCCGTAATGAAGGATTCTCAGCGGTCAGGCCTTCGTCTGCCGCGGGATGCGGTGGTGCCGGACTACGGCGTCTGCGGACTGTTCGGCCTGGCCGCTTCGATTCGTGGGTTTCTGGACGGCGACTCGTGGCTCGCACCCGGAGCGGATGTGGGCACTGCTGCGGGAATCGATGGACCCGGAGTGCTGGTCTTCATTCTCGTGGACGGCCTGGGCGACATGTTTCTGCGGCGCCATGGGGCGGGCGGAAGCCTGCTCGCACACCGGCGCACGCGCATCACCTCGGTATTCCCCTCCACGACCGCAAGTGCGGTGACGACGATGCTCACGGGTCTCGCCCCGGTCACGCACGGATTGACCGGGTGGCATATCCACGACCGCCGCTTCGGTGGCGCACTCGCGCCGCTGCCGATGAGAACGCGCGCGGGTCACCGCGTCTCCGGACCCTTGGTCCTGCGGCGCCTGTTTCCGTACGACAGCCTGTTCCGCAAGCGGCGCCGGCCCTCGATCATGATTTCGCCGCGCGAGATCGCCTTTTCACGCTTCTCCCAGCGACACTGCCGTGGCGCGGATATTCGCCCCCATGCAGGACTTGCCGGAATGGTCGCGGCGGTCGAGACCGCAGCAGCCGATCTGACGGCAACCGGTGGGGGCTACGTGCATGCCTATTACCCGACCTTCGATGCCCTTAGTCACGATTTCGGTTCGAACTCGGATGAAGTCGTTGCCGAGTTCTGGCGGATCGACACCGCGCTCGGCAGACTCTTCGAGCGTCTCGCAGGAGTCGGCGCCGACGTCGTGGTGAGCGCAGATCACGGATTCATCGATTCGCCCGACGAGCGTCTGGTCCGCCTCGAGGCATATCCGGAGCTTGCACGCATGCTCGAGGGCCCGCTGTGCGGCGAGCGCCGCGTGGCATTCTGCGCCGTTCGGGCCGGCGCCGAGAGGGATTTCCTGGCGGCGGTCGAGGAGGGCTTGGCAGGGCAGGCGATGGTGTCGCGATCGGCCGATCTGCTCGCGCGGGGGTTGTTCGGCCACGGGCCGGTCCATCCACGCATCCACGAGCGCATAGGAACCCACACGATTCTGATGGAGCCGGGCTGGACGATTCGCGACTGCATCCCGGGCGAACGTCCACACCGCATGGTTGGCGTGCATGGCGGACTGACGCCCGAGGAGATGTGGGTGCCGTTGATTACGGCGTGTGGCTGAAACCATCCCAGGCGCAAGGTCCGGCGACACTTGCGCGTCAGTGCAACTCGTCGTCGCCCGGAGGTGCCGGAAGCACCAGGATCCCCTCTTCGAGAAGCTCGCCCACGTCCTCGCCGGAGCACTTGCCCTTTATGTTGCGCGCCTGTACTTCCCCGTAGTGGATGCGACGTGCTTCCTCGGTGAACCGCTCTCCGACATCCTCCGAGATCCTCGCGACATGCCGCAGTATCGAAAGCACCGCGGCGGCCTCGGGTGATGGCGCCGCATCGACGCCGGGGCGCGCCGGCCCGATCTCGATCTCGGAACCCGCAGTGTTCACGTACGGCGCAGTAGGGCGACGTGAAATGCTCGCAGAGCCGCACACCGGACACGACACCATGCCGCGCCTCAACTGTCCTTCGAAGGCGCCGGTGGAGGCAAACCAGCCTTCGAAAAGGTGCTCGCTTTCGCAGCAAAGGTTCAGAACGATCACGATGAGTCTCGATACGGTCGGGCAAAACGCCACGCAAGAGCATGCTGCGCCTGCTTCCTGCTTCCTGCTTCCTGCTTCCTGGTGCCGGGAACGGGACTCGAACC
>CAYOKH010000072.1:1991-9571 GCA_964404505.1 uncultured Azoarcus sp.
CCTGCTTCCTGCTTCCTGCTTCCTGCTTCCTGGTGCCGGGAACGGGACTCGAACCCGTAAGCCTTGCGGCGGCGGATTTTAAGTCCGCTGTGTATACCAGTTTCACCACCCCGGCCTCGTTGCGGGAGTCGCGCATTCTAACCCGTGCCCGGGGGGCTGCACAGCGCCGCCATGGGTCGCAGTGCCTGGTAGTCGGACTGCAGTTGCGGCAGATGGTTTGGAAATTTGGTTGCGTTCTCTGAGCGCGATGTCGTCAGCGGGATCGATCGGGCTTGCCCTTGGTGCGCTGGGAGGCGCTGCTGGAGGAGGGGGCGGCGGCGTGGCCCCTGGCGGCCTTGCCGGACTTCGCGCCAGGTCTGGCCCCGAACCCCGGGCGGATGCGGGTTGCATCGCGCTGCGCCTCGGCCGCGTCGACGGGCCGCAGATTTAGGGGGTATTGCCGCACGCGCAACCGGCGCAGCATGGCGAGGATCTCGCCGGGCAGCCCGCCCGGCAATTCGACCGTGGAGTAATCCTCGTAGAGATTGATCTGTCCGATGAATCGGCTTTCGATGCCTGCCTCGTTGGCGATCGCACCGACGATGTCCTTGGGCATGACCTGCTGGTTGCGTCCGACATCGATGCGATAACGCTCCAGTTTCCCCTCCGTGAAATCGCGCCGGCGTTCGAGGATCCTGTCGCGATTCTCACGCCTGGGGCGTTCCGGGCCGGGTTGATTCAGCTTCGCAATGTCAGGTCCGGCGTCGGCTGGAAGCCGCAATGGTCGGTCGCGTTGAGCCAGGAACGCAAGGGCTGCGGCAATTTCGTGGAGATCCGCGTCGCCCGCGGATTCGAGGTCGGCCACCACGTCCATGAAAAAGCCCAGGTCCTCTGACTTCATCACCACCTCGACCTGCTGGCGAAACAGTGCCACCCGTCGATCGGCCACGGCTTCACGCGAGGGCAGTGTCTGCGGTTCGATCTTCTGCCGGGTTGCACGCTCGATCGCCTTGAGCATGTGCATCTCGCGCGATGTGACGAAGAGAATGGCCGTACCCGTGCGCCCGGCCCGACCGGTGCGGCCGATACGGTGCACGTAGGCTTCGGTGTCGTAGGGAACGTCATAGTTGATGACATGCGTGACGCGCGAGACGTCGAGTCCGCGGGCTGCGACGTCGGTGGCGACGACGATGTCCAGCGCACCGCGCTTGAGCTGCTCCACGACGCGCTCGCGCAATTGCTGGGTCATGTCGCCATTGAGCGCGGCAACGGCGTAGCCCCGTGCTTCAAGCTTGTCCGCGAGCTCCACGGTTGCGGTCTTGGTGCGGACGAAGACGATCCCCGCATCGAATTCGTCCTCGATCTCCAGAATCCGGGTCAGGGCATCGAGCTTGTGCGCGACACTGACCTGGCAGAAGCGTTGGCGGGTACTTGCAACCGTGGTGGTGCTGGTCTTGATCTTCACTTCCTGCGGGTCGCGCAGGTAGCGGTGCGCAACGCGACGGATGGGCTCCGGCATGGTTGCGGAGAAGAGCGCCGTCTGGCGGTTCTTCGGGGTGTGTTCGAGTATCCATTCGACGTCGTCGATGAAACCCATCCGCAGCATCTCGTCGCCTTCGTCCAGCACCAGCGCAGTCAACCGTTCGAGGTTGAGACTCTTGCGTTCGATATGGTCCATGACGCGGCCGGGTGTGCCGACGACGACGTGGGCGCCGCGCTTGAGCTGGCGCAACTGCACGACCATGCTCTGGCCGCCATAGATCGGGAGCACGTGAAATCCGGGCAGGTACTTGGCGTATCGCAGGAACGCCTCGGCCACCTGGATCGCGAGTTCGCGTGTCGGCGTCAGGACCAGCACCTGCGGGCTGGCGAGGCTCAGATCGAGGCGGCTCAGCAACGGCAACGCAAAAGCCGCCGTCTTGCCGGTGCCGGTCTGCGCTTCGCCGAGGAGATCGCGTCCGGCGAGCAGGTGCGGAATGCACGCTGCCTGAATCGGCGATGGTGTTTCGTAGCCCACGTCGGAGAGGGCCTCGAGAATCGGCGCGCTCAGATCGAGCAGGGAAAAGCTGTTGATGGGAGAGTTCATTATTGTGTTTGCGCGAGGCGGGAAGGTGGAACAGTGGGCCCACATCGATATGGATTGGCCCCTGAAACCGGAATGCTACCGAATACTGGCACGCATTGCTTGAGTTCCCGACAGACCAGATGCTTCAGCATGCGAAGCTCACTCAATACTCCAGGTACCGACAGACCGTACGAATAGTTAGGTTCCAATCGTGTGCCCACACTCTAAAATTGTCAGACAAGTAAAATACGCTGGAACCAGCCTTGGAACTTTCGATCAGATTGTTGTGAATCCGGCGGACTGCGGTTTCTGCACCGGTACATGGACCCTGCAGTTGCGTATTTGCGGCATAACCGCGTGCAATGGCGCAGGCATGGTCTCGGGAGGCCGTTGCCAGACGGATCACCCGCCGTGCCCTGAACCGGCCATCGATCGTGATCGTGTTAACATCGGGTGGCGTTTTGCTGACGCATTGTGATCAGGGAACCGATAGAGTTTCCGGTTACGCCGAACTTCAGGAGGGGCGAAGTGAGTCGACACACGAGAAGAGAACCCTGCATCTCGTTCACCGGGGGTTTGATCCTGTGGCACCGTCGGGCGACGTCGCCCGGCTTGTCTGCGTGCATACCTTCAGTCGTTCCCGATTCTCGTTCCCGTCATTCCCGTATTCCGAAGGCGCCCCGGCATGAGGAGGGCGTTTCGGTTAGTCGGTGCTTGGGTAGCAGTCAATGCGCCTGGCACACTTTCAATGACCTTCGTTAAAGGCAGGAGGAGGATGGGTCATGCATGATAATCAGAAGGACACGAATACCACCCCACCAGTGGCTGGGGATGAATCCACCAGCAAATCCGAAGGAATGTCGCGGAGGAAATTCTTCGCTACTTCCGCCGTCGGTGCGGCCGCAGCCGGCTTCCCAATGGTTTCCTTCGCCCAGACCACCACGATGAATTTCCAGAGTACCTGGCCCGCCAGGGACATCTTTCACGAGTTCGCGTCCGATTTCGTGCGCATCGTCAACGAGATGTCCGGCGGGCGCCTGAAGGTGAATCTGTTGCCTGCCGGCGCCGTGGTCGGTGCCCTGCAGATGCAGGATGCAGTCATCTCCGGTGCTCTGGACGGGGGGCACGGCGTTTGCGCCTACTGGTACGGCAAGCACAAGGCGTATTCCCTGTTCGGGACGCCGCCTCCGTTCGGCTGGGACGCACACCAGTTCCTCGCGTGGCAGAAGTACGGTGGCGGGAACGAACTCTACAACGAGCTCATGCACGACATCCTCAAGCTCGACCTGGTCGGTTTCCTGACCGGTCCGATGCCGACGCAGGCGCTGGGCTGGTTCAAGGAGCCGATTGCTTCGGCCGACCAGTTGAAGGGCATGAAGTATAGGACCGTCGGACTGGCGGCGGACCTGATGAGGGAGTTCGGCGCTGCGGTCACGATCATGGGCGGCGGCGACATCGTGCCGGCCATGGACCGCGGGCTGCTCGACGGGGCGGAGTTCAACAACCCGTCATCGGATCGGCTACTCGGCTTCCCGGATGTGAGCAAGACGTGGATGCTGCGCAGCTATCACCAGGATGCGGAGTCTTTCGAGATCATCTTCAACCGGACCAAGTTCAATGCCTTGCCGGCCGAGTTGCAGGCCATCATCAAGTACGCGACCGAGGCAACCTCGTCGGACATGTACTGGAAGGCGATGAAACGGTACCCGGACGATCTGGAGGGCATGCGCAAGGAGCAGGGGCTCCAGACCTATATCACCCCTGACTCGATTCTCGAGGCGCAACTCAAGTCGTGGGACGTGGTGATCGAACGGGAATCCGCTGCGAACCCCTTCTTCAAGAAGGTCATCGAGTCGCAGCGCGCCTTCTGCGAGAAGACCGTGGCTTACCATCTGGAGGGCAATACGCCGAAGGAACCTGCTTACGAGCATTTCTTCGGTCGCAAGCCCACCGCCAATTCAACCATTCTCTGAAGCAGACAGGGGACGGACGGGCAGCTACTCCCGTCCGTCGCTTTACCGGCGGCGTATTTACCGGCAGTATTCCGTCGCCGGGTGCCGAATGGTGCAAGTCGGGATGTTTGCCGGACGTCTGTGTGCGTGTGCGACGCACGCAGATTCCGCATGCGGGCGTTTCATCCGTGGGGAGAGTTCATGCAGCGGTTTCTCTTGTTGATTGACCACATCAGCATCTGGGCGGGGAAGTTGTTCGCCTGGAGCGTTGTGCTTCTCACCGCGGTCGTGTGCTACGAAGTATTCATGCGCTACGTGATGCGCAATCCGACGGGATGGGCCTACGATGTCGGATACATCTTGTACGGTGCGCTTTTCATCATGGCCGGAGCATATGCGCTTGCGACCCATTCGCACGTGCGCGCGGATGTCCTCTACCGTCTGTTTCCGGTTCGAGTTCAGGCCTCCATCGATCTGGTTCTTTTTCTTGTCTTCTTCATGCCTGCAGTCGCGGCCCTGATATACGCCGGCTACAATTTTGCCGAGGTTTCCTGGAGGATGGGTGAGCGCAGCCCCTACAGCCCCGCCGGCCCGCCCCTGTACCATTTCAAGGCGCTGATTCCGCTCAGCGGCGTCTTCCTTGCCCTGCAGGGCATCGCCGAGATCATTCGCTGCATGATCGCCGTCGGAACCGGTCGGTGGCCGGAGCGGGTGCATGACGTGCGCGAGATCGAAGAGGAAGTGCTGGAACAGGTTGCGGGCGGGGGGCAGTCCAAATGAGCAATCCCGAACTCGGCATTCTCATGCTCAGCATCTTCATCGTGACGATTCTGCTGGGCTTTCCCGTTGCATTCACGCTGGTCGCGCTGGCACTGGGCTTCGGCTACTTCGCGATCGGCGACATCATTTTCTCGCTGCTCGTTCAGCGCACCTACGGCGTCATGTCGAATGACGTACTGATTGCGGTGCCACTGTTCCTGTTCATGGGTTATCTGGTCGAACGTGCCAATGTGCTCGACCGTCTGTTCCGAAGCCTGCAACTCGCGTTGAGCAGGATCCCGGGCTCGCTCGCAGTGGCAAGCCTAATCACGTGCGCCCTGTTTGCCACCGCGACCGGGATCGTGGGCGCGGTCGTTACGCTGATGGGGCTCCTGGCGCTGCCCGCAATGCTGAATGCGGGCTACGACAAGAAGCTCGCAGCCGGCGTCATCTGCGCCGGCGGGTGCCTCGGGATTCTGATCCCGCCGAGCATCATGCTGATCCTTTACGGGGCGATGGCAGGCGTGTCGGTGGTGCGCCTGTACGCGGCAGCCCTGATACCGGGGATGATGCTCGCAGGGCTCTACATCATCTACGTCATGGCGCGCGCGTTGATCAATCCGAAGGTCGCACCCAAGCTCCCACTCGAGGAGCGCAATGTCCCGGTGGGCGTCATCATGAAGGGCCTGCTGACATCGGTCTTCCCACTGGCGTTCCTGATCCTGTCGGTGCTCGGTGCCATTCTGTTCGGCCTTGCCACGCCCCATGAGGCGGCCGGAATCGGCGCGTTCGGCGCGCTCGTCCTTGCGCTCAGCTACAGGCAGCTCACTGTGGGGCGTTTCAAGGAGTCGGTCTTTCTCACCGCCCGCACTTCGGCGATGGTGTGCTGGCTGTTCGTCGGTTCGTGGATCTTCTCGTCGGTGTTCTCGTTGCTGGGAGGCCATGCCCTGATCGAGGAGTGGCTGCTGGGGCTGAACATGACGCCGCTGCAGTTCCTGATCATGGCTCAGCTCGTGATCTTCCTGCTCGGCTGGCCACTGGAATGGACCGAGATCATCATCATCTTCGTACCGATCTTCCTGCCGCTGCTGCCCGCCTTCGGGGTCGATCCGCTGTTCTTCGGGGTGCTCGTCGCCCTGAACATCCAGACTTCATTCCTGACCCCGCCGATGGCGATGTCGGCGTTCTATCTGAAGGGGGTGTCGCCACAGCTGCAGCTCACGCAGATATTCATGGGGATCATGCCATTCCTGATGATGGTGTTCGTCGCGATGATCCTGTTCTACACCTTCCCGGCGATCGGGTTGTGGCTGCCGGGGTATCTGTACAACTGATTGACTGACGGCGGCGAGCCCTGCGGCCCTGGTGTCGGTGCGTGTCATGCATCGATTCCGGGGCCGCAGTCTTTCGACTTCAGATTGTGGATCGTCGCGACCATGTCCGTCGCCACGAGTCGGGAATTCATGATGAAGGCATGGAGCGACGGCACGTGCAGGACGCTCGCTCCGGGCAGGGCTGTCTCCTCCACGGCGAGGAGCCCGTCATTGACTCGATCGCCGAACGGCGACCAGCGCCCGCGCGGGCCTGCCGTTCCGGAATAGATCCGCGTCGGGACATTCGGAACGGGCAATGCGTCCATGAACCGCGGGTCGGCGAGCAGTCGTCCCATCTCCCGGGTCAGGAACCGGTAGGGGATGCGCGGCAGGAAGAAGCGCGCGGCGCGACAAGCGCAGGTCGGAGGCGAAAGAAAGAAGCAGGCCAGCGGCGCATGTCGCAGCTGCGGCAGTGCGGCTCGCGACAGGACGCTTCCCAGCGAGTGTGCGACGACGATGAACTCGTCCTGGCCGCATTTCCGGACGATGAAACGCTCGAGCCGGTGACGACAGTGCTCGAAGCGCTCGAATGTCGCGGAATAACCGAACAGTGCAGGTTTCAGACCCGCCGCACGAAGGCGCAGCCCAAGCCGCAGCATCGACAGGGGAGATCGACCCATTCCATGGATGAGGATTGCATGAAGGCGGGACGGGCCGGGTCCCGAAGCGACGAGCCCGGCCCGCATGCCCGTCTGCGTCAGCGTACGATCGGCTTGTAGCGGATCCGCTTCGGCTTGGCACCTTCCTCGCCCAGGCGCTTCTTCTTGTCGTCCTCGTATTCCTGATAATTGCCCTGGAAGAAGATCCATTGGGAGTTGCCCTCGGCCGCGAGGATGTGTGTGCAGATACGATCGAGGAACCAGCGGTCATGGCTGATCACGAGCGCGCAGCCTGCGAACTCGAGCAGCGCATCCTCGAGCGCGCGCAGGGTCTCGACGTCTAGGTCGTTGGAAGGTTCGTCAAGGAGCAGTACGTTGCCGCCGCGAATCAGGGTCATCGCCAGGTGCAGGCGACCCCGTTCACCGCCCGAGAGATTGCCGACGATCTTCTGCTGGTCGCCGCCCTTGAAGTTGAAGCGTCCGATGTAGGCGCGGCTGGGCATCTCGAAGCGGCCGACGGTGAGGATGTCAGCGCCGCCCGAGATCGCGTCGAACACAGTCTTGTCGTTGGCGAGGCCTTCGCGCGACTGATCGACTGCGGCAATCTTCACCGTCGGGCCGACGACGACCTCACCTGAATCGGGCCGTTCCCTGCCCTGGATCATCCTGAACAGCGTCGACTTGCCGGCGCCGTTGGGGCCGATGATGCCGACGATGCCACCGGGCGGGATACTGAAACTGACGTCATCCATCAGCAACTTGTCGCCGAAGGCCTTGGATACGCCGTTGAACTCGATGACCTTGTCGCCGAGGCGCTCGCCTGGCGGGATGAAGATCTCCTGCGTCTCGTTGC
>CAYOKH010000073.1:0-9176 GCA_964404505.1 uncultured Azoarcus sp.
ACTTGAATGAATCCCCCCGGTTTTGATGTACGATGGCGTCGTCCCCATGAGCCGCAACCCCGCCACAAGGCCTCGCAGCGTCGCTCAATGAAGAAATCCGGGCGTTTCGCCAGACGCGCGTGCTGTCGCGCGGTCACCCTTGAGACGACGGAAACCCGTAGATGTCGGGATATCCGAACAGGGCCGCGCTACCGCCGGTGTGCACGAAGACGATGTTGTCGGTCTTGCTGAAGCGTCCCTGCCGAACGAGATCGATCAGGCCGGCCATCGCCTTGCCCGAATAAACCGGGTCGAGTAGCAGTCCCTCCGTTCGTGCGAGGAGTTTGACCGCTTCCACCATGCCGGGTGTTGGCAGGCCGTAGCCGTCGCCCACATAGTCGCAGTTCGCCACCACGTCTCGGGGAACGACCACGTCGCCCCACCCGAGATGATCTGCTGTTTGACAGGCCAGATCGAATACCGCCTTCTCCTGTGCCTCGCGCGGTGCGCGCACGCCGATGCCGAGTACCGGGATCCCGCTGCGGGCACCTGTCAGCCCGGTGACCAATCCTGCCTGCGTTCCGGCGCTGCCGGTCGCATGTACCACCAGGTCAATGCTCAGATCCAGGGCATTGGCCTGGGTGAGCAGTTCCAGCGCCGCGTTCACGTATCCCAGTGCGCCGACCGGGTTCGATCCGCCGCCGGGAATGACATATGGCTTGCGCCCGTCGCCGCGAAGTTTGTCCGCCAGGGTCTCCATCTGCTGCGCCATGTCGGTACCCCCAGGACAGAACGACACGCCCGCACCGCAGAGCGAATCCAGCAACACATTCCCGCTGTTCATGTAGTGCCAGCGGGTGGAACCCGTGCGGTTCTCGAGCAGGACGAAGCATGGAAGTCCGAACCGGGCGCAGATCGCTGCCGTCTGACGTGCATGATTCGACTGCACCGCACCCTGGGTGATGACGGTGTCGCAGCCCTGCCCCAGGGCGTCAGCCATCAGGTATTCGAGCTTGCGTGCCTTGTTGCCTCCGGTGGCAAGGCCGGTACAGTCGTCACGCTTGATCCACAGGCGGGGTCCGCCGAGTTCCGCCGACAGCCTGGGCATTGGCTCGAGGGGAGTCGGCAGGTGGGCAAAGTGCAGGCGCGGGTGGCGTGACAGGTGCATGAGTCTTCTCCGGACGAAGTTTCGTTGCGAGAGGCCTGTCGTCAGACAAGAAACCCCCGTGGCAAGGGTACGTGCAGGTAACTGGTGAATATGAAGTAGAAGGCCCCGACCATGAAGGCGGTCACGATCAGCGCCCTGACGTGAGCGATCAAGCCGAGGTTTCTGGCATCGCCATCGACCTTGAGGACGGCGCGGCTGACAAACCACCAGTAGAAGTAGAAAAGCCCCACGCTGGTCACGATGAAGCCGAAGACCTGGATGGCCAGGCTCCACACGAAGAGCAACACTACGCACACCACCATGCGCCTGCGATCGCCTTCGTCGAACAATGCGGCCATTTCCGGTTTGACGAATGCGCGCACGAGCAGGAAGATCGAACCCAGCAGCATGAACGCGAGGATGGCGTTGGGCCACTGTGCACTCAGTGGGCTCCAGCGTTCCCGCGCCAGACCGAAAGTCACCGTGAAGGCGAGGCCGCCGAGGCCCGTGATGAGATCGGTGTTGTGGGTCTTCATGTCGTCATCGCCCGCCCTGGGTTTGAGCCGCGGCCCTGCGCTGCTTCATGCGGCCCTGTATCGGTGGCCACAGTAGCGTGAGCGCCGCAAGGCCGATGAGCATCCACGAAAGCGTGCTGTCGAAAAGGGCAAATACGCGGTACTCGTAGCGTGCGCCACCCATAAGCATCGCCATGCCGAATCCCTGTTCCGCAATCGGGCCAAGGATCAGTCCGAGGGCGATGGAGGCAGGCTGAATTCCGACGAAGCGCAAGACGTACGCAGCGACGCCGATCGTGACCATCATGACGACGTCAATGGCGCTGTTGCGCATGGAATAGGCGCCAATGATGGTCATGAAGGCGATGGTCGGGATCAGGTAAGCCAGTGGCACTGCCGCCACCGCGCGGCAGATGAGTCGACCGCCGAGCACACCCACCACCAACAGTGCAAGCGCCGACACACCGAGCGACAGGATGAAACCATAGGCAAGGGGGCCGCTTTCGGCAAACAGAGCGGTCCCCGGCCGGATGCCGTGCAGCATCAGGGCACCGAGCATGACCGCCGCGGGCGGCGAACCGGGCACGCCCAGGGTCAACAGGGGTACGACGCTGCCGGCTACCGCTGCGTTGTTGCTCGCCTCCGATGCCACCACACCCTCGACGTTGCCCTTGCCGAAGGTCTCCGGCTCCTTCGAGGCCCGCTTGGCTTCGTTGTACGCGACAAGACCGGCGACGTTGTTGCCCGCACCCGGGATGATGCCGATGATCAGTCCGATTATGGATGAGCGGATCACGTTGAGTGGCTTGCCGCAGGTGACGCGGAAGACGTGCCCCAGTTTTTCGCCGCCGCGCGAGTAGTCGATGGTGACTGCCTTGCGTGCGGTGGCGGTGAGCCTTATCAGCTCGGGAATCGCAAACAGTCCGATCAGGGCCACAAGCAGCTGAACGCCGCCCTGCAGAGCCGACGTGCCGAAGAGGAACCGCGATTCCCCCCCCAGCGGAGATATTCCGATGGTGCCTATCAGCATGCCCAGCGCGCCGCTCATCAGTCCCTTCATCAGGGAACCCGAGGACAGCGCCGCAATCAGGCTGAGTCCCAGCACCGCAATCCAGAAGTATTCCGCGGGTCCGAAACGGATGGCGATCTGGGTGAGCGGTGCTGCCAGCATCAGGACGAAGATGACGCTGACCACACCGCCGATGACCGATGCTACGGTGGCGGCGAGAATCGCAAGTTCAGCCTTGCCCTTTTGCGCCATCGGAAATCCGTCGAGGGTCGTGGCGATCGCCCCCGGAGTGCCGGGCGTGTTGATCAGGATTGCGGTGAAAGCGCCACCGTACATGGACGATACGTACACCGCGCCCAGCAGTATCATGCCGTCCAGGGGGGCCATGGTGAAGGTGAAGGGAACCAGCAGCGCCAGCGCCATGGTGGCCGTCAGTCCCGGCACCGACCCCACGAACAGGCCGACTGCCGTGCCAATCACGATCATCAGCAAGGCTTCCAGCCGGAGAATGGCCAACAGACCTTCAAGAAGGGATTCGAACACTATGTCTGGCCCCAAATCTATAGTCGTGCTTGTTGCGCCCGGCTGAGCACGCGGATTCCGCCGTGACTCGAGCCTTCACCCCTGCGTGCGTCCGCAAGGGCGATCGAACCGAACCACGCGAAATCGTGACACGTCTTTCCGGCGTTGCCTCGCGCGGCCCGGAAGGGGTCGTCAGGCAACGCCGGCGGCAATGGCTACTTGAGCATTTTCAGCTCTTCGAGGAGCGAGTGGTACTCGGTCTTCAGCCGTTCGACCAGCGCCGCACTTTCTTCGGGACCATAAAAGACCGGCAGGAATCCCATCTCTTCCAGACGTTGGGCCTGTTCGCGATTCACCGCGTCGATGGCGTCGGCCAACTTCTGCACGCTGTCGGCGGGCATGCCCTTCGGGCCCAGCGCGCCACGGTAGATGGCTTCGACCACGTCATAACCCAGCTCACGGAAGGTGGGCACGTCGGGGAGGAAGGACAGGCGATCTTCGGAGGCGACCGCGAGCGCGCGGAACTTGTCCTTGTTCTGCTGTGCCATGGTCGAGTTGGTCATGAGCGCGCCCACATGACCGCCTTCGAGAGCGGGTATGGTCGGACCGGTGCCGGGGAAGGGGATCCATGTGAGGCGAATGTCTGCGGCACGCATCAGACGCACCGCCCCCAGGTGGTTTCCGCTGGCCGTCCCAGTGCCACCCACGGTAATGGAGCCCGGATTCTTCTTCGCGTCGGCGATGAAGTCCTCGAGCGTGGCGAACGGGCTGTCCTTGCGAACGAGCAGAACCTGCGGAGTTGCGTGATACGTATAGATCAGCTGCAGATCGTCGGTTTCATAACCAGGATTGCGCGACAGCGGCTGAGCGATGATGTGGGGGAGGCTGAAGCAGGCGAAAGTGTGGGCGTCGGGGCGCTGCTTGCTGACGTGTGCCCACCCTACCGCGCCGCCGCCGCCCTCGCGGTACTCGATGACGACGTCTACGCCGAGCAACTTCTTGAGAGGATCCTGCTGCATGCGCTGTACGATGTCGCATTCACCGCCGGGGCTGAACGGATTGACGTAATTCAGCGTACGTTCGGGGAAGTCTGCGGCCGCTGATCCCGCACCGAGCCCAAAAGCCAGGCAAACACCAACGAGTCCGGATCTATTCAGTAACTTGATAAGCATGTCTGTCCTCCATCCACTTGTTTGATGGTTCGTTACCCATCTATTGTCTCTTCGGTCCAGATGCAGGTCTTCCCCAAGCCGCGTGAGATACTTCCGGCAGGAGCAGTCATCTGCATCCGGGCAAGCCCACCAGGTAACTGGTCTTGCCATTCGCCGACACACAACGCTTCCCGTCGGGTTACAACAACCTAGCATGAGTCCCGGTCAAAGTCTAGGTCATCTAGTTGATATATCGGAGTATGGAAAGTGCTTCCGCTCGGTGCGTACCCACTCTCGGCCAGTGCCCGAATACGGGGGCGTCGAGGTGGCGGAAGATTGATCACGACAGTGTTTGCATGAAGGCGAAGTCACCTGCCTCAGTTAGGTCATCTATTTGTATTGTTCTTGTGAGTATATTAGACTCAAAGACGTCGAGATCGCCTGACGTACGTACGCCGACGCCGTGTGCAGCGTCGCCGGGATCGCATTCAGGCATGAACACCAGGACATCGGAGCGGGAATGGCATACTCGGACGATGACGGCAGGCAGGTCGCTGTCGGGATGAATGATTCGGACCTGCTGAACGTGCGCGTCTGGCGAGGAGCCGAAACAGGGGCGTATCAGGAGTTCCAGGTACCCCGTTTCGAGAGTCAGACTGTGCTCGATGTCGCGACCTACATCCAGCGCCACCTCGATCCCGGCCTCGCGTACCGGTTTGCGTGCCGCGTCGGCATGTGCGGATCCTGTGCCATGACCGTCAACGGTGTCGCGCGCTGGACCTGTCGCACCCATGTGAGCAAGGTCGCAGGGGACGGACGCCTGGAGCTCGGACCGTTGCGCAATCTGCCGGTGATCCGGGATCTGGTGGCGGACATGGCACCGTTTTTCGACAAGTGGGCGCAGGCTGGCGGTCGCTTTCAGCCCACTGCCTCACGCAGTGACGATTTTGCCCGCGTACGCCCCGACAGTGCGGAGCGGAAACTTGCCGATGCAGGCATCGAATGCATCGGTTGTGGTGTCTGTTATGCCTCGTGCGATGTCGTGACGTGGCGACCTGAGTATCTCGGGCCTGCCGCCCTGAATCGCGCCTGGACCTTGATCAATGATGTGCGTGACGGTGGTCGGCATGAGCGTGTCGCCGCGGTGTCGGGGGATGCGGGATGCCACGCATGCCATACGCACATGAGTTGCAGCGAGCGCTGCCCCATGCACCTTTCACCCACTGCCGGGATCGCCGGCCTCAAGCGCGCTTCGATGCGCGCAGCGCTTCGGGGGGCGTTATGAAGACGCGCACTCATGTGCGCCTGTGGGTGGCGCAACGTGTCAGTGCGATGGTGCTTGGCGTGTGCGTCGTAGTCCATCTGGTGACCATCATGGTGGTCATGCGCGGAGGCGTGTCGGCCGCGGAGATTCTGCAACGCACCCAGGGCAGCCTGGGATGGCTGCTTTTCTATGTTGTCTTCGTCATTGCGGTGGCTGTCCACGCCCCGGTGGGACTGCGCGACATCCTTGCCGAATGGCTGCGCTGGCGCGGGCCGTGGGTCGACGCGATGCTGCTGGTGCTGGGCGTGGTCCTGGCAATGTGGGGACTGCGCGCGGTGGGGGCGGTATTCGCATGAACAGGGACTGGCGTGCACGCAATCACCCCGGCTGGTGGGCCTTCCTGGTCCAGCGCATCTCGGGTATCGTTTTGACCCTCTTCCTGCCGTTTCACTTCTGGGTTCTGGGCATGGCACTCAATGACGCGGCCGCGATGGACGCGTTCTTCGCCTGGACCGATCAGCCCCTGGTCAAGTTTGCCGAGATCGGGCTGGTAATCCTGCTGGCAGCCCACCTGACCGGCGGGCTGCGTCTGCTGGCACTCGAGTTCCTTGCGTGGCGTGGCTGGCAGAAAGATCTGCTGGCATTGGCTGCAGGGCTAAGCCTGATCGTCGGCGTCGTTTTTGCCTATGTCGTCTGAGCTTCTGGTGCTGGTGTTCGGCGCGTTTGCCGCGTCGCTGGCTACGGGGGCGGCCGGCTTTGCCTTCGGACTGATCGGGATGGCGATCTGGTTGCATGTGATGCCGCCGGCACGCGCCGTGCCCTTGGTCGTCATCTGCTCGATAGCGCTCAATCTTGCATTGATCTGGCGCCTGCGCGGATCGGTGAATGTGCGCAGACTGAGGCCTTTCGTGGTGGGTGCGCTGGTGGGGGTGCCTCTGGGCGTTGCGGCACTGCGGGTCATGGAGCCGGAGCTGATCCGTCAGACGGTGGGGGTTCTGCTGGTTGTTTACGGTACCTACATGCTCAGCCGGCCGAGCATGCCAATCCTGCACATGTCCAGGCGTTCGGCACGGGTCATGGATACGGGCGTTGGTGTCCTCGGTGGTTTCATGGGCGGTTCAACAAGCCTGAACGGCGTATTTCCGGCAATCTGGAGCGGGCTGCGGAACTGGACCCCGCAGGAGCAGCGGGGCGTGTTCCAGCCCTTCATCCTGCTGGTACATATTTACACCCTGCTGTGGTTCGGAGGTGCCGGGGTGATCGGCGTGCAGACGGCGTACGATGCATTGTGGTGCGCGCCGTTCCTGGTGGTCGGGGCTTACCTCGGGCTGCAGATCTTCACCCGCAGCAGCGAGGCCGTCTTCCGAAGGCTGCTGCTCGTGCTTTTCATTCTGTCGGGCGTGCTGTTGCTATTGTAGATGGATGAGAAGTCGCCCCGACCGCGCAAACTGCGGCGAGGGGCAGTGCAAAGTGATTCACCGATCGGGTCCCGGTCGCCAGTTTCGGCGGGGCCTGAAGCCAGGAGGCAACAAGTCATGAAAGTCGATCCAGTCATCATCGAAGACGTCGCGCGGGAACTGTATATCCGTGCCCTGAAGCTGCTACCGCCCGACATCAAGGCGGGCTTTCAGGAGTTGAGTCGGCTCGAGACCTCGGAGACGGGAAAGACGGTGCTCGGCACCATGATCCACAATATTGCGGTCGCGGAGGATACCGACAACCTGCTGTGCCAGGACACCGGAATTCCGATCTACAACGTGATCATAGGCCACAACGTCCAGTTCGACGGATACGCGCTGAAGGAGGCCATTCGGCGCGGCTGCGAGCGGGCGACCCGCGAACACCCGCTGCGTTCGTCTGTCGTGCATCCGCTCACACGGCTGAACAATCACACTTCCACGGGTCTCCGGGTTCCGGCGATCCACTTCGATTTCGACGACGCCGCCGAGCATCTGCGCCTGGAGATGGTGCCCAAGGGCAGCGGTTCCGAGAATAACTCGTGGCTGCGCATGGCGATCCCGGCCGAGGGTATCGACGCGGTCAAGGTCTTCGTCGTGGACCGCGTGCTGGAAGCTGGGGGCAAGACCTGTCCGCCGACCATCGTCGGCGTCGGTGTCGGCGGTACGTCCGACCTGTGCATGCACCTGGCGAAGGTGGCTGCAACCCGTGCGCTGGGTTCGCATTGCGCGGATCCGGACGGACGCAAACTCGAGGAGGAACTGTCCGCAGTGGTCAATCAGCTCGGTGTGGGTGCGCAAGGTCTGGGCGGGGACGCCACCGCCTTCGCCGTCCACGTGGAGGTGGCTGCGACGCACATCACCATGAATCCAGTCGCCGTCAATATGCAATGCCATTCGGCGCGCAGGGCCTCCGCCCGCATCACGCCCGATGGCGTCACTTACGGATTCTGAAACCATGGCACACTACGATATCACCACCCCCGTCTCCGAGGAGATCGTGCGCAGTTGGCGCGTGAACGACACGGTCACCCTCAATGGCACGCTGTTCGGCATCCGTGATGCCACCCAGATCCACATGTTCGATCGCGGCCGTACCACGCGTTTCGATCTCAACGGCCATGCCGTGATCCATACCGCACCCAACGTGCGCAAGGTGGATATTAGCGACGACTGTCCGGTCGGTTATGCGCCGGTGTGCATAGGCACGACCACCAGCGCGCGGATGGAGCGCTTCACCCGGCCGCTCATGGAACGCTACGGAGTCCGCATGATCATCGGCAAGGCAGGCCTGCTGGATGACTCGCTCAAGGCCTTCACGGATCTGGGCGGCGTCTACCTCGCCATCGTCGGCGGCACCGCGGCGCTGGAGACCACGTGGGTGGAGGCGATCGAGGACGTCGACATGGACGACCTCAATCCCGAGTCGTTGTGGAAGTTCCGCGTACGCAACTTCGGCCCGCTGCTTGTGGCCATGGACAGCACCGGCGGCAGTCTCTACAGCAAGGTGCGGGACGACAGCGCCAAGCGGCGCGACGCCGTGTTGTCGGCTCTGGGTGTGGGTTCGCGGTGAGCACTGCACGCTGCCCCTGCCCGTCCAACCCGGAGGAATGACATCGCCATGGATAGCGTCAAGACGGATATCCTGATCCTTGGTTCGGGCGGGGCGGGCCTGTTCGCCGCCCTCCACGTCAAGCAGGCAGCGCCCGCGCTGAAAGTGACTGTTGCGGTAAAGGGTCTGCTGGGCAAATGCGGCTGCACGCGCATGGTGCAGGGTGGCTACAACGTGGCCCTTGCTCCCGGTGATTCGGCAGAGCGTCATTTCATGGACACCATCGAGGGTGGAAAATGGCTGCCGGATCAGGAGCTCGCGTGGAAGCTGGTGACCACCGCGATCGAACGCGTGCATGAACTGGAAAACGAACTGGGTTGCTTCTTCGATCGCAATCCTGACGGCTCGCTGCATCAGAAACCCTTCGCGGGTCAGACATTCGATCGCACCGTGCACAAGGGCGACCTCACCGGGATCGAGATCATCAGCCGCCTCGCCGAGCAGGTCTGGGCACGCGGCATCGAACGCATGGAAGAGCACCGCGCCGTGGCGGTCATCCCGGCGAAGGACGGCTCCGGCG
>CAYOKH010000074.1:0-9084 GCA_964404505.1 uncultured Azoarcus sp.
CAGCGCGTCGGCGTCGAGCGCGGTGATACAGAGGTCAACCAGTTTGTCGGCCCAGTCGCACCAGCGAATTGCGTGATCGTGTTGAACGCTGCTGGCGCCGTTACTGAGCGCGCGGCGGAAGGCACCCACAAGATCGTCGTCGTCGTCGTAGAGATGCACGCCACGCACGTCGCCGAGCGTCGCCAAGATTTCCTCGGTCGCCGCAATCCGGCGCGCCACAATGGGCTTGCGCGCCGCGAGCGCGTGCATTAGACCGAGCCCAAAGCCTTCCACGTGTGCCGGCAGGACGACGACGGACGCGTCGCGGATGAGCCGATCCATGCGTGTCGGCTCGATTCCGCCGGAGCGGAGCGTGGTTACATTCGCTTGCTGGCTCGTGTCGCCACCGACGACCACAAATTCGATGGTTGGAAACGCTGCCGACAGGATGTTACCGGCATCCACCGCGCCCTTATGCGGAAAGTGATTGCCGAGCACCAGCACATGTGTGTTGACTGAGATGCTCCGGTCATCAGACCGATACTCTGACGGCGTCGTCGATAACAGCTGCGCTATGCGAGGCACCGCGCTCGCGGCGGGGTGGCGCAGGCAAAAGGAGCGCTCTGAGAACCGGCTGATGAACACCAGGCCATTGGCGGTTTCGGCCACGTAATCCCACAACGACTGAAAACGCCCGGCGGCCGCCAGCGGACCGCAGTCTTCGGCGATCGTGTCGAGCATCGCATACATGTTGATCGGCGCCAGGCTCTCGAGAACGTTGATGTGATGCAGGTCGAACGGCTGCGCCATCCGGATCGCCACCGCGTGCAGACCCGGAGCGGCGGGATCCTCCCGCTCCAGCCCGGCAATCTGATCGAGACCGTGAAAGCGGAATAGGTCCCGGCTGCCGACCCCGGCGATACGGAAGCGGCTGCGCCAGCGCTCCACTAGCGGCCGCAGGACGGCGAGCGTGTGCTCGTTGGTGCCGTTGTAATGCAGGCCCATGCCTGTGAGATCGAAGACCAGCCGTCGGCGGCCGTCGGCGTCGGGCAGGAGGCCACTCAGCATGCGTTCTGCCCGATAGTGCGGTGATTTCTCGAAACGGCGGACCAGCGGTAGAAACTCCGGATGATCGCGAGTCAGGCGCTTGAGATTGCCTGTCCGCTGCGCGTCGAGGTCGAGCGATGTCAACAAAAAAGAGGCGGATCCTGCGTGATACGCGAACGCACGGTTGGCGATCACGGCACGCATGCCGACTTTGGAGGCGCGCATGACCAGATCGTTCTCCTCCTCGTAGCCGGGGCCGAACTCCTCGCGCAGCAGTCCGTGATTGGCGAGCACCCTATGCGAAACGAAGAGGTAGAAGCCGACTCCAGTCGGGCTGAAATGAAAGCGCGGTAAGGTTTTGCTCAGGGCCTGCCAGGCGGCGAATGCTTCCGCTTGCGAAGCTGGCCGACCGCCGCGGAAATGCGGCAGCGAGCAGATCGACGCGTTGTTGGAGCGAGGGCTGACGAACCCGATCTGCGAATCGGAGCCGGCCACCTCGATCAACTCCCGCAGCGTGCCGGGAAAGGTGACGGTATCCGCGTTGACAAGCAGCGCGTTCCGGCCGTCCCGTTTCGCGATTTCCAGTCCGAGATTGACGGTGCGGACGAAGCCCAGGTTGCTTGCGTTCTCATGCAGGATGATGCGGGCATCCTGACCGCCAAACCTGGCTAGCAATTCGCCGACTTCGGCATCGTCGGGAGAATCATTTATCAGCCGGATTCGAGGCTGGCATGCTTGCACCTCGTCGATGTGATCGAGCAGCGACTGCACGCACGCCCTGACCAGTGCAGCATTTCTGTAGATCGGGACGATGATGTCGAGCGGCCGGACCTTCATCTCAGTGCTCCCTTCCAATTTTCTTCTCACCCGATTCAGCAGGCACACGGAAGAACACAAACAATCCGAGTTCGCCACCGTGGTCTGTGAACTCCGCATGCACACGGCCCACACCGAGGGCTTGCGTCATGAACATCAGTTCCGTCGCACCGTACGCATTCATCTGCATTTCGGGCTCCGAACCAAGGCCGGCTGACACCGGCGCACCGCAAGCCGTGGGATAGGGCGCAACGCCCAGAGAAGCGCCGTATGCGCTTTTTGAATACAGAACGTGAAGCGCAGCGATGCCACCCGGCTCGAGCTTCTCGACGAGGCGACCGATGATGCGTTTGCCTCTGGCTGGTTCGATGTGCTGAAAGGTGATGAAGCTATGTATTAAGTCGAAGTTCTCCTTCACTTGGCTGAGGTCGTCGTCGGACAACTCGAGTTGAACACTGTCAGCTCCGAAAGCGCAGCAGTTCTTGCGGGCTTCCGCCAGCATTGAAGGGGCCACGTCGACTCCTACTACTTTGTCTGCAACCTTTGCGAACGCCACAAGGGTCCTGCCGACGCCACAACCAAAGTCGAGCACCTTCTTGGGCGCGAACTGCGAATCAATGTGTTGACGAATCATCTGCATCACATACTCGACGTGCGCATCTCCCGAATCAAAGAATTCCTTCCTTGATTCGTCCGTCAAGACCTCCCGTCGGAACTTCGGACTGGTGATGACCCCGTAGTACGGATCACGCCGCCCCCAAAGCTCCCACTCGCTGTCGGTGTCTGTTTTCATCAAGACTATCTTTGGTTGCTGTTGAGCGATCGCGAAGAAACTGGTCCCACAGGGGAAGGATTCGATCCGCGGTGTATCGCGTCGCGTGCTCGGCGCCAGAGAGGATCAACTGATCGCGATAGCGCTCGCGTCCAGGAGCAATTACCCGCTCAATCGCTTTCGCCGCGTCCGGACTGTCGTAAGGACTGAAATACTCGGCGGCTTGAGAGAAGACCTCCCGGTGCACCGCGATGTCCGATGCAATGACGGGGCTGCCACAGCGCATCGATTCGACGCCGGAGAAGTCAAATCCCTCGCCAAGACTGGGACAAATCGTGGCGGTTGCATGCCGGTACAGGTGACGCAGTTCATTGGACGGTACGTCATCGAGAAGGAACAATTCGCCGCGCTCGATCCACGGAACAAACTTCTTGATGATTTCCTTGTAGTGCCACCCGAGGGCGCCGACCAGTACGAGTTTCAGGTTCGGTTCCGTCGAGGCACGCAACCGCTCCCATGCGGAAAGCAACGTTGTGTGGTTCTTGCGCGGCTCGATGGTGGAAACCATCAGCAGGTAGCGCGGTGCCGCGTCTAACTGCGTCTCGCTACTGCGTGGCTGATCGCCAACGATCGGGTTGCGACGGTTCCGGATGATTCCCGGAACAACCTCCGGCGCAGAATCGTCCCGGAAGTAATTCGGAGAGATCATGTTCGGAATCGTTACGGCCCGCTCTTGAGCTTCTGGAAAGAGCGAAAGCAAGTCGTGCCGAGTGGCGTCCGAAACGCAGGCGAACCACGCGCCATCGATGACGTTGCGCTGCAGTGCCCGAAAGTGCCGCGCCTGGTGGAGCGCCTTGTCGGAGATCGTGTGCGGCATGAGCACCGGAATCGCATCGTGATAGCGAACAACGAGTTGCGTTCCGGGCGCCACGCGGCCCGGATAGGGGGTCTCGGCGATCATTACGTCGATGCCTGATGTGTCGAGGCGCGGGTACATCGCATAACCGAACTTCCGGGTAACCAGAGCGGCGAAATGCATCACCTTCCATGGCACACGGGTCGTGCGGAACTGCGCTGAAGTGACGCGCGGGAAGTCGTCGGCGTGAAGAGTCCGGCCGAAAAGGGCTCGCCAGATGAAGTCACGGAAGTGGGATGGATCGAAGTGATCCAGCTTCTCCCTCGCGCCAACCATCTGGCGAAGAACCAGCTGAGTGCCTGCCAAGTAGGGATTGCCGAGCCGCTGCTCGAGCGAAATGACGACGCGGGAGAGTCGGTCGAGTTGTTTATGGACCGGTAGCCGATCACGGCGCTTTCCTTCGGGCGGCAGACCCCGTCCAAGGACGTAGGAATGGTGCTGAATCAGGCCAATCGGCTCGATTTGCGGAAGCTGGCGCAAACCACGGAAGAGAAGCCGGGTCTCCTGAGGGATGCCGGCATGGCCATCGAGGGCGGGCCGCATCTCGAGCAGTACCTTGATCGACCGACTATCGATGGTCACGTCAGACCTCGGCCGGCTCGGTCGAGACCGACATGCCGAGCTCGTTCATGTAGAAGCGATAGGACTGCTCGATGTCGTCGAACTGGTGCAGCTTTCCTTCATGCAGGACCGCTGATCGCGTGCAGTAGAGCTTGATGACATTGGGGTCATGCGAGACCAGAATGACCGCGCGATCCTTGCGCTTTTGGAAGAGTTCGACGTGACAGCGATGATGAAAACGTGCATCGCCGACCACCATCGCCTCGTCGATGAGAAAGCAGTCGAACTCGATTGCCATTGAGAGCGCGAATCCAAGCCGAGTCAGCATGCCGTGCGAATACTGATGTACCGGCTCACGCAGATACCTTCCCAATTCAGTGAATTCTTCAACGAACCCTAGGCGCGATCGGTAGTCCACGCCATGAATGCGGCAGACGAACTTCAGGTTGTCGAGGCCGGTGAGGTTGGGTTGAAATGCGCCGGTGAACGCAAGTGGCCACGACACGGACATCCCGCGATGAATGCGACCCGTCGTCGGCTCCTCGGCTCCGCTTAGAAGGCGCACCAACGTGGACTTGCCCGCACCATTGCGGCCGATGATCCCGAGTAGCTCGCCCTTGCGCAGGCCAAAGCTGATGCCATCCAGCACCTTGCGGCTTCCACCGCGAATCGGGTAAGACTTCGTCACATTGACGGCGCGGAGCATCAGTCACCCACCCGGCGACCCGCGTCACGCGTGAGCGCAAGCGCGAGCAGTGTGATGAACATACATATCGCGACTAGGTAGGCGACGTCGTAGTGGGTCCGGATGACATTTCCGAAGAAGCCATCGCGCACCATTTCGACGCCGTGAACCATGGGGAACATCAGGACATATGGACGCGTCGCTTGGGGCAGCCACTCGACCATGAAAGCGGCTCCCGAGAGCGGGAAAAGCAGGTACGAGATAGGGGTCCACACTTTCTCTACCACAGGTGAGTAGGTCGTGCCTGCACCAACTAAGACGCCCAGAGCAATGCCGAACCAGGACAGAAGAACCCATCCAACAACGGCCGTCAGCGCATCCCTCGGCAGTGACATCCAGCCGATGCCAGAAAACATCACGGTCAGGAGAAAGAAAGACGCGGTTGCGCCACCGACTTCGAGAATGGATCTCGTCAGCAGCACATCGATGACGCGGACGTTGCGGTGGAACAGGAGCGCCCGATTGGCGTTTATCGCCATGGCGCATCGGCTCGCGCTATTGCGCCATCCGAGCACCGACGAGTAACCCGTGATGGCAAACGCAATGATCGGAATGTCCGAAGCGTGATTCAGTCGCAGCGCATACCAGACGGCGGCTACTCCAAGCGTGAAGATCATGGGCTCTACAACAAGCCAGAGCGCCCCGATGTTGTGTCGACCAAAGCGCGTGATCGCTTCCCGCATCATGCAGGCGTGCAGGACGCGAGCCTGGATAACCAAAGATCGTGTCAGCGTTGGATGCGATTGATCCATCGACTAGTCCACATGCTCGCGAACGCTGGCCACCAGTAGGGCTGCGATACCCCAGGCGACCAGGCTGAGCAGCAGCACGGTGAGTACGGCGCGAATCCGACGGGGCTCCATGGCCGCATCCGGCGTGCTCGGCTGAGCGATCCTCTCCAGATACAGCTGCTTGCGTTGAGCCTCGTTGCGAGCTTGCTCCAGCGATGCGAGTGCGCCGGCGAGTTGCCGCTCGGCGAACTCGCGCTCAAGGGCAATTCGCTGAAAATCAGCAGCCTTGGTGGTAAGCGACTGCGCACCTCCGGCAACCTTGCCTACCTCGGCGTCCATCTCCCGCTGAAGCGTCTTGACCCTTAGTTCGAGTGATGCCAGTTGGGAGTTCTCGGGGGCAAACGCCTTGAGTTGGGCTATCTGTGTCTTGGCGGCGACGAGCTCGTCCTGCAGTTTCGACACTTGCTGCAGCTGAATCATCGTCTGCCGCTCCGGATCGACAACGCCTCTCTCGGTGCGGAAGCGTGAGACGGCAAGCGAAGCTTCCTTCGCTCGGGCCTCCGCCGCGGTGACTTCATCCGTGGCGAATCGAATGAGATCTTTGCGCGCGCGATCGTTCAGCTGGTTGACGAGCCTTTCGGCGGCGTCCAAGAGCACGGCGTTGATGCGATGCGCGTCGTCAGCTTTGAAGGCGCGGGCGCGCAGCGTTGCGATGCTCGACGACGTGTCCAGGTTGAGTTCGATGCGTCTTTGGTAGTAGAGGTGCAGAGCCTCGAAGCTGTCGTCCTGATCGAGGCCAGGGAAGCGGCTGAGGCGGTCGATCCCGGCATCCGAAAATGCTGACCTGAGCCCGACTGCGCTTTCGAGTTCCAGCAACGCATCGCGGGAGAAGACGAAGTCGTTAACAGCGTAGGCGTCCTCTACCGACCGCTGAAACCCCGGCAGTCCCGTGCCTTGCAAGAGTGCGCTAATTCCACCGCCCGCGCCCTGGCGCTGCGCCGCCCGAATAATGAAGCGTGACTCCGAGACGTAGACGTCGGATGCGATGAGTCCGTAATAGGCTGCGGACAGCAGCGTGGGAATCACGACGACGGTCAGAAACAGGGCATGCTTGAACAACGCTTTTCGCGGGCTCCAAGGAAACACCTTGGCACCCGGACTCGTTCCCGATTGTTCTGTGCCCGACCGCTGAATAAGCGCGTCGAGCTCGTGCGTGCCCACAATTCCCGCCCTCAATCTCCGACGAGTTACTTGGTCGCCGGCTGGCGATCAAATCTCGTCCATCGTTATTCGACAGCCGGAGGATGTCGTTCTTGAAAGGGGAATTGATGCGAGCCAGTCCTTCGCGTGCAGCTTGGCGAATGCCGAGCCTCGCCGAACGCTCCTGCCGTCGCTTCGCAAGGACGGCTACGGCATTGCTCCGCCGCAAACCGGCTAACGACTTCGGCCCGGTCTCCGCACTGGATTGGCGTCACTTAGATCCCCACCTTTGTAAACGCGAGGGAATTCTGGGGCGAAGCCGCGAATCCGAAAGGGGAAATTGGGAGTTTGCGCTTACGTATCTCTTGCTTTGCCCTTGCTTGCGGGGGCGACCCTTTCGCGGGGCTCGGAAAGCCGATGCCCTAGTGATCCGGCACAACCCAGTGCGCCTCCTGACCCTCAGGACTTCCTCGATGGGCGATGTCATCCATGCGATGCCGCTCGTGGGCCGATGCGCATCGCGTGCTCGTCCGATGTGACCTCCAGCAGGTCGACAGTGTCGACCCTAAGGTCTTGCGCTGACCGCTCCATGTTGTCGACCGAGCCGTTACGCTCTGCGCGCTCGACGGGCCGGCCACTCATCAGTTCAAGCAGCAGCATCACACCCTCACTAACCTGGCCGTCGTCCAGTTACAAATGCCTCAAATAAGCAGGGAAACAGGGGCAGGTCAGGCTGCTTCATTGGTTTGTGGGAATTTCACCCGGGATTTCCTTGTCTGGAGCTTCAGTTACAGCCTGCCGTAGATCGCTCTGGAATGAACGGCGCACGGCTACATGCGGGCTGACCTTCGCAGACCTAGCTTGGGGCTATTGCCGTCCCTTGCCGTGGGAACGATGCCTTGGAAAGCCGCATGAATGCGTGCCTACTTTTTAAGCAATCGTTCCCACGAATGCCCGGAAACCCGCATGAACGCTGGATCGAATACTCAGATTGTGATTCCAGTTGTCGCGGGTTCGAGTCCCGTCAGCCACCCCAGTCTTCCTTTCTCCCGCCTGCCGGGCCGTGCTCGGTGCAGCGCAATCGGTAAGAATCCATGGCCGAGCGTGACCGGCCACCGTTTCCAATCGATGAAACGTGGTCGCAGCAACCGCTAAATGGGGCCTCTTGCCGCGTTGCCGCGCGCGAGCGTACGCTGTCTTCTGCAGTGAACGGATGCGTCTCCTTAGGCGCCTTGGCAATGGGATCAACCG
The DNA here is from genome assembly GCA_964404505.1 of uncultured Azoarcus sp. Lineage (GTDB taxonomy): Bacteria > Pseudomonadota > Gammaproteobacteria > Burkholderiales > Rhodocyclaceae > DAOMNN01. The sequence goes on from CAYOKH010000074.1 coordinate 8,019, forward strand.
CGGGCCGGAGGTACTTCGGCAAGGCAGTCGCCGCCGCTGCGCTGGTGCTGGCAACCCCGTCGACTGCGCTGGCCCAGGTTGGCACCAAGGTTCACCGGATCGGCGTGCTGGGCAACAATGAGAATCCGCCCTGGCACGCCTTCCGAGAAGGGATGCGCGAACTGGGCTATGTCGAGGGCCAAAACCTCACGATCGTCTACCGTTGGTCCGACGGGTTTACCGAACGGTTGCTGCCCCTCGCGATCGACCTCGTCGGGCAGCGGGTGGATCTCATCGTGGCCTCCGGAACCCAGGCCATCCGCGCAGCCATGCGAGCGACCAGCACGGCCCCGATCGTGATGGCCACGGTTGCCTATCCCGACAAGCTCGGTCTCGTCGCAAGCCTCGCCCGTCCCGGCGGCAATGTCACCGGGTTAAGCAATGTGGGCCCTGAACTCAATGCAAAGAAAATCGAACTCCTCAAGGAGTTGGCTCCGCGAGCATCCCGGCTCGCGGTCATCTTCAATCCGAGTAGTCCCGTCGAGGCATTCGTTTTGCCGGAACTGACGGCCGCCGCACAGGCCGCCGATGTCGAGATCCTGCCAGTCGCAGTCCGCAACCCGGACGAGTTCCCGTCAGCGCTTTCCGCATTGCTCGACCGGCGACCCGATGCGCTGTTGGCGGTGGGCAACCCGGTCAACTTCAGGAGCCGACAGCTGATCGCGGATTTCGCGTTGGAACACCGCCTGCCCAGCGTTTACCAGGAGCGGATGTTCGTGCAGGCCGGCGGCCTACTCTCCTATGCGCCGAGCTTCATCGAAATGTTCCGGCGTGCAGCGACCTACGTTGACAAGATCCTCAAGGGAGCAAGGCCAGCGGATCTGCCGGTCGAACAGCCGACCCAGTACGAGCTGGTGATCAATCGACGAACCGCACGGGCTCTGGGCCTGTCGATTCCGCCGTCGTTGTTGCTGCGTGCCGATCAGATCATCGAATGACGACCTGGGCCGCCGACCGCATGGACGCTAGAACCTATCTCGGAATCCCCGATGGATCGCGTTGCCTCGAGAACGCGGCGGATGCAAGG
>CAYOKH010000075.1:0-9064 GCA_964404505.1 uncultured Azoarcus sp.
GCCTGCCTGTGGTCCGGCCTCTATCGGGGCATCTGGATGTTCGCGAGTCTTCCGGATCTCAAGCGCGTGCTGCAGGCGGCAGCTCTTTCGACGATCGCGCTACTGCTGTTCATGGTGCTCTTCCGTCCCTCGCCGGCAATCCCGAGAAGCGTGGCATTGCTTTATCCGGTGCTCCTGGTCCTGGTCATGGCGGGCGGACGCGCCACCTATCGAATGTGGAAGGAGCACCGTCTTTACGGTGGACTGATCGCCCAGGGAAAGCCGGTGGTGATCGTTGGTGCGGGCACGGGGGGTGTGATGCTCCTGCGAGAGCTCGAACGCAGCCACGATTGGCGCGTGGTCGCCATGGTCGATGACGATCCCGGCAAGTGGGGCAGCGAACTGCTTGGATGTCCCATATTCGGACCGATCTCATCGCTGCCGGCCGTCCTGGATGCGGAAAAGGCGCGCCATGTGATCCTTGCGATGCCGTCGGCCGCCGGCAAGGCACTGCGCACTGCAACCAACCTGGCCGTCAGCGCCGGCGCGCACGTATTCACGGTGCCGGGGCTGGAAGACCGCATGAGCGGTCGCATTTCGATCGGGACGATGCGGCCCGTGGAGATCGAGGACCTGCTCGGGCGCGAACCGGTGCAGATCGATACTCCAAACGTGCAGGCAATGCTCACCGGAAAGACGGTCCTGATCACGGGGGCCGGCGGCTCCATCGGCAGCGAGCTCTGCAGGCAGCTTGCGCGTTTTGAGCCGGATCGACTGATACTGCTGGACGTCAACGAATTCGCGCTTTACGGCATCGAGCAATGGTTCGCCGACAATCCGTGCGGCACCTCCATCATCCCCCTCGTAGGGGACGTAAAGGACGCGGCGCGCATCAATCAGATCTTTGCGACATGGCGGCCTCAGATCGTGTTTCATGCGGCGGCCTACAAGCACGTTCCGTTGATGGAGGTCGATAACGCATGGCAGGCGGCATGCAACAACGTGCTCGGCACCCTTCAGGTGGCGGAACATGCACGGCGGCATGGGGCCGAGCGCTTCGTACTCGTTTCGACGGACAAGGCGGTCAATCCGACCAACGTCATGGGCGCAACCAAGCGGCTCGCCGAGATGACCTGCGAAGCGCTGCATTCCCGGGGCGGTTCGACAAGATTCCAGATGGTTCGATTCGGCAACGTGCTGGGCAGCACAGGCAGTGTAATCCCGAAGTTTCAGAAGCAGATCGCTGTCGGCGGGCCCGTCACCGTTACGCACCCCGAGATCACCCGTTACTTCATGTCGATTCCGGAGGCAGCACAGCTCGTATTGCAGGCGGCCGCCATGGGCTCGGGCGGCGAGATCTTTGTGCTCGACATGGGGGAACCGGTGCGCATCGTGGACCTCGCGCGCAACATGATTCGACTGTCCGGATATACCGAGAACGATATCCGGATCGAGTTCACCGGTCTGCGCCCGGGTGAGAAGCTCTATGAGGAACTGCTGGCGGATGACGAACACACGCGCGAAACCCATCACCCGAAGCTGCGCATCGCCTGCAACCGGGCCGTGCCGTCAGGCTTTCTGAAAGACTTGCTGCCGTGGCTGCAGCAGGAGCGCCCGGTGTCGGACGAGGAAGTGCGGGCTGCATTGAAGGCGTGGGTTCCGGAATATAAGCCGAGCGTTCAGGCAAGCGCCCACGAGACGGACGGCACCGCGCCAACCGCCATCCCGGACGACGCGCCATCGACCATGATTCACGGATCGCGAGCGCTCAAACTCGTAGCGACTTCGAAGTGACCCGTACCGCCCCCACTGACATTTCGACGCAGTCTGACGGCGCTCCACTTTTCTCGGTGGTTATCGCCACGTACAACTACGGCCACTTCGTCGAGCGGGCGATCGAATCGGTGCTGGCGCAGACCTGTCAGGACTTCGAGTTGATCGTGGTCGATGACGGGTCGACGGATGACACCCCGGAAAGAATCAGGAAATTCGGCGACCGGCTGCGCTACGTGCGCAAGGAGAACGGCGGACAATCGACCGCCTACAATCTCGGGGCAGATCTGGCAAGTGGCCACTACATTTACATCCTTGATGCCGATGACGAACTGCTGCCCGACGCACTCGAACGCTTTGCGCACGCGATCCGGAGTGCTCCCGCCGGCGACGTCCTCTGCATTCATTACGGCGGTTACGTCTCGGTTTCACAGGATGGGGCCGAACAGACCCGTAAGGCAGTCGCCGCTCCCGATGATCCGGAACGGCGCCTGAATCTTTTCTTGCGTCGCCGGATTACCGGGCTCCAGAACTGCACCAGCGTCGTTCCGAAGGCGATCTTCGAACACTTCCGGTACCCGGAAAACCTCCGCAACAACACGGACATCGTATTCTTCGGGCAGATCGTTGCGCGTCACCCCGCGATCAAGCTCGACGCCGTCGTTGCCCGGATCCACGAGCATCCGCAGCGCACCCGCAACCAGCTCGATCGGGTGCTGGCCGCCGGAACGACCCCGGTGGATACACTGTTCCAGGCGGAATCCTTACCCCCGAAGCTGATGAGACTGAAGCGCGTGTACCTCGCTCAAAGGTTGCGCTCGATCGCAAGGCAGTGCTACTTCGCGGGAGATTATGTGAACGCGAGGAACAGTTACTTTCGTGCCCTGCTGGCGAAGCCCGCGGTGATGCTGCAACTGACGAGCGTCAAGCGCCTGATTCTGGCAACCCTCAAGAGCCTGCGAGTCGGTCGGCCGTTGCATGAGACGGTGGATGTCGCTGCCCCGAAAACCCGCCAGCAGCACAGGGCGCTCAGACACCGCGGAAATACTCCGGGAAGTTCCTGATCGCTCGCGTCAGCTTGCGCAAGGAGCGCTTCAGCGAGCGCCGGTGTCCCGTGTCCGTCCTGTTCAGGTTTGTCGTCACATCGAGTTCGGCGAACGCACGTTCCAGATCGCATTTAACACCCGCGCGCTCGATGAAGGTCGCAAAGTCCGCCCTGAGCGTTTCGACGTTCACCACGCTGACGTTCTGCCGCCCCCGCAAGAAGAAATCGATATTGTCCTCGATGGTTTCGATGCACAGGTCGCAGGCGATCGCACGCTCGTCGGGGGATGGGTCGCCCTTGCGCATCAGGATGCTGTGATAGAAGCCCCGCACGAGCGACTGCCGGACGAACCAGCGACGCAAGTAGCTCTCGGAGACCTTCGCCCGGTCACGCTTGAGGAATACGTAATGCGTTTCGGTGTCGCGGTACAGTCGGTCCAGGCTTCCCAGAAACCAGACGAGGCGGTTATCGACCTCGACGTGTTGATCCGGATAGACCAGGCGGTCGCTCAGCATCTCCGCCCGGGATTCATGCGCTGCGGTCATGCCTTTGATATGGCCGCACGCCTTCGCGAAGGTCTTCGACGCGGCCCTGCCCGTGGTCAATACGAATACTCTCATTCAACGACTCCCAAGCGCCGAGTCGCGAGCGGGAGTGAGACTCACCGCCTGCTTCGCCGGCATTACGGCCGCAACCATCGTCGGAAACCACAAGTAGACCCACCATGCCGACGGTGAGCCGCTGAACCCGTCCAACATCGTGAAGACGGACCCCCACCCGATCAGCGAGATCAGGAACCAGTCGGATCGCGAGCGGAATCCGCGCACGAGAAAGACGGCCAGAAACACGAGCAGACCCAGCGCACCGACCAGGCCGTATCGATACAAGGTCCCGAAGTAGGCGCTGTGCGTACCGGAGTACTTTCCGAGGAACGTGCTTTCATGTCTCCCACAGCCAAACCAGGGACTGCATTCGTGGTAGAGCGTCGTCATGGCATCCAGCCAGATGTCCGGCCTGTAGCTGAGTCCGCGTTGCAGCATCACCTCGTACGCCCCCGTCACGAACACCAGCAACAGTGCGGCGACGATCAGAAGCGAGACCTGGCTGAGGTATCCGCGGAAAAGCCCGTAGAACAGCAGAAAGATGACAAACCCCACCGAACCCGAGCGCGACTGGAAGATCACCAGCGACAGCGTCGCCAGCATGAAGAGCGTCATCATCCACAGCGCGTGCCAGCCACGGTTCCTCACCCGCCGGTCGAGATGGAACACCCAGAGGTACGCAATGCCGCTGACGATGAGGAGCGCGGAAAAGTGCGGACTGCCCGAGGCCCCTGCAAAACCCATGCGCACTGCAAGTCCGTGCTCCCGGAAGAGCGTGAACCAGTCGATCGCCACGTAGGCAAGTGCCCCAAGCGCGATGATGGCGAAAAACAGATACGCCGCCTGCGCAAGATCAGGCGCGCGCCGCGCGAGAAAGCCGATCCCGATACAGAAGATCGCGACGTACAGGATTGACTTGAGCCCCTCGAATTCACCCAATGCAGCCGCACTGATGGCCATCGCCACCATGAACGCGGCCAGGGCCCCGAGTCCCTGCAGGTTTTGACGCCAGTCCCGCCATGACAGGATGACCGCCACGAGCACGGGAAACCCGATGATCGTGTAGAAGATGTTGTTGATCGCCTTGCCGGAAAGCGGAAAGAAATGCGCAGGCAGGAATATGAAGATTCCGGCGAGAAACACCCAGCCGAACCAACGGGGCACCCTCGGCAGTACATTGGCATCTCGTAAAGTCTCAAGAATGGCGGCACGCTGCAAGATCGACATCTCCGGAATCACACACGCGAGGGCGTGAGGATTTCATGAACCTCATCTCGACTGCGCAATGGATGGCTTCGGTGGTTCGACCATGGCGCGTTCGTCCATCGTGACGGATCGACGCGTGAGCCCGTCGTCACAGAAGGCCAAGCCGATTTCCGCCAGGTACTTGCGGACGTCTTCGTTGCCGACGATCGCCTGCTGGACCGGTACGGAAAGTTCAGCCTTCCATCTGCAATCGAAGCGGATCTCCGAGCGCTGGTTCAGCTCGACCCACTCCGCCTTGCGCGTCCCAAAGCTTCTTCCGGAGCCGAAATCGAGTTGTGACTGCTCGAACTCCAAACCAAGTCCGGGCATCAGGCGTTGGAGTTCACTCTCGGTGCGCGTCGCGAGGTCGTGGTATGTCAACACCAAGGCTGGACAGCCGGACGCACCGACGAAGTGCGTGATATGGCGGTTGGCCAGCAGCCACTTCTGCAGGAGGACATCCTCGTCGCTACCGAACAGGGCGACGCCGATCCTCGACCCCGATCGAAGCAGCTGCTTGTAACGTTGCTGCCGCCGTTGCCCGGGAGCGCTGTAAAGATTGAGCCAGCGCCGCATCAGCGCCCTGGGGTCCCGTACAAGGTGCACGAACCGCAGCCGGTAATGGGGTAGCGCGACGAAACGCTGTGCCCACTCGACCTTCTTGGAGTTATCAACGAGCATCGACACCGAAGGATGCAGCGCAGATACCCGTGCATGAATGGTTTCATACCACTTTGCCTCGGGCTGCATGACGAGATCGTCGTAGATCGAGTTGCGTGCGAGGTCGCTGATCTGATTGCGCGGGTGGGCCGGATCGCGCACCTTGCGCAGATTCTTCAACTCGCCGATCGATGCGCACCTGGAGTGCGCCCCAAGGAGCTGTGCGAGCAGATGTGAGCCCGAATAGTTGATCGAGAGAATTTGGGTTACTTCGATCATTTGCCAATCGACAGGGCCGAGGTCTCACGCATCATGCACCTGCCACGCGATGACTGGTGAAATCACCATGCCTGGTAAGCCCATCCTCGCAAAATGCGAGGCCGAGCTCACCGAGGTAGCGAATCACTTCATCAATGCCCACGACAGTTCGCTGGACTTCCATGGGCAGATCGTTCTTCCAGCGCAAGTCCATGCGTATCTCGGAGCACTCGGTCAGTGCCGCATACTCGGTCTTGTGAGTACCGAAACTCTTGCCCATACCGAAACTCAGCTGTCGCTCCTCGAATTCGAGCCCCAGATCAGACATCACCGGCGTCAGTTCCTCGACGGTACGGGTCGCGAGGTCATGGTAGGTCAATACGCGCAACGGCTGTCCGGATGCCCGCATGAAGCGCGTGATCCGGCGATTCGCGAGAAGCCACTTGTGCACGAGTACTTCGTGGTCGCTGCCGAACAAGGCCACGCCGAGTTTGGAAGGGGACCGAAAAACGAGCTTTCGCCTTTGCCTGCGCAGCTGTCGGCGCGTGTCGTAATCGTTGCGCCACCGTCTCAGCAAGGCTCGCGGATCGCGGATGAGGTGAACGTAATGCGGCCGGATCCTCTGGTTTCGCTCGAAACGCGCCGCCCATTCGGGTTTCTTCGAGTTGTCGATGAGCATCGTGACCGACGGGTATTCGGCAATCACCCGGGAATGGATCAATGGATACCACTCCGACTCGGGAACGCTATCGAGCCCGGAAAATATCGGGTTGTGCGCAAAGTCGCTGGTCGTCGTACGGTCATTGTCGGTACGGGTAAACTTTGCGTAGTTTCGCAGCTCCCCGATCGACGCGCACCTGGAGTGGGCGCCGAGCAACTGCGCAAGCAGATGGGAACCCGAGTAATTCACCGAAAGGATGTACGTTACGTCAATCATTCCGCACTCTTTGAATTGCCGGCCGATGGCATCTGCTCCGGATCACGACCGTTCATAATCGAAAAGCGCGAAATCCGCCTCGTAACGGGCCTGAGCCAGAGACAGCGTGCGTGGCGAGTAGTGCTCCGCATGGTTCATTCCGTATGCTGCCCGATTGACGTGTCCGATTTCGCCCAGACACGGAAGTTGTTCGCGCAGCCTCGCCCAGTCATCGGCGAAGGATTCAAGTTTACCGATGAATGACGGGATCAGGCCGTGCTCGTCGGCGAGAAACCATTTCTGCGAGCGCAAGTGCCGGTCGCACTCGCTGTCGCTCATCGCGCAGACCCGCTCGACGAACTCATCGAACGAGATCCCGAAGGCGATGCCGTGACAGCGGAAAATGTTCCTGGCGCCTTCACGCTCGGCTTCGACGATCTTGTCGACATAGGCCGAATGCAGCCGCGCCAGCGGATGTCGCACGAACGCGAAAACCCGCCTGCCCGCTGTCCTGGCCCGCAATTGAGCGTGGCTCAGGTGGCTGCTGCAGCGCATTTCGAAGTCGTCGAACGATTCGTCCGTGCGCCGGAGTCCGTCGGCCGACATCAAGGCCTGCCTGATAGAGCGCGTCGCGACCTTGGGAATCTGGATGTAGCCGAAGCCCGCTTCCTCGAACAACCACAGCTGCGGCTTCTCGCGGGCGATCTTGTAGCGCTTGCGCACGTCCTCGAACCAGGGTCTCAATGACATGCCTGCGCCCGGCTCGAACGGACATGCCGCTGGACGCGGCTCATTTTCCCGCCTCCTTCACCACCAGCACGTCCTCCATCACCAGATACTGCAGATCCGAGCCGAAGAACATGGTCAGCGCGTCGGTGGGCGAGCAGATCATCGGCTCGCCGCGGCGGTTGAGGGAGGTGTTGAGAACGACGCCGTTGCCGGTGAGCTTTTCCAGTTCGACCATCAGATCGTAGTAGCGCGGGTTGTGCTCGCGCTCGAGCACCTGGGCGCGGGCGGTACCGTCCTCGTGCACGACTTCGGGCACGCGGGTTCTCCATTCCTCGGCGACCTCGAAAGTGTAGGTCATGAACGGTGCCGGATGATCGGTCTGGAGCATCTGCGGGCCGACGCTGTCGAGCATGCTGGGGCAGAACGGACGCCAGCGTTCGCGAAACTTGATCTGCGCGTTGATGCGGTCGGCCACGCCCGCCACGCTCGGGCAACCGAGGATCGACCGCCCGCCCAGCGCGCGCGGACCGAACTCCATGCGCCCCTGGAACCATGCGACCGGGTTGCCGTCGGCGAGAAGCCTTGCGACGCGCCGCGGCACTTCGTCGATCAGCTGCCATTGCGGCTTCGCGGAATGACGGGCGCAGGCGGCGATCACGTCTTCGTTGGTGTAGGCGGGTCCGAGATAGACGTGCTCCATCTTCTCGACCGGCACGCCGCGCTGCACCGACACGTAGGAGGCGGCCCCGACCGCGGTGCCGGAATCGCCCGAGGCCGGCTGTACGAAGAGTTCCTTCACCTCGGGGCGGGCGATGATCTTCTGGTTGAGCTTGACGTTGAGCGCACCGCCGCCGGCGAACGCCAGCCGGCCGGTCTCGCGCACGATGTCGCCGAGGTAATGGTCCATCATCTGCAGGGACAGGTCCTCGAACAGCTTCTGCATGCTCGCCGCGTAGTGGATGTACGGATCGTCCGCCACGTCGCCCTCCCGCCTGGGGCCGAGCCAGTCGATCAGCTTGGGCGAGAAGTAGTAGCCCTTGCCCTTCTCCTTGTAGCGGCGAAATCCGATCACGTTGGCGTAGTCGGTGTTGACGGTCAGCTCGCCATTCTCGAACTTCGCCAGGCGCGAGAAATCGTAGCGGGCAGCGTCGCCGTAGGGCGCCATGCCCATGACCTTGTACTCGCCGTCGAGCATCTCGAACCCGAGATACTCGGTGATCGCACCATAGAGTCCGCCGAGCGAATCCGGGTCGTAGAACTCCTTGATCTTGTGGATCGTGCCGTTCTCGCCGTAGCCGAAGAAGGTGGTCGCGTACTCGCCCTTGCCGTCGATGCCGAGGATGGCCGTCTTTTCCCGGAACCCGGAGCAGTGGTAGGCACTGGAAGCGTGAGTGAGGTGGTGCTCCACGGGCACGATCTCGGTCTTCTTCGGATCGAAGCCGAGCTGCTGCAGGCACCACTCGATGCGCTTCCTGTAGCGATGGAAGCGCCGGTTGCCCATGAGGATCGCATCGAGCGCCCGATCGGGCGCATACCAGTAGCGTCTGGCGTAGTGCCAGCGTGCCTTGTCGAAGATGCTGATCGGCGCGAAGGGGATCGCCACCGCGTTGACGTCCCTCGGTTTGATCCCGGCGAAGTCGAGGCAGAACTTCGCCGACTCGTAGGGCATGCGGCCCTTGGCGTGCTTGTCGCGGACGAAGCGCTCTTCCTCGGCCGCAGCGACGAGCCTGCCGTCGATGTATAGCGCAGCCGAAGGGTCGTGGGTGAGCGCGCCGGACAGGCCGAGTATGGTCAGGGACAACGGGTACCTCGTCAGGTTGGTTGTCGGCTCTCGCTGCGCTCGAGTCGACCTACGGG
>CAYOKH010000076.1:0-8825 GCA_964404505.1 uncultured Azoarcus sp.
GAGCGTCGGTCTCCAAAACCGAAGGTTGGGGGTTCGATTCCCTCTGCCCCTGCCAATAACTTCCGGATGTCGATAAACAGATGGCCGATAAGATAAAGCTTGCACTGGCTCTTGCCCTCGTCGGGGCCGGGATTGTCGGCTTTTATGCGTTCTCGGATCAGGCGCTCGTCGTTCGCGTACTGTCCGTCCTGGTGGGCGTGGGCGCGGCCGTGGCGGTTGCCTGGCAGACGGAGCCGGGTCAGCGCTTCGTGGCGTTCGCTCAGGAGGCGATCGTCGAGACCCGCAAGGTGGTCTGGCCATCCCGGAAAGAGACAGTGCAGACGACGGGAATCGTGTTCGCCTTCGTGGTGGTGGTGGCGATCTTTTTGTGGCTGACGGACAAGAGTCTGGAGTGGGTGCTGTATGACCTGGTCCTGGGCTGGAAGTGATCATGACGAAGCGCTGGTACGTGGTGCATGCCTATTCGGGCTTCGAGAAATCCGTGCAAAGGGCGCTGGTTGAGCGGATCAACCGGGCCGGGATGCAGGATTATTTCGGCCAGATTCTCGTTCCGGTCGAGGAAGTCGTCGAAATGAAGGGTGGCCAGAAGAGCATCTCCGAACGGAAATTCTTCCCCGGTTATGTTCTGGTAGAGATGGAAATGAACGACGAGAGCTGGCATCTCGTGAAATCGACGCCGAAGGTAACCGGTTTTGTCGGCGGCTCTGCCAACAAGCCGACCCCGATCTCCGAGAAGGAAGTCGAGAAGATCATGCACCAGATGCAGGAAGGGGTCGAAAAGCCGCGTCCCAAGGTCCTGTGGGAACTCGGCGAGGTCGTGCGAGTCAAGGAAGGCCCGTTTACCGACTTTCACGGCTCGGTGGAAGACGTCAATTACGAGAAGAGCAAGCTGCGGGTGTCCGTGACCATCTTCGGTCGTGCGACACCGGTTGAACTGGATTTCGGTCAGGTCGAAAAGACCTGACCGGGCACGGGCCTGAACCGGCCCGGAATGGCCCGCTCACACCGGGCCCGAGGAGCGCCGACTGTGTTCGGTGCGTTCGTACTCACGACTGGAGATAGCCACCATGGCAAAGAAGATCATCGGCTACATCAAGCTGCAGGTGCCAGCTGGCAAGGCCAACCCGAGCCCCCCGATCGGTCCGGCGCTGGGTCAGCGCGGACTGAACATCATGGAGTTCTGCAAGGCGTTCAATGCGCAGACTCAAGGCCTTGAGCCGGGTCTGCCGATCCCGGTGGTCATCACCGCGTTCGCCGACAAGAGCTTCACCTTCATCATGAAGACGCCGCCGGCGTCGGTCCTGATCAGGAAGGCGGCCAAGATCGCGAAGGGTTCGCCGAAGCCGCTTACGGACAAGGTCGGTTCGCTGACCCGTGCCCAGGTCGAAGAGATCGCGCAGGCGAAGATGAAGGACCTGACAGCGTCCGACATGGATGCGGCCGTCCGGACGATCGCAGGCTCCGCCCGGAGCATGGGCGTGACCGTGGAGGGGCTCTGATCATGGCAAAGACTTCAAAGCGGGCGCAGGCGCTGAGTGCCCGGATCGACCGCAATCGCAACTATCCGGTGACCGAGGCGCTGGCCCTGGTCAAGGAGTGTGCGACGGCGAAGTTCGACGAGTCGATCGACATTTCGGTCAATCTCGGCATCGACGCACGCAAGTCCGATCAGCTCGTGCGCGGCTCGGTCGTGCTGCCTGCCGGAACCGGCAAGACGGTCCGCGTGGCGGTGTTCGCCCAGGGCGAAAAAGCCGAACTGGCGAAAGCGGCCGGAGCGGACGTCGTTGGTTTCGACGATCTCGCGGCCGCGGTCAAGGGGGGCAGTATCGACTTCGATCTGTGTATCGCGACGCCGGATGCGATGCGTGTGGTCGGGCAACTCGGCCAGATCCTCGGTCCGCGTGGCCTGATGCCGAACCCGAAGGTCGGAACCGTGACGATGGACGTCGAGACGGCCGTGAAGAACGCCAAGGCCGGTCAGGTCCAGTACCGGACCGACAAGGGCGGCATCATCCATGCCACCATCGGGCGCGCCTCGTTCAGCGTGGACGCACTGCAACAGAACGCAGGCGCGCTGGTCGAGGCACTGCTCAAGGCCAGGCCGGCCAACGCCAAGGGCGTGTATCTGCGCAAGATGGCGGTTTCGAGCACGATGGGCGTAGGCGTCCGCATCGATCCGACCAGTGTCTCGGCCGCATAAGCAGTTTATTGGGGCGGTGTATGCCGCCCGATGACTTTGGGCTGTCGTTCCGCAGGGAGCGGCAGGTTGTCAAAGACCGTTGGGGGAATTGTCTTGCTGTTGCGCTTCAGTGCGGCTGTGGGTCATGACCTTAAACCGGGTCGCAGCACGCTTGCGCCGCGACCCGGCCCAACGCAGATGGCGTCACCCGAAGCAGGATTCCGGTTTTTCATGGTGCTTGCACCATGGTGTTCCACTCCTGAAGACGGTCGCCGTGGTTGTTCCTCGCGCAGCTTGTGGTGTGGCGAGGAACGTTTCACTAAAGGGAGATGACCTTGGGTCTCAATCTTGATGACAAGAAGGCAGTCGTTGCCGAAGTGTCCGCCGAACTGGCGAATGCGCAGGCGATGATCGTCGCTGAGTACCGTGGTCTCGAAGTGGGGCAGATCACCGCTCTGCGCGCCAAGGCGCGTGAGTCCGGTGTCTATCTGCGCGTCCTTAAGAACACGCTTGTTCGACGTGCCGTCGCCGGTACGCCGTTCGAAGGTCTGGCTGCTCAGATGGTCGGCCCGCTGATCTACGGAATTTCCGCAGATCCGGTGTCGTCCGCGAAGGTGCTGCAGGAGTTTGCCAAGACCAACGACAAGCTGCTCGTCAAGGGCGGCGCGATGCCGGGTTACGTCATGGACGCCGCCGGCGTCAAGGCGTTGGCATCGATGCCGAGCCGTGACGAGCTGCTTGCCAAGCTGCTGGGGACAATGCAGGCGCCCGTCACCAAGTTCGTCCAGACGCTCAACGAGGTTCCGGGCAAGTTTGTGCGTACCGTGGCGGCACTGCGCGATTCCAGAGAGACCGCGTAATTCCCTCGACCGTGCCTTGATGAACGGCACATAGATGATTCAGGAGTAGCAAATGGCTTTGTCCAAAAACGATATTCTGGAAGCAATCGGCAACATGACCGTGCTTGAGCTGTCTGAGCTCATCAAGGACATGGAAGAAAAATTCGGCGTTTCCGCCGCTGCAGCCGTCGCGGTTGCCGCACCGGCTGCTGGCGGTGGTGACGCCGCTGCCGTCGAAGAGCAGACCGAGTTCGACGTCATTCTGCTCGCCGCGGGCGAGAAGAAGGTTGAGGCGATCAAGGTCGTGCGTGCCGCAACCGGTCTTGGCCTGAAGGAAGCCAAGGATCTGGTCGATGGCGCACCCAAGGCAGTCAAGGAAGCTGTCTCCAAGGCTGACGCGGAAGCACTGAAGAAGCAGCTCGAAGACGCCGGCGCCAAGGTCGAAATCAAGTAAGACCTTGATTTTATGTGGGGCTGGCGACCATTCTGGCGCCAGCCCTTTCGTGCTTTGTAACAACCAGAAGACATAACACAGCGTACCATGTCATTGTGCTGCCACCCCTGCCCGAACGGGCGTTGTGTTCTGTCTCTTTGACGTCTGACCTCTACCCGGAGCACCCATGGCGTATTCCTACACCGAAAAGAAACGTATCCGCAAGAGCTTTGCCAAGCGCACGGCCGTGCGGGACGTACCCTTCCTGCTGGCCACCCAGATCGATTCCTTCGTGTCCTTCCTGCAGGCGGAAATCGCGGCCGACAAGCGCCAGAACGAAGGATTGCAGGCGGCATTCACTTCGATCTTTCCGATCGCCAGTCACAGCGGGAATGCGCGCCTCGAGTTCGTTCAGTACATGCTGGGCGAACCTGCGTTCGACGTGAAGGAGTGCCAGCAGCGGGGTCTGACCTACGCGGCGCCTTTGCGTGCGCGGGTGCGCCTGGTGATCCTGGACCGCGACGCACCCAAGGAGACGATCAAGGAGGTCAAGGAGCAGGAGGTCTACATGGGCGAGATCCCGCTCATGACCACCACCGGTTCGTTCGTCATCAACGGCACCGAGCGGGTGATCGTGTCACAGCTGCACCGTTCACCCGGTGTGTTCTTCGATCACGACAGGGGCAAGACCCACTCGTCGGGCAAGCTGCTCTTCTCGGCACGGGTCATTCCATATCGCGGATCGTGGCTGGACTTCGAGTTCGATCCCAAGGACTGCCTGTTCTTCCGTGTCGACCGTCGTCGCAAGATGCCTGCGACCATCCTGTTGCGTGCCATCGGCATGGGTCCCGAGGAAATCCTCGAATCGTTCCACGATTTCGATACCTTCCGCCTGGGCGCCGACAACGTCGAGTTCGAGGTGGTGCCCGATCGCCTGCGTGGCGAGGTGGCGCGATTCGATATCGCGGCTGCTGACGGCAAGCTCATCGTGGCCCGAGACAAGCGCATCACCGCCAAGCATATCCGCGAGCTCGATCAGGCCGGGATCAAGACGATCAACGTCCCGGAGGACTTTCTCCTGGGACGCGTGATTGCCCGCAACCTCGTCGACGCCGAGACGGGCGAAATCATTGCGCGTGCGAACGACGAGATTACCGAGGATCTGCTGGGCAAGCTGCGTGACGCAGGGATTGCGGAGCTTCGGACGCTCTACGTCAACGATCTCGACCGTGGTGCGTATATCTCACAGACGCTGCGCATCGATGAGACTGCCGATCAGTGGGCTGCGCGGGTCGCGATCTACCGCATGATGCGCCCCGGTGAACCACCGACCGAAGACGCCGTGGAGGCGCTTTTCCAGGGGCTGTTCTACTCGGAGGAGCGCTACGACCTGTCAGGCGTCGGACGGATGAAGTTCAATCGCCGTGCGTATCCGGAAACCGTCGACGATCGCGCTCCGGGATGGATCAAGCGATTCTACGAGTCCGTCGGACAGCGTAGCGAGGAAGGGCCGGGTACCCTGTCGAACGAGGACATTCTCGCGGTCATCGGGGTACTGGTGGAACTTCGCAACGGCCGTGGCGAGATCGACGATATCGACCACCTGGGCAATCGCCGCGTGCGTTCGGTGGGCGAGCTGGCTGAGAACCAGTTTCGTGCGGGCCTCGTGCGCGTCGAACGAGCGGTCAAGGAACGCCTTTCGCAGGCGGAGTCCGACAACCTCATGCCTCATGATCTGATCAATGCGAAGCCGATTTCGGCTGCGATCAAGGAGTTCTTCGGCTCGAGCCAGCTGTCGCAGTTCATGGATCAGACCAACCCATTGTCGGAGATCACGCACAAGCGGCGCGTCTCCGCACTCGGGCCGGGCGGTCTGACCCGCGAGCGTGCCGGATTCGAGGTCCGCGACGTCCATCCCACCCATTACGGCCGGGTATGCCCGATCGAAACACCGGAAGGGCCGAACATCGGCCTGATCAATTCCCTGGCTGTATACGCACGGACGAATCGCTACGGCTTTCTCGAGACCCCGTACCGCAAGGTCGAGGACTCCAAGGTCACCGACCAGATCGAGTACCTGTCTGCGATCGAGGAAGGCCACTACGTGATCGCCCAGGCGAATGCCGAGATGAACAAGGTCGGGCGCCTCACAGGCGATCTCGTGTCGTGCCGTCACAAGGGCGAATTCACCCTGTCGACGGTCGATCAGGTCCAGTACATGGACGTCGCCCCGGGGCAGATCGTGTCCGTCGCCGCATCGCTGATCCCGTTTCTCGAGCACGACGACGCGAACCGCGCGTTGATGGGCGCGAACATGCAACGTCAGGCGGTGCCCTGCCTGCGTCCCGAGAAACCGCTGGTGGGCACCGGTATCGAGCGTACCGTCGCGGTCGATTCGGGTACGGCGGTTCAGGCGCTGCGTGGCGGAGTCGTAGACTATGTGGACGCCAACCGGATCGTCGTGCGTGTGCATGACGACGAGACCCTCGCGGGCGAGGTCGGCGTCGACATCTACAACATGATCAAGTACACGCGCTCGAACCAGAATACCAACATCAACCAGCGGGCGATCGTGAAAGTCGGCGACATCATCGCCAAGGGCGATGTGATCGCCGATGGTGCATCGACCGACCTCGGTGAGCTCGCGCTGGGCCAGAACATGCTGGTCGCGTTCATGCCCTGGAACGGTTACAACTTCGAGGATTCCATTCTCATCTCGGAACGCGTCGTGGCCGACGACCGCTTCACCTCGATTCACATCGAGGAGCTGACCGTGGTGGCGCGCGACACCAAGCTCGGACCCGAAGAGATCACTCGCGACATCGCGTCGCTGGGAGAGGCGCAGATGTCGCGCCTGGACGAATCGGGCATCGTCTATATCGGTGCCGAAGTGGAGGCGGGCGACGTGCTGGTGGGCAAGGTCACGCCCAAGGGGGAGACCCAGCTCACGCCCGAAGAGAAGCTGCTGCGTGCGATCTTCGGCGAGAAGGCGTCCGACGTGAAGGACACGTCCCTGCGGGTTCCGTCGGGCATGGTCGGCACGGTCATCGATGTGCAGGTCTTCACCCGCGAAGGCATCGAGCGCGACAAGCGTGCGCAGTCGATCATCGACGACATGCTTCGCGGCTTCAAGACCGATCTCGCCGACCAGATGCGGATCGTCGAACGTGATGCCTTCGCCCGTATCCGGCGCCTGATCGTCGGGCAGAAGGTCAATGGCGGCCCGAAGAAGCTTGCCAAGGGCACGGCGGTCAGCGAGGCCTACCTCGATTCGCTCGAGCAGTATCACTGGTTCGACATCCGCATGGCAGACGAGGAACTCGCGGCCCAGCTCGAGGCGATCCGCGAAGGCCTGGAGAAGACGCGCAAGGATTTCGATCTTGCATTCGAGGTCAAGAAGAAGAAGCTTACCCAGGGTGACGAGTTGCCCCCGGGGGTTCAGAAGATGGTCAAGGTCCACCTTGCGGTCAAGCGGCGCCTTCAGCCCGGCGACAAGATGGCCGGCCGTCACGGCAACAAGGGGGTGGTCTCGCGCATCGTGCCGGTCGAGGACATGCCGTACATGGAAGATGGTACCCCGGTCGACATTGCGCTGAACCCGCTGGGAGTGCCGTCGCGGATGAACATCGGTCAGATTCTCGAGACCCATCTCGGCCGCGCCGCCAAGGCTCTGGGTCAGAAGATCGACGGAATGCTCCGTGCAAGCGCGACTGCGGCCGAAGTCCGTGCCCTGCTCGACGCGATCTACAACCAGAGTGGCAAGAGCGAGGACATTGCCTCGCTCGCCGACGACGAGATCATCGAACTTGCGTCCAACCTGACGAAGGGCGTGCCTTTCGCGACGCCCGTTTTCGACGGGGCCAAGGAGTCCGAGATCGAGGCGATGTTCGAACTCGCCGGGCTCGACGCGAGCGGGCAGGTGACGCTTTACGACGGACGTACCGGCGATGCCTTCGACCGCAAGGTCACGGTGGGCTTCAAGCACGTCCTCAAGCTGCACCACCTCGTCGACGACAAGATGCACGCCCGCTCCACCGGTCCCTACTCGCTCGTGACGCAGCAACCGCTGGGCGGCAAGGCGCAGTTCGGTGGCCAGCGATTCGGGGAGATGGAAGTGTGGGCCCTCGAAGCCTACGGTGCCGCATACACGCTGCAGGAGATGCTTACCGTCAAGTCGGACGATGTCACCGGACGGACGAAGGTCTACGAAAACATCGTCAAGGGCGAGCACAAGATCGATGCGGGCATGCCCGAGTCCTTCAACGTGCTGGTGAAGGAAATCCGTTCGCTTGCCATCGACATCGATTTGGAAAGCCTTTGACCCGGGTGAGAGCCCCCAACGCCTACCCGGATGGAGTGATACATGAAAAGCCTGCTCGCTGACCTGTTCAAGCAAACCCTGCCCAACGAGAACGAGTTCGACGCGATTACGGTCGGACTCGCTTCACCCGACAAGATCCGCTCCTGGTCGTACGGTGAAGTCAAGAAGCCGGAGACGATCAACTACCGGACCTTCAAGCCCGAACGTGACGGTCTGTTCTGCGCCAAGATCTTCGGCCCGGTCAAGGACTACGAATGCCTTTGCGGCAAGTACAAGCGCCTCAAGCACCGGGGCGTCATCTGTGAAAAATGCGGCGTCGAGGTGACGTTGTCGAAGGTGCGCCGCGAGCGCATGGGCCATATAGAGCTTGCAAGTCCCGTTGCGCACATCTGGTTCCTGAAGAGCCTCCCGAGCCGTCTGGGCATGGTTCTCGACATGACCCTTCGCGATATCGAGCGGGTTCTGTACTTCGAGGCCTTCGTTGTCGTAGAACCGGGCCTGACGCCCCTGACGCGCGGCCAGTTGCTCACCGAGGACGACTATCTCGCCAAGGTCGAGGAGTACGGCGACGACTTCGACGCGGCAATGGGCGCCGAGGGCATTCGCGAACTGCTGCGCACGCTCGACCTGAATCTCGAAGTCGAGAAGCTTCGCGGCGAGCTCGAGACGACTGGTTCCGAAGCCAAGGTGAAGAAGTTCTCCAAGCGCCTCAAGGTCCTCGAGGCCTTCCAGTCATCCGGCATCAAGCCGGAATGGATGATTCTCGAAGTCCTGCCGGTACTTCCCCCGGATCTGCGCCCGCTGGTTCCGCTCGACGGGGGGCGTTTCGCGACTTCCGACCTGAATGACCTCTATCGGCGCGTGATCAACCGCAACAATCGTCTAAAGCGTCTGCTCGAGCTCAAGGCCCCGGAGATCATCTGCCGCAACGAGAAGCGCATGCTCCAGGAGGCGGTGGATTCCCTGCTCGACAACGGGCGACGCGGCAAGGCGATGACGGGCGCCAACAAGCGTCCGCTCAAGTCGCTGGCCGACATGATCAAGGGCAAGCAG
>CAYOKH010000077.1:0-8401 GCA_964404505.1 uncultured Azoarcus sp.
GCCGCCTCAGAGCCCCGCTCGGGCACCCACCTATGGGAGACACCAAGGGATTCCAATCCCTTCGCCTCCCGCCATAACTCCGCGTAAGTCCTTGAAAACCATGGTGGGCCCGCCAGGACTCGAACCTGGAACCAAGGGATTATGAGGACCAGTAAGTGCTTGTGTTTTCGGCAGAAAATGGAAGAAACTTAAGGGGTTTTTCGGTCCCCTCAGAGAGTGTCTCTCCCGTCCGAACCGCCGTCCGAACTACCGCCCGAACCTCGGCTTTGAGGCGAAGGGATGCTGGGTCCCCTAGTGTATCCCGTTCAACGGCTTAGGCACCCCGCCCGGCTGACCCGTACGAACTTGGGCCGAGTCCGGTCCGAAATTGCCCGAGCATCGTCCGAACGGGCCGAACTTGGCCAGACTGATCCATGCTGGGCGTGTCGGATCCTGGATCACGCTAACGAAGCACCGTTACGAGCTAAGTCCAATTCTAAACTGCCGGCAAAAGTGGGACGACGTCAGCCTCGAAGCACAAACGAAAACAAACAAGGGGTGGTAAACGATTGAGCCGAAAGACTTCCTGTTCTTCGACCAGATGATCAAACCGAGAGTGATCACGTTCCTCTACTGGCTGCTGCTGGTGGTCATCGTGCTCGGAGGCATCGGCACGATGTTCACGCAGTCGTTCCTCGGGGGTCTGGTCGGAATGGTGATCGACGCGTTCTTCGCGCGCATCTGGTGCGAGCTGCTGATCGTGATGTTCAAGATGAACGACGCGCTACAGGCGATCAAGAGTTCTCAGACGACGCCGAGCATGGTGGGTCAAGTGCAAGAGGCCTAAGCGCGGGCGCGCACGGCGATCGACATCTAGAGGCGCACCTTCCGGCGGCGATGCCAGGATTCCAGGTTCCCGCCGCTGCGCCCCCTGGGGCCTGATCTCATTGAGACTCAGCGACCGATGTCCGCATGGCGGGAGGCGAAGGGATTGGAATCCCTTGGTGTCCCCATACTGGGGGCTGGACGGCGGCCCCGGCGGACGGTGGGACGCTGGGATCCTGGGAAGCTGGGCAACCTGACTCGCCCCCCGACGGATCCAGGATTCCACGTTCCCGCCCCTGTCCCCTAGGGCCCGACCGGGAGGTCTGGAATTTCCTGGCCTGGGTCGTCGCGGTACTATCGTTCGGGAGTTTCCGATGGATTTTCAGCGTGCGCATCCTACTGGTGGAAGACGACAAGGATCTCGGCGAGGCCATTGTCAAACGACTGCGTCGCGACGGCCATGGCATCGACTGGCAGAACACCGGCGAGGGCGCGGACGGCGTACTGCGCTACCAGGAGTACGATGTCATCGTGCTCGACATCGGCCTGCCCAAGATGGACGGCTTCGCTGTGCTCCAGGGAATGCGTCGCCGGGGATGCAAGACGCCCGTCTTGATGCTCACGGCGCGGTCGAACATCCAGGACCGGGTAGGCGCTCTGGACCTCGGCGCGGACGACTACCTGCCCAAGCCATTCGATTTTCGCGAGTTCGATGCACGGTGCCGCGCGCTGCTCAGGCGCTCGCAGGGGATCGCCTCCAACTTCATCCACGCGGGTTCACTCAAGGTCGATCAGGCCGCCAAGCTTGTGTGGGTAGACGATACACCGGTCGAACTGCCAAACCGGGAATTCCGACTGCTGGAGATTTTCGTCACGAACCTGGGTCGGATCTTCAGCAAGGATGGGCTTTCCTCTCACCTCTCGGACTTCGATGAAGACCTCAGCTCGAATGCCATTGAGCTCTATGTCGGTCGTCTGCGCAAAAGGCTTGGCCAGGCGCTCGTGATTCGCACTATCCGCGGGCAGGGTTATCGCGCCGAGCCTCCTGACGATGGCAGCGGGTAGCATGCTTTCGCTGCGGTTTCGCCTCTTGGCATTGGTCGGATCGCTGTTCATCGCGGGCATGTTCGTGCTCTATATTGCATCCAACCTCTATGGACGAACCGCCGCGGACCGTTCCTTCGATCGACTTCTGGCGGCCTCTGCAATGTCGATCGCTGAGACTATTTCCATCGCCGCGGGTTCCGTGCTCGTCGATGTCCCTTATGCAGCGCTTGACATGCTTGGCGCGGCACCTGACGACCGCGTGTTCTACCAGGTATCCGGGCCCGACGGTGCGACAGTCACCGGATACGAAGGTCTCCCCTACATGGCGGGTATCGAGGTCACCACGGGAAACGGCACGGGCGAGTTCGGCTATTTTGATGCGCCGTATCGTGGCGAAATGGCGAGGTTCGCGCGGCTGTCTCGCGAAATTGCCCAGCCCGGCGTCAGCGGGTCGATCGTTGTACAAGTGGGGCATACGCGCCGGGCGCGCGACGCGTTGGTGCGCGAACTGGTCGTCAGCACCCTGATGCCGATTGCACTAGTGACCTTGGCGGCGCTTACGCTGGTGTGGTTTGGCATTGGGGGAGCGTTGCGTCCGCTCGACCGCTTGCGCAGGGACATTGAGGCCCGCAAGCCCTCGGATCTGCAACCGTTGGGCGCGCCGGCGCCGACGGAAATCCAGCCGCTCATCTTCGCGCTGAATGATTTTATGCGCAGGCTCGGTGGAACCATCGACATGCTGCGTGCCTTTGTCGCCGATGCCGCCCACCAGGTCCGCACGCCGCTGGCCGCACTGCGGGCACAGGTGCAGGCCGCTGCGGACGATGACCCGGAGGAGATCCGGCGCAGCCTGGAGACTATCGACCGAAGCGCGTCGCGGCTTACGCGCCTCGTCAATCAGTTGCTCAGTGACGCGGCAGTGATGCATCGCTCCCACGTCATGCATTTCGACACCGTGGACCTGGTCAAGACAGTCACGGAGGCCATCCAGGAATCTGTATCGATCACCGACCACCACGCCATCAGCTTCGAGTGCAGGGTCAATCGCGCACATGTCCATGGCGATTCGTTGATGTTGCGCGAGGCGATCAAAAACGTGATCGACAACGCCATGCTCCACGGAGACGGTGTCGCGCAGGGCGTGGATGTCATCCTCGACGAGCACGCGGGTGTGTACTCGCTGCGCGTTCTCGATCACGGGCCAGGGATTGAGGCCGAGCACGAGGCGCGAATCTTCGAGCGCTTCGCGCGCGGCGATGATCGGGTGGCGGGAGCCGGTCTTGGCTTAGCCATCGTCAGGCAAGCGATCGGGACGCACGGTGGTCGTGTGCTACTGCACAAGCGCGATGGTGGCGGCCTGATCGTGGAATGCCTGGTACCGGATCGCCTTCCATGAGAGGGGCGCTTCCCCGTTACTGGACACTGGTTCTCACGGTCCTTGGACTCTCGATACTCGTCGGCGTTGTGACCATTACACTGATGGGACGGACATCTTCGCTGGCGCCGCCCTCCGGTGTGCTGACGATCTACAGCACGACCGACTCCACGGCCTTTGCACCGGTGATCGCGGATTTCGGCGAAGTCCATGCAGACATCGAGGTCGTCTATATCGAGATCGAGGGTCGGCCGCAGTACGAGCGATTCCTGGCTGAGGTCGAGCTGGGGCAACCGGGCGCCGACCTGTTACTGAGTTCGTCGATGGACCTGCAGACGAAGCTGGTCAATGACGGCTACGCGCGAAGCTACGCCACGGAACATGCGGCGGCGCTGCCGGCATGGGCACGGTGGCGAAACGAGGCCTTTGGCTTTACCTTCGAACCAGCGGTCATGGTATTCAATGCGCGTATTGCCGCTGAACGCCCGGTACCGCAGTCCCGCGCCGAGCTGCTCGATACGCTAAAAGCTGACAGGGAGTTCTGGCACGGTAAGGTCGGGACCTACGACATTACGCTTAGTGGCGTGGGTTATCTGCTGGCCTCACAGGATGACCGGCAATACAGCGACTTCCGCCTGTTGACGGAGGCCTTCGGCGACGTGGGAGTCAGGCTCGAGGAGAACACCTCGACGCTCTTGTCGCTGATCGAGCGCGGCGATCTTCTGGTGGGATACAACCTGCTCGGCTCCTATGCGCGCTCGCGCGTGGACGCGGGTGCCGAGCTGACGATCGTACACCCGACGGAATACACGCTCGTGGTCTCACGAACGGCGGTGATTCCCCGCAGCGCCCCGAACCCGGACGCAGCGCAGGCCTTTCTTGATTACCTGCTCTCTCGAAGGGGACAGGGCACGCTCGCCCGCCAGGGCGGGCTCAGCGCGATCCGCGAGGACATGACCGGACCTTACTCGCGCTTGGGCATGGCCGATGCCCAGGTCGGCCTTCTGCGGCCGATTCCGCTCGGGCCGGGACTGCTCGCGTATCGCGACCAGCAAAAGCAAAGCCGACTGCTCCTTGCCTGGCGCAATCTCACCCAGGCCCGCGAACCCCGCCCGGCGACCGACTGATCGCGCTGATTATTGCAGCGCAATGTCAGCTTGGTGACAGCAACGCCTGCTAGCGTGGTTTCCAGCACAGTCCAATGCCGGCATCGACCGGGGAACCAGTCACTGCTGCAAACTGACGAGAGAAATCATGAAGATTCACCAACTCGTGGCAATGGCGGTTGCAATCGGCCGCGGCGCTATCGCGTTGAGAGGAGGTTGGGGTCGTGCTATCTGCAGTCGGACTGGCAACCGTCCTGACGATCATCGTGTTGCTGGTGTCGCGCAAGGTGGCGCCAGTGGTCGCGCTGACACTCGTCCCGTTTGTTGGTGCGCTGGTGGCGGGCTTCAGCTTCGAGGAAATCGGCGAATATTTTGCGACCGGCCTGGGCTCCGTGGCGCATGTCGCGGCGATGTTCATTTTCGCGATCTCGTTCTTTGGCGTGCTCCAGGACGCAGGCCTGTTCAAGCCGATGGTCAACTTCCTGGTGAAAGTGTCGGGTGGCAGTGTCGTTTCTGTAGCCATCGGCACCGCCGTAATCGGCATGATCGCTCATCTCGATGGCGCGGGAGCTACGACCTTCCTGCTGACAATCCCGGCGCTGCTACCGCTGTATCACCGCCTGGGTATGAATCCCTACCTGATGATGATGTTGCTGGCCACGGGTGCCGGCATCTTCAACCTGCTGCCTTGGGCTGGGCCGCTCGGCCGCACGGCCGCCGTGCTGGAGCTCGAGCCCGTGGCGCTGTGGTACCCGTTGATTCCCGTGCAGATCGCCGGCGCGGTCCTGCTCGTCGCCTTCGCCGCAGGTTTGGGTATGCGTGAGCGCAGTCGCATTCACGCCGGCGGGATGTGGCGGCCCTCGGGCGAGGGTGGGACCGCTGTGTCACTGACGAACACCGGCGACCCGACACTTGCCCGACCGAAGCTGATTTGGGTGAACCTGGCGATCCTGCTATGCGTTCTCGGCGCGCTCGTCTCCGGCCTGATGCCCGCGGCTTACGTGTTCATGATTGGCCTGGCGGTGGCAGTGGTGATCAACTACCCGTCAGTGCCCGATCAGATGGCCAGGATGAATGCACACGCGCCAAACGCGCTGCTGATGGGCGCGATCATTCTCTCGGCCGGCTCGCTGCTCGGTATTCTCAACGGCACTGGCATGCTGCGATCGATCGCCGCGGACATGGTGCTGGTGCTGCCCGCCGGCGTTGTCCCCCACCTGCACCTGGTGGTCGGTTTTTTCGGCCTGCCACTGGACTTGTTGCTGAGCACGGATGCCTACTACTTCGCCTTGCTGCCCGTGGTCGAGCAGATCGTCTCCCCGCACGGCGTGTCGACGACGACAACAGCGTATTCGTTGGTCATCGGAAACGTCATCGGTACATTTCTCAGCCCGTTTTCGCCTGCACTGTGGCTTGGCCTTGGTCTCGCCAGGCTCGAAATCGGCATGCACCTGCGTTATTCGTTCATGCCGATGTGGATTTTCTCACTCATCCTGATGGGGTTCGCGGCAATGATCGGACTGATCCCGATCGCGTGACCGCCTACGATCGGCAAAATGTTTTTTTATGGAGATTAACGATGAAGCGATTCCAGCTACAGAATCTGATTAAGACCCTCCAGGTCCGAAAGCCGATTCATGCCACTGCGACAATCATTGTTGCAATGCTTGGCCTCGCATTGATTTCCACTCCTCTCGCTGCGCAGCAATTTGGCGAGGGCCCAATGAGTCTCTTTATCACCTACCAGTGTGAGCCAAAGAAAAAGGCCGCGTTTCGAAAGCATATGGTCGGGCCTGGTATCCAGCAGTTCGAAACCTGGAAGCAACAGGGCGTCTACAAGGATTACCTGGTCCTGTTCAGTTCGTTCGTAAATGTCGGCGATACGGCGCCGGATATGTTGGTGCGGCTCGACTTTGAAAAATACGCGGACAGCGCCAAATGGAAAGCAGTTGAGCAGACCATGCCGGCGGGATTAGCGGAAAGTGCGCACGAGCTATGTGTGCCTGTGACCAGTTATGTCGCCGATCTAGTGTGGAATGGAGGGCCTTCAGCCACTAGAGATCTGAGCAAGGCAGTATATCTGTGGATTCCCTATCACTTCCATCAAGGAAAGCCGCAGTACAAGCAATATTTCGATGCCTATGTGCAGCCACAAAATGACGGTTGGCTCGCTGAAGGTGTCCTCTCGTGGTGGGGTGTCTACATCAACCAACACGTTACAGGCACGCCGTGGGACGCCGTGTTCCTTTACGAATATGCGGATATCTCGGCATTGGCGCGTCGCGACAACGTGAAAGAAGCGGTGCGTGACGGTCTCCGAAAAGATCCTGCGTGGAAATCAGTCAGCGACAACAAGCACCTTTACCGCTCAGAAGATCAGGTCATCATCATGGATCCGATTTTACCCAGGCGTTGAGTGATGTTTGCTGCATTGCTCGTCTTACTTGCTTTGGCCGCCATGTCGATGCCGGTCTCTAGCCTTGATGCGATGGCTGCCGAGCATGAGCCTACCCGGAAGTTTGAGATTCGCGACGACCGTGCATACCTTGATGACCAGGCGATCGATATCTGGGGAATTCGTGCCGGCAATGGACTAATGAGCCAGGCGGTAACCGAGCGTTTCGTCAGAAACCTGGACAACATGGCAGAACACGGAATCAATGCGATCGCGGTCTACATTATGGGCAGCAATACGGGCTGGCCCGACGAATGGGCTGCGCGAAACGGGTTCTACGCCGATGGCCGTCTCAGACCGGAGTTCGCCGCACGACTCGAGTGGTTGATTCGCGAAGCCAACAAGCGAGACATGGTCGTCGGAGTGGGCATTTTTACGCCGCGCAATGTTGCCAATCTCGACGGTATGTCTGCGTATGAGCGTGCACTCCTGGAAACCGGACGATTCCTCGAGGAGCGTGGATTGCGTAATGTTTTCGTCGACTTGATGCACGAATACAGCCATCGTCGGGTCACGCCCGAGCTATTCAGAGAACCAGACGGCGAGCGGAAGAAGTCGCAGCTCCACCAGTGGTTCAGGACAGCAAATGCAGAGGTGCCTGCAGGTGTATGTGCCACGATGGATAGCGGCACCGCTCCCCACTTTCCCGGTGCCGACCTGAACATCATTCAGAAGACCATGCCGATTCCGGCGTCCGGGTACACCATCAACATCGAATCACACAAGCGGGATAACTACGATACAGATGGGGTGTACACCGCCGAGTCGATCGATGAACAGATCGGCTGGCTCGAAACGTACAAGCAGACCCCGAATGCAGGGTTCTTTCTGCATGCCGGCTTCATTCAGGGAGTAACCGGAGGAAGCGGCACCGCACCGCACGCCGAAATGGGAGGTTACGGTACCGCAGATGATCCCGGAGTGGGCTGGTACTACGACTGGGTTCGGGACAACGTCGGCCGTTGGGAGTTTCCGCGTCACGTGCCAGACCGGGGAGGCAGGCTATGAGGTGGCCGCTATCTCTCATTGCCGTGGTGTTCGTCATATGTGCGTCTGGCGTGGCTGGCGAGAAGCCAGCGGCGTTTGAGGCATACATAACTGCTGAAATTCCATGGGAGTCGGTCACTGATCCTGCGAACGCTCATCACGCCGTGCTATGGAATAGCTCCCGGTCTGTCGACGCCGGTTTGCTGATGCGCTGGCCTGCACGCGCGGCCCTCCAGGATCAAGTGAACGACCATGAGGTCAGATTCCTGGTGTTAGCAGGGACTTTCGTTGTGGAAACGGAAGGCAAGATCGCCGAACTTGGCCCCAGCGGTTTTGCATCGATATCGCCTGGTATCAGGCACTCAATCCGATGCGAGGCGTCGGGTATGTGCGTGGTTCTTGTCCATGCCGGAGTAGATTCTAAAGAACGTTGAGCAATGTGGAGGAGTGTTCCATGGCCACCCGTACGCCGATGCAATTCATAACAACGTCTGTTTTGAGGCAACCGCCGAGCGGAATTGGGATGGTAGGGTGTGCGGCCCTGGCTCTGGCCGCAGCATCGGCCTCGGCGCAATCCAGCGAGGAACACTCAATCATCGACGAGATCATCGTCACCGGCTATCAGCT
>CAYOKH010000078.1:0-8265 GCA_964404505.1 uncultured Azoarcus sp.
CCACCGGTTACGAGGAGGCCGCGGCGCAGGGCCTGCTCGCCGGTGCAAACGCGGCGCTGCAGGTACAGGGCCGTGCGCCCTGGTGCCCGCGCCGTGACGAAGCCTACCTCGGCGTGCTGGTGGACGACCTGGTCACGCGCGGGGTTTCCGAGCCCTACCGCATGTTCACTTCGCGTGCGGAGTATCGACTGCAGTTGCGCGAGGACAATGCGGACCTGCGCCTGACCGCGAAGGGGCGCGAGCTCGGACTCGTGGACGACGTGCGCTGGGCCGCCTTCTGCACCAAACGCGAGGCGATTGAGCGCGAGACGGGACGGCTCAGGGCGGCCTGGGCTCATCCGGAACGGATTCCCGCTGTCGAGGCGGAGCGCGTGGTCGGCAAGGCACTGGAGCGAGAGTATCGCTTCTTCGATCTGCTGCGCCGTCCCGATACGACATACGCCGGGTTGATGACGCTGCCCGGCGCGCCGACCGATCCCGAGACCGACCCGCAGGTGATCGAGCAGATCGAGATTGCCGCCAAATACCAGGGTTACATCGATCGTCAGCAGGACGAGGTGGCGCGACAGCTGTCGGCCGAGTCGACGCCTCTTCCGACCGGATTCGACTACGGCGAGGTGCGCGGACTGTCGAGGGAAGTGCAGCAGAAACTCAACCAGCACCGGCCGGAAACCATCGGCCAGGCGGGGCGCATACAGGGGGTCACACCGGCGGCGGTGTCCCTGCTTCTGGTCTGGCTCAAGCGTCGCGACCTGATGCGTGGCACAGATGACCAGGGACATCAGAAGAGCGCATGAGCAGGCCGATTCTCGATCAAGGCCTAGCGGCCCTCGGCCTTGATCTGTCCGGTCAGGCGCGCGACCGCCTGCTTGCGTTTTCGGCACTGCTCCTCAAATGGAACCGGGTCTATAATCTGACTGCCATTCGGGATCCCGAACAGGCGGTCACCCATCATCTGCTCGACTCGCTCGCGGTGCTCCCGTATCTGGGCGATGTGCGCACCCTTGCCGATGTCGGCTCGGGCGGTGGCCTGCCCGGCATTCCGCTCGCGATCGCGCGTACGGACCTCGAGGTGAGCTCGATCGAGGCGGTGAGCAAGAAGGCCAGCTTCCAGCAGCAGGTACGGATCGAGCTCGGACTGGCGAATCTTGCGGTGCTCAACGAGCGGGTCGAGAACGTACGCGTCGATGACCCGTTCGACGCCGTTATCTCGCGTGCATTCACGGAACTGTCGGAGTTCGTCGCCGTGACGCGGCATCTGCTGAAGCCTTGCGGGCGCTTTCTTGCGATGAAAGGCGTGTATCCTCGTGCCGAGCTCGAACGCCTGGGCGACGGCGTCCGCTTGATCGAGGCGCATCGCCTGGCAGTCCCCGGTCTCGACGCCGAAAGACATCTGATCATTCTCACTGCGGAATCCAATTGAATGGCCCGTATCTTCTGTGTTGCCAATCAGAAAGGCGGCGTGGGCAAGACCACCACCTGCGTGAACCTGGCCGCCGCGCTTCACGGCGCCGGCCAGCGGACGCTGCTCGTCGATCTCGACCCCCAGGGCAATGCCACGATGGGTAGCGGGGTCGACAAGCGCAAGCTGCAAAGCTCGGTGTATCACCTCCTCGTCGGCCTGGCCCCGCTTGGCCGGGTCAGCATGGCATCGCCGAGTGGCGGCTATGACGTGCTTCCGGCCAACCGCGATCTGGCTGGGGCAGAGGTGGAACTGGTCGATCTGGAGCGGCGCGAGAACCGACTGCGGGACGCACTCAGGGCGTACGAGGCCGACTATGACTTCGTGCTCATCGACTGCCCGCCGTCGCTGTCGATGCTGACGCTCAACGGCCTGTGCGCGGCCGACGGCGTCATCATACCCATGCAATGCGAATATTTCGCGCTGGAAGGTCTTTCGGACCTGGTCAACACGATCAAGAAGGTCCATGCGAACCTGAATCGCGACCTGAAGATCATCGGGCTGCTGCGGGTAATGTACGATGCACGCATGACGCTCCAGCAGCAGGTGTCCGCGCAGCTCGAGAGCCATTTCGGGGAGAAGGTGTTCCGCGCCATCGTGCCGCGCAACGTGCGGCTCGCCGAAGCCCCCAGCCACGGCATGCCCGGCGTGGTGTTCGACCGCAATGCGAAAGGCGCGCAGGCCTACATGGCCTTCGCTGAAGAGATGATCCAGCGCGTGAAGGCGCTCTGACCCCTGGTCCGACTATCGCCATGACACCACCAAAACTCAAAGGCCTCGGCCGCGGCCTGGATGCGCTGCTCGCCGGAAACTCCGAAGAAGAAGGGCACAACGGCGCGCTGCAGGCGCTGCCGGTCGCGTGGCTGCAGCCGGGAAAGTACCAGCCGCGCACGCGCATGGACCCGGGCTCGCTCGAGGAACTGGCGGCATCGATCAGGGCCCAGGGGGTAATGCAGCCGGTGCTCGTGCGGCCGGTCGGGCGCGACCGCTTCGAGATCATCGCCGGAGAGCGACGCTGGCGCGCGGCGCAGCTTGCCGACCTGGAGGCGGTGCCCTGCCTGGTCCGCGAGATCCCGGACGAGGCGGCGCTGGCGATGTCGCTGATCGAGAACATACAGCGCGAGAATCTCAACCCGCTCGAAGAGGCGGGGGGCATTCAGCGACTGATCGACGAGTTCGGTATGACCCACCAGCAGGCAGCCGATGCGGTAGGGCGCTCGCGTCCGGCGGCGACCAACCTGCTGCGCCTGCTTAACCTTGCCCAGCCGGTGCAGGAATTGCTGATGGCGGGAGACATCGACATGGGTCATGCGCGCGCGGTGCTCGCGCTCGATCCCGCGAGCCAGATCCAGGTCGCGAATCACGTCGCTGCGCGGGGTTTCTCCGTGCGCGAGACCGAGCGCCTCGTGCACAGGATGCTCAACCCCCGTCAGCACAGACCGGGCAGCGAACCCGACCGCGACCTGCTGCGCCTGGAAGAGGAAATCGCCGATGCGCTTGGCGCGACGGTGAAGATACGCGCGAACCGCAAGGGAGCGGGCCAGCTCAGCATCCGCTTCGGTGACCTTGACCAGCTCGACAGCCTGCTCTCGCGCCTTCGCTGAGTGGCGGCAGGCGCCGTACGTTCAGCCCGCTGCCTTGCGCGCCGCCTCGAGCCCGCGAGCTTCATCGATCGTTGCCAGCGGGACGAGCGCCAGCGCGAAAAGCACGATGCAGAAGAGTACCGCTCCCTGGAGTCCGAAGACGAGCTGAAGCAGGCCGACCGCAAACAGGCCGAAGATTGCCGCGAGCTTCGAGAACAATCCCCAGAAACCGAACATTTCAGCGGCCCGGCTCTCGGGCGAGAACATGCCCACCAGCGCCCGGCCGACCGACTGGCTGGAGCCCAGGCTGAGGCCGGACAGCAGGCCGGCGAAGAGAAAGGTGTGCTCCACCGCGAGCCGTGCCGCAAGACGCGCGTTCAGCCAGCCGGTCAGTTCCTGAATGAAGTAGATCGCCAGAATCGCCACGATCCACAGGAGCAGGGTCAGTGCATAGGTCAGGCGCCCTCCCAGAACGCCATGCAACCAGCCGAACAACAGGGCACCGACCAGTGCCGTGACCTGGACCACGATGAACATCAGGTTGCGCGTCGCCTCGCTCCAGCCGATCACCTGGGCGCCGTAGATGAACGAGAAGGCGACGATGACGTACACCCCGGCCATCGCAAAGAGAATCGACAGGAATACGCGGGAGAGGTCCGGGAAGCGGCTCACCGAATGAAGGGACTCGCGCAGCCTGGCGTAGCCGGTGGCGAGAAACGCCGGGCTCAGCGCCCGTCGCTGGCCGATCAACGGCTCTCGCACCCACAGGAACGTGGGGATCGCAGCCAGAAGGAAGAACACCGCTGCAAAGGGCCCGACCCACCGGATGCGCCCGAAATTCTCCGCACTGACCTCGCCCAGCACCAGCAAGGCGAAGCCCGCCGCGACCAGCCCGCCCGCGTATCCCAGTGCCCAACCCATCCCGGAAATCCGGCCCTGCTCCTCGGGTCCGCCGAGGAACGGCAAAAAGCTGGCAATGAAGGACTCGCCGGCCGAATACGCCGTGTTCGAGATCACGATGAGGATGAAACCGAGCCAGATCCAGCCGGGTTCGACGAAATACAGCAGCGCGGTCGTGATCACGGTGAGGATGTAGCTGATGAAGAGAAGGCGTTTCTTCGCCCGTGCATAGTCCATGATCGCGCCGAGCAACGGTGCGCTGATCACGACCAGGAAATAGCTCAGGCACAGTGCCAGGCTCCAGAGCAGGTTCCCGAGTCTGTAGTCGGGCGCGTCGGCGACGATGATCCGGCTGTACAGGTCGCCGAAAACCACCGTGATGATGAGGAGCGTGTACGCCTGGTTGGCGAAATCGAACATGCTCCAGCCGAAAATCTCCCTGCGACCCGCCTTCGTCGTCCTGATCATCTCGCGATCCGTTGCGGCAACAGCGCCCAATGTACCCCGAAAGCCTGAAATCGCGCTGCGTGGCAGCGCGGAATCCGTGACACCCGGGAGGGCGATATTCGACATCGACGAACGCATGAGAAGATACTCATATATAAGATGCATGACTTCCGCAAAATTCCTTGTTGCACTGCGATACGGATTTGACTTCGTGCAGGTTAACCCCTACCATTGCCGCACTTTCAGGCAGTCGGCGCATCACCCGCAGCGCGCCCGCGGACCCATGTACAGAGTGGTTTTCCTGCAGTTCGGCGCGACCATCGTAGCAACGGCCATCGCGGCCGTTTTTTTCGGGCTGCACGGGGCGATTTCGGCGGCGCTCGCGGGAATGGTGTGCGTCGTGCCGAATGCGTTGTTCGCGCTCCGGCTCAGCCTCGGCTCGCAGCGGTCCGGGACGGTGTCCGTGGCGGCCTTCTTCGTCGGCGAGTTCATCAAGGTCGCGACGATTGTGGGATTGTTGGTGCTGATTCAGGCGGTATACGACCACCTTCACTGGGGGGCCCTCTTCATCGGCCTGATTCTGGCGCTTAAGGCGAATCTGTTTGCATTTTTGGCGAAGAACTGATCATGGCTGAAGGGCACGCTCCCACCGCTTCCGAGTACGTCATCCATCACTTGACGCACTTCAACACCACCGGTCACGCACAGGAGGACGTCGTCGACTGGAGCATCATCAACCTCGATTCGATGTTCTGGTCCATTGTGCTGGGCCTGCTGACGGTGTTCATCCTGTGGCGTGCCGCAAGTCGGGCCACGTCCGGGGTTCCCGGGCGTTTTCAGGGCTTTGTCGAGATGATGGTGGAGATGGTCGCCGATCAGGCCAAGGGCATCGTGCATAGCGCCGAGTCCCGCCGTTTCGTCGCGCCGCTCGCGCTGACCGTGTTCGTCTGGATCTTCCTGATGAACTTCATGGACCTGATTCCGGTGGACCTGTTGCCGCGCATCTGGGAAGGCATGGTAGCGGCGGGTGGCGGCGATCCGGCCCATGCGTATCAGCGCGTAGTGGCCACCGCCGACCTGAACATCACGCTCGGCATGTCGTCCGGGGTGCTGCTGCTGTGTGTCTACTACAACATCAAGATCAAGGGTTTCGGCGGATGGGTGCATGAACTCTTCACCGCACCATTCGGCAACCACCCCGTTCTGTGGCCGTTCAATTTCCTGATGCAGATGATCGAGTTCCTGGCCAAGACCGTCTCGCACGGGATGCGTCTGTTCGGAAACATGTATGCAGGGGAGTTGCTGTTCATCCTGATTGCGCTGCTCGGCGGCACGGCGAGCGTGTTCGGTTTCGCCGGGCATCTGATCGCGGGAACTGCGTGGGCCATTTTCCACGTTCTGATCATCACCCTTCAGGCCTTCATCTTCATGATGCTGACCCTCGTCTATGTCGGCCAGGCGCATGAGGGTCACTGAACTTCGGTATCATTGCAGGCTTTAACTTAGTCACCTTCACTTCAAGGAGTCGTCATGGAAAACGTATTGGGTTTCGTAGCGCTGGCCTCGGGTCTGATCATCGGTCTGGGTGCCATCGGTGCTTGTATCGGTATCGGCATCATGGGGAGCAAATACCTCGAAGCCTCTGCCCGTCAGCCCGAGCTCATGAATGCCCTGCAGACCAAGATGTTCCTGCTCGCCGGCCTGATCGACGCCGCCTTCCTGATCGGTGTCGGTATTGCCATGATGTTCGCATTCGCCAACCCGTTCGTTCTCTGACCGTCCGGACCTCCAACACAACCGAGGGCCAACAACAGTGAATTTGAACGCAACCCTGATAGCCCAGATCGTTGTGTTCTTCATTCTCGGCTGGTTCACGATGAAGTTCGTGTGGCCACCGATCATGAAGGCACTCGATGAGCGTGCGGGCAAGATCGCCGACGGGCTGGCAGCTGCGGACAAGGCCAAGGCCGATCTCGCACTTGCCGAGAAGAAAGTCGTCGACGAGATGCGCAAGGCGCGCGAATCCGCCGGTGATGTGCGTGCCAATGCGGAGAAGCAGGCGGCCAGGATTCTCGAGGACGCCCGGGGCGAAGCCAGCCGCATCATCGCCCAGGCCCGTGAAGCGGCCGAAGGCGAGGCCGCAACGGCAGCCCAACGTGCGAAGGAAGACCTCCGTGATCAGGTCGCCCTCCTCGCCGTCGCCGGTGCCGAGAGGATCCTGCGGCGTGAGATCGATGCCAAGGTGCACAACGATCTGCTTGCCAATCTGAAACAGGAACTTCAATAGCATGGCCGAGAACGTCACCATCGCGCGCCCCTATGCCGATGCCGCCTTCGAGCTGGCCAGGGGGGCCGGTGCGCTGGGGTCCTGGTCGGACGCACTGGACAAGCTGGCCGTGATTGTTGGCGATCCGGCGGTTCAGGCATGCGTCGGCGATCCCAGACTGAGCGACGACCAGATCGATGGCCTGATCGTGGAGGTCGCGGGCGCGACGCTCGATCGGGATCAGCGCAACTTCGTGCGCATTCTTGTCGAGAACGAACGCCTGAAGGTGCTTCCCGAGATCCGCGATCTGTTCGTCGAGCGAAAGAACGAACATGAGGGCGTCATGGAGGCCGACATCGCTTCTGCCTTTCCGATCGACGACGCAAGCCTGGCAAACCTCAAGGCCGACCTCGAGGCGCGATTCAGAGCGAAGCTCACCATCAACGTGCGTCTCGACCCCGAACTCATCGGCGGAGTCAGGATTGCCGTCGGGGACGAAGTGATCGACGCCTCGGTCCGCGGCAAGCTCGCGAACATGGCCGCTGCGCTTAAGAACTAGGAGCCTACATACATGCAACTCAACCCCTCTGAAATCAGTGACCTGATCAAGAGCCGGATCCAGAACCTGCAGCTCGCTGCCGCGTCGCGCAATGAAGGCACGGTGGTGTCGGTTACGGACGGCATCTGCCGTGTTCATGGTCTGGCCGACGCCATGCAGGGTGAAATGCTGGAGTTTCCCGGCAACACCTTCGGCCTCGCGCTCAACCTCGAACGTGATTCGGTGGGCGTGGTCATTCTCGGCGACTACGAGCACATCACCGAGGGTGACACGGTCAAGGCAACCAGCCGGATCCTCGAAGTCCCGGTGGGTCCCGAACTGCTCGGCCGCGTGGTCAATGCCCTCGGGCAGCCGATCGACGGCAAGGGTCCGGTGAACGCCGCGATGACCGACAAGATCGAGAAGGTCGCGCCGGGTGTCATCGCGCGTCAATCCGTTTCCGAGCCGGTGCAGACCGGTCTGAAGTCGGTGGACGCAATGGTGCCGATCGGCCGCGGTCAGCGCGAGCTGATCATCGGCGACCGCCAGACCGGCAAGACGGCGGTCGCGGTCGATACGATCATCAATCAGAAGGGCCAGAACATGTTCTGCGTCTACGTGGCGATCGGTCAGAAGGCTTCGACGATCAGCAACGTCGTGCGCAAGCTCGAGGAGCATGGCGCGATGGAGTATACCATCGTCGTCGCGGCTCCGGCGTCCGAATCTGCCGCAATGCAGTACCTCGCCGCCTACGCCGGGTGCACCATGGGCGAGTACTTCCGCGACCGTGGCCAGGACGCGCTGATCGTTTATGACGATCTGACCAAGCAGGCCTGGGCCTACCGCCAGATCTCGCTGCTGCTGCGCCGTCCGCCGGGCCGCGAGGCGTACCCGGGTGACGTCTTTTACCTGCACTCCCGTCTGCTCGAACGCGCGGCGCGGGTCAATGCCAACTACGTCGAGAAGTTCACCAACGGCGAAGTCACGGGCACGACCGGCTCGCTGACTGCACTACCGGTGATCGAGACCCAGGCGGGCGACGTTTCCGCATTCGTGCCGACCAACGTGA